>DYSB01000162.1 GCA_020726405.1 Acetofilamentum sp. | reverse complement strand
AACTGAGACAGCAATGGCTTGCGCCAGAAAGGTGGAGCCAAAGAGGCGCTTTTTCAGCGGCCGTAACTAGCCGGCCTCACGGCCGGCGTCGAACAGACGGCCGACGCACGATCTTCCTGGATCCGTGTAGTTGGTTCGCCTGACGGCTTCACCCAGATTGTGGTTCAGCCCTTGCGGGCTTCACATCACGAAGCCAATCCAAAATGACTCTGTGCATCCATGGTGTCCTGCCTTCCCCGGTTTAGCAGTAGACATCCCGGCGGCCGGCGCGGACCTTCTCCACCAGTTGGCGCGAGGTCTCGGCGGGACCCGGATCCATCCCGGCGATCAGCTCGGGGATCAGCGCCTCGCCTGAAGCGCGAGTCGACGGCGTGGCGTAGTCCAGCAGGTACTCCAGGAAAGTCGAGATGGCGTTGGGATCACAGTGGGCGCGGATGTCGCCGGGCTTGGCCAAGTCCATGAAGTCCGCGCCCGTGCGGCCCAGGCGGTAGCAGCCCGTGCAGAAGCTGGGGATGTATTTCATCGCGATCAGGTCGCGCACGACCTCGTCCAGCTCGCGGTGGTCGCCCAGGCTGAACTGCGCGCCCGCGTCGTCGTCCACCTCGTGCTGGCGCATGGCGTCCTGCCCACGCGCGGTGGCGGACTGCGTATCGCCCTCGATGGAGACGCGGTCGCACTCCTCGTCCTCCTCGTAGCCGCCCGGATTGGTCCGGCTGCCGGCGGAGATCTGCGACACGCCCAAGGCGAAGGTCTCACGCCGCATCTCGGCGGTCTCGCGCGTGGACATGATGATCCCCGTGTAGGGCACGGCCAGCCGCAGGATGGCCACCAGCTTGCGGAACTCCACGTCGCTGACCGGCTTGGGCGGCTGCTCGCTGATCCGCGAACCCGAGGCGGGCTCCAGGCGCGGCACGCTCACCGTGTGTGGCCCGCAGCCGAAAGCCTGCTCCAGGTGCCGCACGTGCTGCATCAGGGCCAGCAATTCCCAGCGCCAGTCGCAGAGTCCGAACAACACGCCCACGCCCACGTCATGGATGCCCGCCGTCATGGCGCGGTCCATGGCCGAGATGCGCCAGTCGTAGTCTGCCTTGGGGCCGCGGGTGTGCACGGCCTGGTAGGTCTCCGGGTGGTAGGTCTCCTGGAATATCTGGTAGGTGCCCAGGCGCGCGCCGCTGAGTTCGCGGAACTCCTCCACGGTCAGGGGCGCCACGTTGACGTTGACGCGCCGCACCTCGCCCGGACCCTCCTTGGTCTTGTAGATGGTCTCGATGGAGTCCAGCACGTAGCGGAAGCCCTGGCGTGGATAGGCCTCTCCGGCCACCAGCAGCACGCGCTTGTGGCCCATGCGGATCAGGTGCAGCACCTCGTGGGCGATCTCGTCCTGGCTCAGGGCGCGACGCTTGAGGCCCTTGTTGCCGACGCTGAAGGCGCAGTAGGCGCAGTCGTTGGCGCAGAGGTTGGAGATGTAGAGCGGCGCGAAGATCACCAACCGGTTGCCGTAGATCTCGCGCTTGACGCGGGCCGCCGTGGCGAACAGCTCGTGCAGGAGCTCGGGATCGCTGACGCCCATCAGCACGGCCATCTCCCCGTCGTCCAGGCCGTTGTGCGCCGAAGCCTTGGCCAGCACCTCGCGCACCCGCGCCGCGTCCGCCCTGCCGGCCGCGCGCAGCGTCTTCCCGATGTGTTCCGCGTCGATGCGCAGAATGGAACCCGACATGTTCATGCTCCCGGCCCGCGGGCCAATTGACGCCTGCAACGTAGGCGCGGCAGGGATGCGGGGCAACTCCCACATCTGGATCGGTGATTCAGGCAAAAGGGGACCCGGAGCCCTGGGGACTCCGGGTCGGGAAAATCAGGCGATGAAGCGGCCGCGCGCCTGGTAGTGCGTGTGCAGCAGCTTGTGGCTGAGATGGCCGCAGGGACCGTCGGTGAGGAACTTGGTGTAGAGTTCCAGCACGGCCGGGTTCTCATGCGACTTGCGAACCTTGTAGGAGCTGTCTTCGGCGTAGATGGCCTTGGCGCGCGCCGCGCGGATTTCCGGCGAGGTGGGAATGGGCTGGCCGCCGCCGCCGATGCAGCCGCCCGGGCAGCCCATGAACTCGATGAAGTGGCACTCGCTCAGCCGGCCGCCGGCCTTGATGTCTTCCATGACCTTCTTGGCGTTGGCCGTTCCGTGGGCCACGGCCACCTTCAGCGTGGCGCCCTTGAGCCAGCTCCAGCTGTCCACCAGGGGCTTGAACATCGGGATCACCGGACCCACGTCCCGGATGGGCAGCTCGACGTAGCGGATGCCGTCGAAACCGCGCAGGGGAATGATGTCCGCGTGGTCGAAGAGGTTCTCCACCTGGATGCCGCAGACCACCTCGATCACCGTGCGCAGGGCCGCCTCCATCACGCCGCCCGTGGCGCCGAAGATCACGCCCGAGCCCGTGGCCGTGCCGAAGGGATCGTCGAATTCGGACTTGGGCAGGTTGGGCAGGTCGATCCCCGCCTCCTGGAACATCTGCGCCAGCTCGCGGGTGGTCAGGCCGAAGTCTACGTCCTTGTGCCCGCTGTCCACCATCTCCGGCCGGTTGCACTCGTACTTCTTGGCGCTGCAGGGCATCAGGGCCACGGTGACGATGTCCTTGGGGTCGATGCCGTGGAGCTGGGCGTAGTAGGTCTTGATCACCGCGCCGAACATCTGCTGCGGGCTCTTGGCGCTGGAGAGGTTCGGGATGTACTCGGGATAGAAGTGCTCGAGGTACTTCACCCAGCCCGGCGAGCAGCTGGTGAACTGGGGCAGCGCGGCCTCCTTGTCGCCCTGGACCAGCGCCCGATGGAGGCGCAGCAGCAGCTCCGTGCCCTCTTCGATGATGGTCAGGTCGGCCGTGAAGTTCGTGTCGAAGGCCTTGTCGAAGCCGCAGAGCCGCAGGGCCGTGTTCATCTCGAAGGTCAGCGGCGTGCCCGGCGCGCAGCCGAAACACTCGCCGATGGCCGCGCGCGGCGCCGGGGCGGTCTGGATCACCACGTGCTTGGTGGAATCGTCGATCAGGTGCCAGATCTGCTCGGTGGGATCGTTGGCGCGCAGCGCGCCGGTGGGGCAGCGGTTGATGCACTGCCCGCAGTTGATGCAGACCACCTCGCCCAGCGGCTTGTCGTGGAAGGTCTCGATGGCCGTCTCGCTGCCGCGGTGGCAGGCCTCCAGCACGCCCACCTCCTGCAGGTCGATGCAGGTGCGAACGCAGCGGCGGCAGAGCACGCACTTGTCCATGTCGCGCACCACGCTGTAGCTGCTGTTGTCCGGTTTGTGGTGGTGCTCCGTGCGCTGCCCGAAGCGGAAGTGGGTCACGCCCATTTCCTTGGAGAGCGACTGCAGCTCGCAATTGTTGTTGCGGAAGCACGTGTAGCACTCGCCCACGTGCTCGGAGAGCAGCAGGTCGACGACGTGCCGCCGGGCGCTGCGCACCTTGCGCGTGTGGGTGAGGATGGTCATGGGGCTGCTGATGGGATAGGCGCACGAGGCCTGCAGCGTGCGCATGCCCTCCACCTCCACCACGCAGATGCGGCAAAGGCCGGCACTGCACAGGTCGGCGTGGTGACACAGCGTGGGGATGTGGATGCCCAGCCGCTTGGCCGCCTCCAGGATGGTGGTGCCCAACGGCACCTTGATCTCCTGGCCGTCGATATTCACGCGCACGAGTGCGCCCACGTCCCCCTCGTTGGAGTGGGGATGGATCACCTGGGGCTTCTGTGAGACAGGCGCCCGGCTGGTATCGGGATTCATTCTGCTTTCGGTGTTCATGGTTCCTCCGGTCCTCAGGCCGTCTGCCGGGCCAGGATCTCGTCCTTGAAATGCTCCACGATCGACAGGAAGGCGTTGGGGCTGGATTGTCCCAGTCCGCACTTGGAGGCGAGCTGCATGCTCTCCCCCAGGGCCTTCAGCTCGGACAGATAGGTCAGCGTGCACACGCCCTGCTCGAGTTTCTCGATGCCTTCCAGCAACACGCGGTTGCCGCGGCGGCAGGGCGTGCATTGTCCGCAGGATTCCTCGTCGAAGAACTCCATGAAGTTCCGGGCCACGCGCAGCATGTCGCGCTGCGGACCGAAGACGATGATCGAGCCACCGGTGGAGGCGTCGTCAAAGGCCAGGCGCCGGGTGAAGGCCTTGTGCGGCACGCAGGTGCCGGAGGCGCCGCCCACCTGGACGGCCTTGGCATCCTCGCCACCCACCTCGCGCAGCAGCTCCTCGATGGTCAGACCCATGGGCAGTTCGTAAACGCCCGGCCGCGTGCAGTCGCCGCTCACGCTGAACAGCTTGGTACCGGTGGAACTGGCGAGGCCGACCTTGGCGAAGGTCTCGGCGCCCAGGGCCACCACGCGGGCGGCCAGGGCAAAGGTCTCGACGTTGTTGACGACCGTGGGATGGCCCATGTAGCCCGTGTTCACCGGGAAGGGTGGCCGATTGCGCGGCTCGCCGCGGTGGCCTTCCATCGACTCGATCAGTGCCGTCTCCTCGCCGCAGACGTAGGCGCCGGCGCCCATGTGCACGTGGATGCGGAAACTGAAACCAGCCGTGCCCAGGATGTCGTCGCCCAGCAGATTGGCCTGCTCGCGGCGGGCGATGACCGCCTCCAGGTGGCGGCGCAGGTAGTCGTACTCCCCGCGGAGATAGATGATGCCTTCCTTGGCGCCGATGGTGCGCCCGGCGATGGTCATCCCCTCCAGCACCAGGTCGGTGCGCTCCGTGAGCAGCACGCGGTCCTTGAAGGTGCCGGGCTCGCCCTCGTCGGCGTTGCAGACCACGTACTTGGTCTCGTCCTGGGCCAGGGCGGCGAAGTTCCACTTGACGCCCGTGGGGAAGCCGGCGCCGCCGCGGCCACGCAGGCCGGACTCGCGCACCATGCTGATCACGTCCACGCGCTTGAGGCCGACGGCCTTCTTCAAGCCCTCGTCCGGCTGACTCTCGCGGAAGAGGATGGAGGGATGGTTCTTGCTGCTCATGAGCGCGCCTCCAGGGCCAACGGGCCAGCCAGAACCTGGACGGCGCCCGCCGCCTCCAGGGCCGTGTCCTCGCTGCGCTCCGGATAGAGCGCGTAGATCCGCCGACAGGACTCGATGATCTCGTGGGCCCGCTCCGGGCTGATCTGCGTGAAGATCTGCTTGTTGACCATCAGCGCCGGGCCCTGGTCGCACATGCCCATGCAATTGCTCCACTCCAGCGTGAAGCGGCCGTCGGCCGTGGTCTGGCCGAACTTGACGCCCAGTTCCTGCTCCAGCTGCCGGGCCACGCGGTCCTTGTCCCGCATGTCGCAGGAGATGGTGCGGCAGAGCCGGATCACGAAGCGGCCCTTCTTCTCGCTGTTGAGGAAGGCATAAAAGGTGATGACGGAGTAGACTTCCACCGGGTGGATGTCCAAGTGTCGGGCCACCGCCTGCATGGCGTAGTCCGAGATCCAGCCCTGGGTCTCCTGCAGTTCCTGCAAGATGGGCAGCAAAGCCGGGCGGCTACGGCCGTGACGGTCGCAGAGCTCGCGGATCAGCCGGCCCAGGCCCTCGCGCTCCAATACCAGCATGACGCACTCCTGTTGTCGTCGCCCCGGCGCCGCCGGAACGGATGTGTCGGTTCATGGGGCGTCCGCGCCGTGGCCCGGAGCCCGTTTTATCGGTCAGCCCGCAGGGCTCACCGACGTTCAATTCATGTTGAAATATTAACAGTAAAACCTCGAAAAGCAAGCCGAGGGCGGAGGGAATGGTTCGGGGGCGGCGCCTGATTCTCCTCCGCCACTGCCCCGGGCCCACGCAAGCGTGGGCTTGGGGAAGGTGTGACGCAGCGACGGGGGATGGGGGCCATCAAGGGCTGAGTTCCCCCATCCCATCGCGCCCGACGTCCGTCGGTCGCGCCTTCCCCCACGGGCCGTGGGGGAAGGGAGTTGGCGTCGCCTCGCTACTCCTCGGGACTTCATGCTGCGCCGGGAAAGGGGGCACTCAGCTGTTGATGATTTCCCTTCCCCCACTGTCACGGATTGGCGAACATGCGGGTGGATCACGACCAACCACACACAACAGCGATGAAAGGAAGACCCAGATGGGAAAGAAGATTCTCCTTGCCGTGGCCGTCCTGTTCGGCCTGCTGGTCGTGGGCGGCTTCGTGCTGCCGGACCGCTACCACATCGCGCGCGACCTGAGCACCACCGCCCCGCTGGAGCGCATCCAGCCGCTGCTGGCGGACCTGACGCGCTGGCCCGAATGGTCGCCCTGGGAGAAGACGGACAGCACCATCGTCACCACGCTGGGAACCGTCACCTCCGGCCCGGGCGCCAGCCAGAGCTGGACGGACAAGAGCGGCGGCGGCCGGCTGGAGTTGACGCGCGTGAAGCCTGGCCGGGTGGAGTACGACGTGTACTTCGCCGACAGCCCCACCCCCAACCACTCCGTCATGAGCGCCGAGCCCGGCCCGAACGGCACGCTGGTGCTGAGCTGGAGCATGGACGGCGAGATGAACATGCCCGGCGTGGGTCCCTACTTCGCCCTGCTGACGGGGAAAATGATCGGGCCGATGTTCGAGCAGGGGTGGAGTCCCTGAAGGCGGCGGCCGAACAGCCCTGACCGTTTCTCCCTGGCTGGATCGAATCCAATTCGCATCCCACTGGTGTTCGCCTCGCTTACCCTTGGGTCTTCGGTCTGTGTCAGAGTGACAGGCTTAATCCCAGCTGGCACGGTGTATGCGATCCTTCCCCTCGTCACTCCCCCCCTTCGAATCACACTCCCCTTATCGCGACCGGAGGACGAGCCATGTTCCGATTTCCTGCCATTCTGTTCGGCGTGCTGACCGCGCTCCCCGCCGCCGCCGAATTGGTCACGCTGGGTGATTGGCCGGTGGATGAAACCCGCACGGCCCTGCAGGTGGACGGTGAACTCTATCGCAACTGCGGCCGCGTGCTGGAGCGCTGG
>DYSB01000161.1 GCA_020726405.1 Acetofilamentum sp. | reverse complement strand
CTGGGACGCGAATCCCATCCAAGGTCCAAGCCCGACAGACTCCTAGGCGGATGCGCGAGTGATTCACAAAACCCCCCTGGTTCCAAAGGCGAACGAAAATAGGGCTGAGCAGGGGCGGCTCCAAGCTCTTTTCCATGATCCTGTTAAAAAATTTAATTGAGGCGGTGCTGACTCGGCTTCGGATCGGGATGTGCCTCTGGGGTTCTCACCCCCATCCCGTCATTCCCCCGCAGGCGGGAGATCCATGTCCCACCCCCCTTGAATCTTGTCCCCCGTTCAAAACAGGGGAGAGACCACGATGAACACCAAGAACCTGAAACCGTTGATGATCAGCTTTCAGCGCAGCGTCGGGGAGTTGCGTCTGCTGGGGTTGGTGGCCTGGGGCGGCGTCTGTCTGGACCTGAACGGCCTGCGGGCCCGGGACCTGGCCAGCCGACTGGGCGCGTCCAAACTCTGGCTGGAGACCCTGCTGGAGGCCGTCTCGCAGTCCGGCACCCGGCATGTGGTACTGGTGGATCCGGACTTCTCCGTCTTCCTGGGCCGGCCAGCGGAACTGGAGGGGCGGCTGCGCCGCTGGGCCGAGGGCCAAGGCGTGCTACTCACCAGTGTGCAGACCCGCGCCCTGGGCTCCAAGGCCGCTTGAAATCCGGTGGCCCGGAGCCCGCATCCGTCGAGGTCCGTCAATGCTGGCTGCGCACCTGGTAGAAGACCCGGCCCGCCTCGACGACCGGCAGCGGCAGCAAGGTGGCGCTGGTCTCCAGCAGGGGCGCTTCCGGGAAACTCCAGGGCTCCGGGGACTGGTACACGCGATAACTCCCGGCATTGGTCACGGGCGACCAGGACAGCAGGCAGCCGCCCGACGTGCACGCCAGCGTCAGGTCCGTGACGGGCGCCAGCGGCTGGGGCGGGTTGGCGGCGTGGAACGCGAACACCCGCTGCAGGAAGGTGAACAGGGTCACCGAGTTGGGCCGCGAGGAGTGCGTGCGCAGGGCCTCGATGGGGAAGCCGCAGTAGACCGTGTTGTAGCCGCCCTGAATGCGATAGGCCGCCGCTTGGGCCAGCGCGCCCTGCGTCCAGGTGGCCAGCAGTTGGCCTTCGGGCAGCACGACCAGGTTGTCCGGCTGCAGGCAGTTGCTCGCGCCTGGCGAGCCCAATAGCACGAAGCTCATGTCGCCGAACCAGGGATCCATGGCCGGCGTCGTGGCCAAGTACAGGGTGCCAGGCGCCATGGCCAGGGTCTGCACGCCGCAACGCAGGGCCAGCCCGCTGTTGAGGGGTTCGCTGGAGGCGTACTGGCTGGACAGCAGCAGCAGGCCGCCGCGATCGAGGAAGGCCGTCAGCGCCGCGCGCTCCGCCAGGTTGATGTCCGGGTTGCGCAGGCCGCCCAGCCAGATGAGCTGGTCGTAGGCCAGGGCCTCCGCCACGGGCAGGTCGCCGTCGGTCTCCGGTGTCCACATGTCGTAGTCCAGCCCCAACCCGCCGAGGGCCGTCTGGACGAAGCTCTCGTTGTCGTCCTGGCTGCCGTCGGAATCCACCACCAGCAGGTCCGGACGGGCGATGCGCTGCGCGCGGCCGAGAGTCTGCGTCCAGGTGCCGCCGGCATAGGTGGCCTGGATGCTGAAGTGCAGGTTGGCCCAGTGGGGCAGCGCGTCCGGGGCGACGCTGAACTGGAAATCCTGCCCGCAGAAGGCGGACTCGCCCGGCGCCAGTGCAGGCAGCGTGGCGGCCGCCTGGGTCTCCGTCAATGCGCCGTCATCGGTGCTGAAGACCACGTTGATGCCGGTGGCTGCCTGACCAATGGCGCTGTTCTGCAATCGCACGCGGAACGTCACCGTCTCGCCCGGGTCGGGCCGAAGTTGAGCAGGACGACCTTGCCGCGCTGGGCGTAGAGGTTCCAACTCTGGCCGTTCCAATCCATGCAGGCGAAGTCGGTGGGCGTGCTCCCCACGGTCCAGACGGCACCCGCGGGTCCGCCCAGCGACAATAGCAGCGCAAGCAGCGCAATTGGCCGGTGCGTAAGATTCACGATGGCTCCCAGGTGGTTGGTTGGACTGAAATGAAGGTGCCTTCCTCAAAGCTGCCGGACAACTTAAAGGGACCAGCGGCGAAAATGGCTTGCTTGAGGGAGCGGCGAGTCCGGCTACCAGGGCACCGTGTCCTCATCGCGGAAGAAGCCGCCCGTAACCAGTGCCGTGCGCATGGGTTCTCCTTTCATCTCAACGGCGGACCAAAACATGGCGAGGCGTGCGTGTCCAGACCCGGCGGCCCATGGTCAAACTGGGCGGTGTCAATCGCCGCATGCCCGCGCTGGTGGCCAACGCGTCCCAACTGGTGGATCCGGATGGACTCATCCACGCGGACTGGAAAGTCAGTGGCCGACACACCACCATCCAGCCTGGCGTGACGCTGAACTTCGCCGCGGGTTACCGCCTGCGCGTGTACGACGATCTCCGGGCCATCGGCACCGAAGCCGACAGTATCCGCTTCTCAGGCACGGATTGGGAGGGCATCTATGCGGACCCGGATACCGATGGAACGGTGGAGATGAGCTACTGCGTGGTGGAACACACGGCAATCGGACACACTGGGCTAAGCATTTCCGGCAACGCCCTTGGAGGACGCCACAGCGTCCGTCACACGGTGTTCCGGGATTGCCCGGGGGTGGGGTTGTGGGTGCTTTTCTCGCTCATGGATTTGTCCAACATCCGGGTGGAAGGCTGCGAAACCGGACTCAACCTCTTTGAAACCCAGGGGCGGGTGGAGGAGCTGGAGTTGGCGCACAACGACGTGGGCTTGCGACTGGAATCATGGAATGAGGACGAATCCTCGTACCTGCGCCGGGTGCTGATTCGCGACAGCAGTCTGAGAGGTGCAATCATCACATCCTCCTCACTGACCCTGGAGAACGTCACCCTGCGGGACAACCTGGACGTGGTGCTGCAGACGGTCTCTTCCACCAGCCTGGAGTTGTAGAACTGCGTGTTGGACAACCAGGCGGCCACAATCGAGGTGCGGGCCCGGACCGACACTTTCGTCGCGCTGACCCACAGCGTGCTTCCCGGCGGCGCCGCCCGCTGCACCCAGGAGGGCACGGCCCTGGTGGTGGAGACGCTGGCGAACCGCCTGGACGGCCAGCCCTGGCCCACTCCGCTGAAAGTCTTGTGGCACGCCGAGGCCGTGCTCAGCGAGAGCGCCGTGCTGACCGGCACCAGCCTGGACAACGTGCCGCCCGACGCGCCGCAGCTGCTGGCCACGCTCCCCAATCCGGCGGATGGCCTGCTCCTCGGCTGGCAGCCGGTGACCACAGGCACAGTCAACGGTCAGCAATTGCCCGAACGCAATGGCGTGCTCTACCACGTCTACGAGATCCCCACGCCCTGGGCACCGGCCAGCGCCGGCACGCTGCTGGGTACGACCAGCGCGCCGGAATTCCTGCTGCCCCTGCCCGTGGGCAACGAGAACCGCTTCTACCGGGTGCGCGCCGACGACCGGTTCTAGCCGGGTCGGCGTGAATCCTGATCTACCAACCTGCGTAAGCCCCGGGCCGCGAGGTCCGGGGCTTTTCCTGATGGCAGCTCCAAACGGACACCGGCGGCGGATTGGACAAAAAGCCGGCTGATGAGTTCCGGGACTCACGTGTGGCGAGTGGCCTGGACAGGCCTTGCAGCGTCCCCTCCAAACCTGGCTTCCGCGCTTCCGCCTTTGCGATCCGTTCCACATGCTCACGGGGTCGCTTGCGAGGAGTGAGGCTGTCGGAAGCGGAGGAAGCTTCGCGGCTTCGCGTGAGCGAGAGGAGTGAATCACGCGAAGACGCGAACCCCGCGAAGGAGGATCGATGCAACCCGACGTGTCTCTGGCCACCTGCTGTGATGTGGAGGAACTCTCCGCTCTTGTTGTGGACACGGCCTTCCACTTGCACAAGGAACTGGGGCCAGGTCTGATGGAACATGTCTACGAGGCCGTGCTGGCTCAACTGTTACAGCGACGCGGCTTGGAGGTTGCCCAACATGTCTCCGTGCCCTTCGTCGTGGCGGGACTGCACTTCGACGAGGGTCTGCACGTGGACCTGTTGGTGAACAAGGTCTTCCTTGTTGAGCTGAAGTCCGTGGAGGCGCTGGCGCCCGTGCACTACAAGCAGGTGCTGACCTATTTGAGGCTGCTGAAGCTGCCGGTGGGGCTAATGATCAACTTCGGAGCGGCGACCTTCAAGGAGGGGGTCACGCGAATCGTCAACGGGCACCGGGACACCGCGAATTCGCGGCTTCGCGTGAACCGTGGCCGCTGATCAACCCGCTCACGCGAAGTCGCCAAGACGCGAAGAAGAGTGCCACTTGCGGCCGCGGCCTCAATAGCTCATGGAATCCAGCTGCACCTTGCCGCGGAAGACGCGGTAGATGTGGACCGTGTAGCCCAACACCAGCGGCATCCCGATCAGGACCATCCAGGCCATTGTCCTCAGCGTCAGCGGCGAGCTGGAGGCGTTGCGGATGTCCAGGCTGGTGGCGGGGTCACCGGTGGAATGGATCATCTCCGGGTACATGCCGATGCCGAACAGCCCCAGCAGAAAGGCGATGCTGAGACTGCTGAAGAGAAAGGCCTGCAGCTCCCGGCCATGGTGGATCAAGCGCGGCACGTTGAGAATGGCCAGCAGACCGCCCAGCGGCACCAATCCCAGCAACGGGCGCGCCAGGAAGGGCTGCGCCATGCGCGGCAGCCAGATGAGCGTGGCCAGCGTGGTCAGCGCGTAACACACGATGAAGGCGAGGATGGCGGGGTTCACCCAGCGCCGCACCTGGGAGTTCAACCCGCCCTCCGTCTTCAGCACGAGGTAGATCGCGCCGTGCATGGTGAACAGCGCCACCACGGTGAGTCCCGTCAGCAACGTGTAGGGATGGATCTGCTCCAGCAGGCGTCCGTGATACAAGAAGCCCGGCGCGATGGGGACACCCCAGGCGATGTTGCCCAGCGCCACGCCAATCAACAGGCTGGCGACGAGGCTGCTGGTGAAGAAGGCGCGGTCCCAGGCATGGCGCCAGGCGGACCCGGGCTTCAGCGAGCGGACGTGGATCGAGACGCCGCGGAATATCAGGGCAAACAAGAGCAGCACGAAGGCCAAATAGAAGCCGCTGAAGGCCGTGGCGTAGACATGCGGGAAGGCCGCGAACAACGCGCCGCCCGCCGTCACCAGCCAGACCTGGTTGCCGTCCCAGACGGGGCCGATGGCGTTGAGCAGGATGCGCCGATCCTGGTCCCCGCGCACCAGCAGATGTAACACGCCGACGCCCAGGTCGAAGCCGTCAAGGATGGCGTAGCCCGTGAACAGGACACCCACCACCAGGAACCAGAAGTCCTGCAATGCGCCGTTCATGCCGCACCTCCGTTCGTCTTCAGATCCTCGGCTAAAGGCCCCTTCCGCACTTTCTGATCCAACAGCAGAATGAAGACGATGAACAGGCCCAGGTAGATCAGAGAGAACAGGAGCAGCGAGGTCAGCACTTCGCCGGGCACCAGCACCTCGCTCAACGCGTCCCGGGTCCGCATCAGGCCCTGGACGATCCAGGGCTGGCGGCCGATCTCCGCGGCGGCCCAGCCCAACTGGTTGGCCGCCTGCGGCACCAGCACGGAAAACACGCCCAACTTCAGCAGCAGCGGGCTGCGGAAGAGCGTGCCGCGCCAAGCCAGGATGGCGCCCGCCCAGGCCATCAGGATCAGCAACATGCCCAGGCCGACCATGGCGTGATACAACTGGAACACGGTCTGGACGGGGGGGCGGTCCGCCACCGGCACTTCGTTCAAACCCTTGACCACGGTTGCCCGGCTGCCGCCGACCATCAGGCTGAGCAGTCCGGGAATCTCCGGCCCGCTTACCCGCTGCTCCGCCTCGTCCACCCAGCCAAAGATCGTCAGCCCGGCATCGGCCCGGGTCTCGTACAGGCCCTCGAAAGCGGCCAGTTTGACGGGTTGGTGGCGGGCCGCGGTGACGGCACCGGCATGCCCGGTGGCCAACTGACCCAGCGAGGCGACCAGCGCCAGCGCAAAACCAATGGCCATGCTGCGCTTGGCGAACGCATGGTGGCGGTTCTTCAGCAGATACCACGCGCTCACGGAGACCAGGAAGAAGGCGCCGGCCTGCCATGCGCCCATCAGGGTGTGCAGCAGGCGATCCAGCATGGACGGATTGAACACGGCGCCCCAGAAATCCGTGATCTCCGCCCGCGGCCCCACCGGTGTATCGACGACGTGGAAGGCCGCGGGAGTCTGCATCCAACTG
Organism: Acetofilamentum sp.; assembly: GCA_020726405.1. Classification (GTDB taxonomy): domain Bacteria; phylum CAIWAD01; class CAIWAD01; order CAIWAD01; family CAIWAD01; genus CAIWAD01. The sequence goes on along the minus strand of DYSB01000161.1, from coordinate 726 downwards.
TTGGCGACAATGATCCAGATCGCGCTCAAATGGCTGCCCAGGGCGACCATCACGGTGGCCAGGAAGTGCATGCCCTTGCCCACCCTGTCCCAGCCGAAGAGTAGGATCGCCAGGAAGCCGGATTCCAGGAAGAAGGCGAAGATCCCTTCGGCCGCCAGCGGACTGCCGAAGATGTCTCCGACGAAGCGCGAGTAGCGCGCCCAGTTGGTGCCGAATTCGAACTCCATCACGATGCCGGTGCCGACGCCGAGGGCGAAAATCAAGCCGAAGATGCGCGTCCAGAAGCGGGTCATTTGCTGATAGAGCGGGTCACCCGTCTTGAGGAAAAGGCCCTCCATGATGACCAGCGCGAGCCCCAAGCCGATGCTGAGCGGAGGATAGATGTAATGGAACCCGATGGTCAGGGCGAACTGCAATCGGGAGTGCAGGAGGATGTCCATGGTGGGCCCTTTCGCTCGCTTGTTGGTGACGCGCTCGCTTGTTGGGATTGCATTTTCACAAAAGATTGCCCGATTACGTAGTCGACCCTGAAAAACATCCCCATGCCGCTCTGGTATTGGGCAAAATTGGTGCGGAGGGCTTCCTGGAGTTGCAGGGAGTTGAGAGATTCATGGGTGATTCCTTGCAAATCCGGAGACATCCATGAAGCCCTTCAGCCGGCTGCCCTGACCCCCTGACCCCCGAGGAGCTGTTCCGGAACCGTCTGGACAACCAGATCGACATGGA
>DYSB01000160.1 GCA_020726405.1 Acetofilamentum sp. | reverse complement strand
GCTTGCGCCAGAAAGGTGGAGCCAAAGAGGCGCTCTTTTCACCGGCCGTAACTAGCCGGCCTCACGGCCGGCGTCGAACAGACGGCCGATCCAGCTGATTCCTGACATCGTGCAGTAGGTTCGCGCTTCGCGCTTCACCCATATTCTGGTTCAGGCCTGACGGCCTTCACCTCATGTGACACAAATCGTCTTCTAGTCTTCGAGCCTTCGTGTTCAAACTGACTCTCGGAAGAGCCCGCCTCCGACCCAGGCCAACTCCAATCAACTCTCTGTGCCTCTGTGCCTCTGTGGTGAGTTTCCCCGGGCGCTCAGCTCTGCACGGCCTTGGGCGCCGCCTGCAGCTGAATCCGGAACGTGATTCCCCGGCCGGGCCGCGTGTCGTGCACGTAGATCCGCCCGCGATGGTAATCCTCCACGATGCGCCGGGCCAGGGAAAGCCCCAGGCCCCAGCCGCGACTCTTGGTTGTGTAGCCGGGTCGGAAGATCTGCTCCTTGAGGGAGAGATCCACGCCTTTGCCTGTGTCGGAGACGTCCAGCACCACGCGCTGTCCCTGCCGCGCCGTGCGCGCCTCCAGGCGGATCTGGCCGCCGCTCTGGCCGATGGAATCCAGCGAGTTCTTGACCAGGTTCTCGATCACCCACTCGAACAGAAAGGCGTTCAAACGGGCAGGCGGCAGTCCGGGTTCCACCACAATCTCAAAGAAAATGTCCCGGCCGCCCCGCGGCAGGCGGCTGCTGAAATAGTCCACCACGCGCTCCAGCAGCCGGGGCAGGTCCACCGGACTCAACTCCACCTCGGAGCCGATCTTGTTGAAGCGCGCGGCGATTTTCTCCAACCGAGCCGTGTCCAGCTTCATCTGATCCAGGGCCTCGCCCATGCCCGGATCTGACTCCAGCACCTCGATCCAGCCCATCAGACTGGAGATGGGCGTGCCCAGTTGGTGCGCCGTCTCCTTGGCCATGCCCACCCAGACGCCGCTCTCCTCGGCGCGCCGGATCTGGCGGAAACCCAGGTACCCCAGGAAACCCACCAGGATGGAGGCCACCAGCGTGTAGACGGGAAAGAGCTGGACGCGCTCGATGAGCCGGGAATCCCCGTAGTGGAAATAGTCCGTCAGGGTGTCGTACTCAAAGGGGATGGGTTCGTGGACCACGTCCATCTGGCGGATCATGCCGTAGAGCAGGGTGCTGTCTCTGGCGGACAGCGTGTTGGGGGTCTTGGTGCTGTCGAAGGCCGAGTTCAGCGTCCTCCAGAACTTCGGGTTGCCCCGGGCGTCCGTGACGATCAGCGGGAAGTCGATGGTCTGCAGGAAGTCCAGGACCTGCTCGGGATTGTGCGTGGCCAGCAAGCCGTAGTGCTCCACGCGCACCGTCAGGTTGCGGCGGGCCTCAGCGCGCAGGTCCTCCACCAGCTCGCGCGCCAGGAACAGGATGAAAATGGCCGCGGCCACGCCCAGCAGCAACACCAGGCTGCGCATGCCGCCGCCACGCAGGATGACAGCCCGCCATTCCCCTCGCATGTGCCTCCGTTCCCACCCGGTGGTGTTCGGTTGCCCCCGTCCCGACCTGGCTACGCCGTGCGCTTAGCGGCCAGCACCAGCAGACAGCCGCCCCGCTCGCGCCGGCCGCGCAGGTCCAGTTCATTGAGCAGGCGCACGGGCAGCAGCAGCAGCGCGGACCAAACCAGCACGAAGGGCAGGGTCCAGAAGCCGAGCTTTAGCGCGCACAAGGGGCCACGTACGCCCAGCCGCCAGGCCAGTCCGCCCGCCGTGCCGTAAGTCGGGCGCAGCTCCAGCTCCTCCAGGCCCGCCTGGGCCAGGCGTTCGCGCATCATCGACCGCGTGTAGCCCTCCCGGGCGTGCTCGCCCACTGCGGGCGTGCGGCTCAGTACCTCGGCCTCGCTCAGCTCGTCGGCCATGGCCGGCGTGTGCAGCAGCAGACGGCCGCCTGGCGCCAGCACGCGGGCAAAGTTGCGGAACACCCGCCGGTCGTCCTCGATGTGTTCCACCACGTCCACGTTGAGCACCAGATCCACCGGCTCGTCCAGTTCGAAGTCAAGCAGGTCGGCCACCCGGGCCTCCACGCCGGAAACTCCGCCCCGCTGGCAGAGATCCTGCAACTGCGCCACGCAGGCCGGATTGATGTCCACGGAAATGACCGTTGCGCCGGGGAAGAAGCGATTGAGGGCCAAGGCGTACTGCCCGTAGCCCGTACCGGCGTCCAGGATACGGCGCGGACGGACCCCTGACTCCGCCAGATCGCGCAGGGCGCGCCGAACCTCCAACTCCCGCAGGAAGACCTGGCGTGACAGCAGGAAAAGCAGGTGCTTCAGCCAGGGCTGGCGCAGGAAGAGGCGGGCCAGCCGTCCCTTGATGGGTTCGTAGTCCATGCGGCCAACATAGGGCCCAGCCCCGCCCCATGCAAGGTGGGAGGGCTGGCAGCCACTTGAGTTTGGGCGCGGACTCGGCGCCCCGCTTTCCTGACAGCTGGCGAGGAAAGCAGTCAGCACGAGTCTCAAGGCTGACCGGTTCTGCACACTTTCGCCAGCCTGGCTGGCAGCGAAGACAGCAAAGGACATGATCAGCAAGCAACTCCAAAGCTGGAACAGGATTTGCACAAGAACTTGTCGTTCTAAAACCTGTCCGATCCGTTCCGGCAACCGCCGGAGCCGAACATCGGACCCTGTGCAGCTAAACCTGAACGGCCTGGGCTTCCACCCGGGACCCGTTCGTCATGACCGACGGTCGGTCTCCGCCCGCGTTCAGGCCTGTCCCGCACCCGACGCGGCCCAGGCGCGGCGCTTGTTGGATGTCTCGGGGTTGGCCTTCAGGCGATCCAGTGGCGTCGTGAGTGAAGTCCGGAGCTTGAATCCTGCGCCGGACGCAGGCGAAGACCGGGGAAAGCGGCCCTGCGGGGCTGCTTTCCTTTTCCCGGCGGCTTGTCCTGCTTGCCCAGAATCGCCATCCTGGACCCCGGTTGAAGAATCCTACTGCCGGGCCGCCGCTGTGCGCTGCCCGGCTGGACCGCGTGCCACCTGCGAGGAATGCATGGCCAACGATCTGGAGATCAGTCATCGCCCCTGGGGCCATTACGAGGTACTGCTGGACGATCCCGAACTCAAAGTGAAGCGCATCGTGGTCAACCCCGGCCAGCGCCTCAGCCTCCAACGCCACCAGCAGCGGCGCGAGCATTGGTTCGTGGCCGCCGGAACGGCGCGCGTGACCCTGGACGAACAGGAATTCGATGTGGGTGCGGGTGATTCGCTGGACATTCCGCTGGGCAGCTGGCACCGGGTGGCCAATCGGGGCACGATGGAACTGGTGCTGGTGGAGACTCAGACGGGCAGCTACTTCGGCGAGGACGACATCGAGCGGCGAGAAGACGACTACGGCCGGCTAGAGGGCTGAAACGAGACGCGGCCAACGCCCCCTCGGCGCCGGCCGCAGCACGCGCTGTGTGTTTGCAAGCGAACCTCTAGCCCCCTGAGGACCACGCCGGAAAGCGCAAACGCCGTGCCCATCGATTTCCATGTTGGCCGGTCCTTGAGCAGCTTTGACTTCTCCCCACAATCACGAAAACGTGTTCAGCATCCGACCGCAAACCGCCCGATCCAGCACAGAGCCGACAAGTTGGACCGCCCCGGTCCGGGTCCGCCACTCCCCGCGGCTGCCACCAGATTTTCGTTGCGATCGCCCTCCCGGGCACCCCACATTGGGTACGCCGCATTGGGTTCGCCAGTTGAACCAGCCAGCCACCAGCAGCAAACAGGAAGGCTCATGGCCAAGGTAGTCGTCATCGGGGCCGGCTTTGCCGGCCAAACCGCCGCGCTATACCTGGGTCGTGCCCTGGGGAAGCAGCACGACATCACGGTGGTCAATGCCAGCGACCATTTCTACTTCATCCCGTCCTTCGTCTGGGTGGGCACCGGCCGGATGGCCCCGGCCCGCACGCGCTTTCCGCTCAAACCTGTGCTGGACCGCTTCCACGTGCGGCTGGTGCAGGGCATGGCCCGCGCCATCCAGCCGCTGGAGCAGTGGGTGCGCGTCGAACGGCCGGGGGCGGCGGGCGATCTGAAACTGGACTACGATTACCTGCTGGTGGCCACCGGGCCCAAGCTCAACTTCGAGGGCACGCCCGGGCTGGGGCCGCATGGTGGCCACAGTCAGAGCATCTGCACGCTGCCCCACGCGGAGAGCGCCCGGGACCGTTACCTGGAACTGGTGGAACGCATGCAGCGCGGCCAGCGCGCCCGCCTGGTGATCGGCACGGGCCATCCCGGCGCCACCTGCCAGGGCGCGGCCTTCGAATACATCAGCAATCTGCACAAGGATCTGGTGGCCCGCGGTCTGCGGGACAAGGCCGACCTGCACTGGCTCTCCAACGAGGTGGCCCTGGGCGACTTCGGCATCGGCGGGATCCGCATGCCGCCGGGATCACGGGCGGAAACCAGCGCGGCCTTCCTGGGTGCGGCCTTCAAGGAGTTCGGAATCAGTTGGGAAGTGCAAAAGGGCGTGAAGGCCGTGGAGCCGGGGCGCATCCACTGGGAGGATTACGAGGGCCAACCCGGCGAGACGCCCTTCGACTTCTCCATGCTCATTCCCCAATTCCATGGTCAGCGGATGAGCGTGGAAGGCGGCGATGGTCTGGCGGACGAGATCTTCAATCCGGCGGGCTTCGTCAAGGTGGACGGCATCTACGGGCTGCCCTACGACCAGCTCCAGCAGACGCCGGAAGCGTGGCCGGCAGACTACCGCAACCCGCGCTTCCCGAACATTTTCGCTGCGGGCATCGCCTTCGCGCCGCCCGGACCCATCAGCCAGCCGCACACCTCGCCCACAGGCCTGGCCATCACGGCCGCGCCGCCGCGCACGGGCATGGTGGCGGGAATCATCGGCCGCCTCTGCGCGCTCAACATCATCGACCTGGTGACCCGCGGCCACACCAGCCACTCGGAACGGATGACGGAGATGGCCGCGGCCTGCATCGCCAGCATGGGCAACAGCCTTTGGGACGGATCGGCGGCCACCATCCTGGTCTACCCCATCGTACCCAACTACAAGCTGTTCCCGGATCAAAACGGCCGCGACCCCTTCGTGACGCACATGGAGATGGGTCTGGCCGGCGCCTGGATGAAGCGCATGATCCACCACACCTTCATGCACAAGCTGCAGGGCCGCCCGGGCTGGCAGTTCATTCCGGAATAGGAGCGTCGGATGGAAATCACGCAGAAGGACCGCTTCTGGATGAACAACAAGCTCTTCCAGCTCCTGCGCTTCGTGGTGTTGAATCTGAAGATCCTCAAGGCCGTGGACAGGGCCAAGCGTTCCTGACTCGCGCTCGGGGCGAAGGGGCAGTCACCACAGAGGCACAGAGAAGAATTGAGTTGGAGTCGCGCGAGCCTGGACAGCTGACACATCCAAACAACAAATCAAAACTCTGCTCTGTGTCTCTGTGTTGAGAGTTGAGCGCGGGTGCGAGCGCAAGCGCAAGCGCAAGCGAGAGATTAGAACTGGTCGCCTTCGCCCAGGGACTGCTCCATCTCGTCAGCGCTGCGGCCCACTAGCGCGATCAGGCGCCGGAGCTGCTGCGGATCGCAGGCGGCCGGGGCCTTCAGCACAAACACGGCCGCTGTCTGCTCGCCGATCTGCCGGTATCCCCAGGCGCCCAGCAGCTGGTCGGGATTGGTCCGCAGCAGCAGTTCCATGTTCACCGGCTCCTGCAGAGTCGCGCCCATTCCCGCCACGGACCAGATCTCCCGCAATTTCCAGCCGTCCAGTTCCTCCGTGCGCGAGGTGACGAAGACCTGCTGGCTGCGGCCGGATTCATACTCCAGCAGGAGGCGGCAATCGCCGTCGGCGTCGGGCTCCCAGACCAGCTTGGCCTCTTGCAGGCAGGCTGCGAGTTCCCCGTCCACCGGCGGAAAGGCCACTTCGTCCTGGGCAAACACAGAGCCGCCCGCTAGGAGCAGGCCGAGCAGCCAGCCAGTCATCCAGCGCGGAATCATGGGCACCTCCGTTCTTGTAGGGCCGGCCGGTTTTTCCAGTAGACCTACGCCCGCAATTCAAGCAAATCCAGCACCAGTTTGAGCAGCGTGGCCGTCACCACCACGCGGAACATCACGCGCACCAGCCGCACGTGGCGGCGCATCACCAGCCGCGATCCCAGCCGCGCGCCCAGAAACTGACCCGAGCCCATCACCAGTCCCGGCAGCAGCAGCACGTGGCCGCCCAGGGCGAAGAAGCCCAGCGAGGTCACGTTGGAGGTGAAGTTGACCACCTTGGTGCGGGCGGTGGCGGTCTTCAGGTTGAGTCCCAGTCCGGCCACCAGAAACAGGGTCCAGAAGGTGCCGGTGCCCGGGCCGAAAAATCCGTCGTAGAAACCCAACGCCAACCCGGCCAGGGGCAGGAAGAGGCGCGCGTCCAGCCGGGCGTGCTCGTCGTGTTCGCCCAGTTGGGGCGAGAGGAAGGTCCAGACCAGCACGGCCGTCAGCAGGACAGGAATCAGCAGGCGCAGCAGACCGGGGCGCAGGGCCTGCACGGCCAGGGTGCCCGAGGCGGCGCCGATGAAGGTGAACAGGATGCCCACGGCCAGTTCGCGGAAACGCACCAGCCCGCCTTGGCGGTAGTGCAGGGCCGCGCTGAGGCTGCCGAAACTGGATTGCAGCTTGTTGGTGCCCAGCGCCAGGTGGGGCGGCAGACCCGCCGCCAGCAGCGCAGGCAGGGTGATCAGACCCCCGCCCCCGGCGATGGCATCCACGAAGCCGGCCACCAACGATGCCAGCCAGAGCAGGCCGAGGGTGAACAGGGACAGGGACGTCTCCACGCGGGGTCTCCTGGGCGTTGTGCGGGGCGTGACCCCGGCTTCCCTGCTCGTTCAGCGGACGACCCAAGGTAGGACAGACCGGCTCGTCCTGCCGCGGAGCGTCCCGCCGGCCTGACAGTGGCTGTCCAGGAGCGTGGACGATGTGGATAAGGTGTCAGGCACTGCTCTGGCACCGACCTGGCACTGCTCTGGCACCGACCTGGCACCGACCTGGCACCGACCTGGCACCGAC
>DYSB01000159.1 GCA_020726405.1 Acetofilamentum sp. | reverse complement strand
GGCCTCGACTGGGACGCGAATCCCATCCAAGGTCCAAGCCCGACAGACTCCTAGTAGAGCAGGCTGGCGCTGAGCAGGTGCGTGCCCTGCAGACGCTGCTGGGAGGTCCAGGCGTAGTCCAGCACCAGACGCTGGCGGTCCGGCAGGGGCAGCACGAAGCCCACGCCCAGCGCGGCCTGCTCCAGATCGCGGCGGAAGTAGCGGCCCACCCGCAGGTGGACCTGTTCGCGCCAGGCGTACTCCAGCCCGGCCCGCAGGTTCTCGCGCCCGTCGTTGGGATGCTCGACCTGCAGCAGGCCCAGCACGCGCTGCTCGCCCCGGCTCCACAAGCGGTCGGAGAGCGCCACGCGGAACAGCAGGGGCAGCGCGAACTCCTGCACGTCCAGCTGCGCCGGGCGGCCGTCGGAACTGGAGAGCAGCAGATCCTCGCCCGTCAGACTCAGGCGCGGCCCGAAATTGGAGAGGGCCATGCCCAGCCGCAGGTCGCGCCAGCCGGTTTCCAGCAGCAGGCCCAAGTCGAGAGCCGGCCCCTCGGCCTTCTCCCGGTGCAACTCCTGGCGGATCCAGCGCACGGTCCCGCCCACGGAGAGGCGGTCCGTCAATCGGGTGGACAACCCCAGTTCGAGGCTCAGATCGCGGTAGGCGTAGCTGGCGCCCGTGCCCTCGGGCTGCTCCAGGGTGGTGATCTCCTGCTCGGGCACGGTCAGCCAGTTGGCCCCGGCCAGCAGCGTGCTCTTCTCCGACAGCGGCCAGCTGGCCTGCAGCAGGCCGTGGCGGATCTCGGCAAAGCGCCGCTCCTGGGACAGGCTGAGCGAGCGTTCCAGCCCGCCCGCCGGGCCGGCGGGATTGATGAACGCGTTGCCCGGACCCGACCAGCGGCCCTGGAAGGCGCCGGGCAGCGCGGCCGTGGCCCCGGCCAGACCGGCGGAGCGCGCGTCCTGGACCAGCTTGAGAAAGGTCGCCCCCGATGTGCCCGCGCGCCGGAAGGCCAGCACGGACGGACTCAAGGCCAGACCCAGCAGCAACCGGATGAAGAGCCGTCCTTGCATGGTGACCTCAGCGGATGATCAGAAAGCGGCCGGTCTGCTCGCGGCCGTGCTCGTCGCGTACGTGGAACACGTAGAGCCCGTAGGCCACGTGTTGGCGGTCGGCGTTGCGCAGGTCCCAGTCCAGCGTGTCGCGGGTGGGATCGTCGTGCTGCAGCGTGCGCACCCAGTCCCCGGCCGGCGTGTAGATGCGGATCGTGCAGCGACCGGGCAGGCCTGTGAATTGCAGTCTGTGGCCGCCCGTCCCGACCTCGCCGGCGTGGCCGGCCACATAGGGATCGGGCACCGTGCGCACATGCAGGGCCGGGGCCGGCGCCTGCCGGGCGGGGGGCGCCGTCTGGAAGCGGTAGCTCACGCCAGCGCGCAGCGGCTTGCGGGTCAGCACGGTGAACTGGTCGCCCGGGTTGGGCGCCACGCCGCGCAGAGTGTCCCCCGCCGCGTCCAGCACCCAGTCGAAATTGTTGGTCTTGATCAGGATCTCGGCCTCGCACGGGATGGCGTCGGAGTCGCGCAGCACCAGGGCGTCGGTGTAGGTCTCCCAGTGGGCGTGCTCGCGGCTGCCCGCCAGCCCGCCGGGGATGAGATCCCAGCCCAGCGGACTCAGCGTCTCCAGGTCGGGAAAGTAGAGGCGCAGATCCTCGGCCCAGACGTGGCTGGAGACGTCCAGCCACTCCTCCGTGTCCAGCGGCCGGCGCCAGGCGTGCAGCGGCGCCGGGCTGGGCGGCCCGCTCAGCGTGGTGTCCTGACCCAGGTAGATGTACAAGTAGACGGGCAGATTGACCGTGTCGTCCGGCTCGCGCACCTCCAAGCGCCAGTCGTCCGCGCCCAGCACGTACTCGGGGTACTCGTTGACCAGCCCGCTGCGGTCGTCCATCCACCAGTCGAACGTGCAGGGGCTGCCGACATTCCAGCCCAGCGAGGCAGCGCCCGGCGTCACGTCCTCAATCACCAGCCGGAAGCCGTCCACCTGGGGCAGGGGCGGATCACCAGCCGCGGGAACGCGCAGGTCGCGCAGGAGCGTGTCCCCCGTGCTCTCGCAGATCAGCTGGAAGCACGGCACAGAGTCCCCTGACGCGGGCGCGATGAAGTCCAGGCGCCAGTCCGCCACGCGCTGCAGCCAGGGATCCAGCAGGTCCAGACCCACCCGGGCGTCGCAGAGCCGCCCATCCACGGGTAGCAGCCACTGCACGTCCGCCGGCAGGGGCTCCAGGTCCGAGGCCGGCGCGCCGGGCCGCAACACGACGGTGTGCGAGTCCTCCGCCGAGCGGCCCAGCGGATTCTCGATGGAGGGCACGTGCACGTCCTCGGCGTCGTCCTCGCGCCCGGTGGTGTAGGCCGTGACACAATACCAGGTCTCCAGGCCCTCCGTCCGGCCCTGGTCCGTGAAGGAATAGGCCAGCCCGCTGTCGCGGCCCAGGAAAGTGAAGCCGTTGGGGTCCTCGCCCTGGATGCCGTCCACCCTGTCGAAGGTGGCCAAAGGCGCCCAGGCCACCCGGCGGCCGCGGGAGTCGGTGACAGGATCGCCCCAACTCAGGCCGCCGTCCAGGCTGCGGTAGACCCGGTAGCCCTCGAAGTCGGCGGCGTTCTCGCTGGGGTCGGCGTTCCACCAGAGGCGGGCCCCGCCGGGCAGGGCGCGGCCACCCAGCACGGGCTGGGGCGGGGCTCCCGGGCCGGCGTAGCGCGTGCGCCAGTACATGTCCCAGGCGTCCGCCAGGTTCGCGCGCAAGTCCGCCAGATCCGGCTGGCCGGGGGTCGTGCCACCCTCCCCCAGCACGGCCGCGCAGGCGCTGACCACGCTGTCGCCGGGGTCCAGGCTGAAGGGCCCGCTCAGCACCAGGAAGTTGAGGCGCGTGCCCGCGCCAAAGGCCTGCTCCTGTTCGCCGTCGTCGCAGGAATCCAGCCGCCCGCGGCCATTGGGCGAGTGGAACCAGCGGCCAGGTTCGTCCACCAGCCCGGGTTGGGACGTGATCACGGCCCACTGCTCCTCGTCGGTCTGGGGTCGCTGATCGGCCTGGAACCAATGGAAGTCCGTCACCCCGAGATCGCGCGGCGTCTCCGTCAGCAGCAGGGCCGGAATGCCCGGCGGCAGGTCGTTGCCGGCCCAGGCGCCATCGTTCTGCGCGTTCACGTCCCAGACGTAGACCACGTCGTTTGCGCGGCCGTAGGGCAGGTCCAGCTCGGCGGTGGAGAGCGTGCCGATCCGGTCCACGAAGTCGAAGTCCGGGCGGAAGGCCACGTAGTAGCCGGCGTAGAGCGAATCCAGCCGCTGCCCCGAGCGGTTGTGGATCACGCTGCGCCAGAAGAGGTGGTCGTCGGCGTAGGGCCGGCCGTAGCTGAAGCCGCTCTGGGCAACCTCCAGGCCCAGGGCGCCGCGCGGGTTCTGGCGGTCGTCGAAGCGGCACCAGCTGTCGCTGTCGCTGGTGAACTCGCCAGGCACGGATTGGGTGGGCGAGCCCGGCACGGGCACGAAGCGGTACTCCTGCCGCCAGGGTCCGGGCCAGCCCGGGACGGGCCAGGTTTCGGGCAGATGCGAGTGGGCCATGTAGGGGGTCTCGTCGCTGGCGCGCAGCGCCCCGCTGAACAGGTCGCCCAGGCTGCCGGCCACGGGTGTCCATTCGCGGATTCCAGCGATGGAGTTCATGCAGCTCTCGACCACGTTGTCGCGGGAGGCCACGACCAGGCCCAGCCCGAAACCGTAGTGCGTTTCGCTGTTGGCCTCGCGCGGCCAGTGCAGGCTCTCCGTGCTCCAGACGTGGTAGTCACTCATGTCGCCGAAGTTGGAACCGTAGTTGCTCAGCTGGCCGCGGTCCTGGACTGAGATGGCGTTGTCGCCCAGCTCGGCCGTGCCGCGCGCGCGAGCCTCGTGGAGGGCTTTGCGCGAGACCTGGGGAATGAAGGCGTGGCAGCGCAGGCAGTCCTCGGCCCGGGCGGAGAGGGCCATCAGGAGCAGGCCGGCGGGCAGGATGCGGTTCATGGGCCCTCCGTCACAGGGAAAGATCCAGGCCCAGGCGGATCTGCCGGGGCGCCTCCACGCGGGAGGGGTCGTGCAGCGCGTCCAACGTCGAGCCGATCAGCCCGCGCGGATCGTCGAAGGGCTTGCCCGTGCCGGGATGGACGCGCACCACGTTGCGGCGGTCCAACAGGTTCTCCACCGCCAGCCAGGCCTCCGCGCGCGCGCGGCCAAACGGCCGCGACCAGCGCAGGGCCGCGTCGGTGCGCAGCACCCAGGGCCGGCGCGCCGAGTTGGTGGGGACCTCCACGCCGACGTCGACAAAGGGCGTGTAAGGCAGCCCGCTGCCGGCCTGGGCGGCCAGCTCGGCCGCCAGTCCGCCGGGCAGGGTCACGCTCAGGCGCGCCGCCAGGTCATGGGCCTGCTCGTAGTCCAGCGGGAATTCGTTGAACTCCTCCTCCTGGCCGTCCCGGGCCCGGATCACGCCGCTCTCGGGCTCGGCGCCGTTGCCCCGCGCGCTCATCCACGTGTAGTCCAGGCTCAGGCGCGCCCCGCGGGCCAGGTCCAGCGGCCGGCTCCAGCTCAGGTCCACCCCGCGCACGTTGGCGTAGTCCGTGTTGGCGTAAACAAAGAACGGCTCCGTGTACTGGATCACCTGGCGCGTGGAGAGCAGATGGCGCAGGTCCTTGTACCAGGCGGAGAGGCCCAGCTCGCCGCCGCCGGGCAGCCGGCGGTTGAGGCCCAGTTCCCAGGCCGTGGTGCGCTGGGGTTTGACGCGCGGGTTGCCCATCAGCGGCACCAGCGTGTAGTCGAGGTTCAACGCGCGGTTCGAATAGAGGGCCGAGAGCGGGGCGAACTGCAGAAAGTGTCCCCAGGCCGCGTGGAGCACGGCCTCGTCGGCGAAGGGGAAGGCCAGGCCCAGCCGCGGCGAGAGCGCCCACTGGGCCGGGACGGAGGCGGGGCGCGCCAGTTCCACCTGGCCGGCCTCTTCCACCCAGGGATGGAGCGGATCGGGCAGCCAGTCCGTGTCGGGATCACGCCAGTCCAGGCGCAGCCCGGCGTTCACCACCAGGTGGGGGAACTCGATCTTGTCCTGCAGGAACAGGGCCGCCTGGAGCGGCCGGGCCCGCACCCGGTCCTCCAGGTAGATCTCGGACAGGTCCGTCGCCCGGCTCCAGAGATTGTGCCGCGCGACTTGCGTCAAATCGTCCCGGCGCAGGTCCAGCCCGGCCTTCCATTCGTGGTGCGTGCCCGCCTGGAACAGCGCGTCCAGGCCCAGGCGCCACTGGGTCGTCGCGCGCTCGGACTGATTGGGCGAGTGCCCGGACTGGTAGAAATCCTGCTCGGCGCGCAGCAGCGGACGTTCCAGCCGGCTGGCTTCCAGGGCCGCACCCGTTGAGTCCAGCACGCCCGACCAGGCGGCGTGGCGCTGCCAGGACAGGCGCGCACTGCCCAGCAGACGCGCGGACCACGAGCGGGTCCAGACCGCCTGGGCGCGGTCCTGGCTGCGCCGCTGACGGGTCTGATTCTCGGGCAGGTATTTCCAGCGGTGGTCGTACTCCAGTTCCTCGGCCCGCGCGCGCTCCCAGGCCAGATCCAGCCGGCCGCCCCCGGCCAGGGTGCGGCCCAGGCCCAGCCGCAGGTCACTCTCGCGCAGGTAGCCGTGGGGCAGGTGGCTGGATTCGGCGTGGTTGAGCCAGGCGACGCGGCCCTCCCAGCCGGCGGCCAGCGGCCCGAACAGGCTGAATTGGGTGCGGCCTGGCAGGTCCAGCAGCAGGTCGGAGGCGCGGGGCGCGCTCCAGTCCGCCAACCGGCGCTCGCAATAGAGTTCCTCGTCGCGCACGGCGGCAAAGGGTTGCGCGCGGCGCCAGGGCGAGGCCAGCAGCCCCGCGCTCTCGTGGCGCACGCGGACGCCGGGCCGGGGCGCGCCCTGGCGGCTGACGATGTTCACCACGCCGCTCATGGCGTCACCGTACTCGGCGTTGAAGGCGCCGGCCACCAGCACCAGCTCCTGGACCTCATCTTCGTTCACCAGGCCCTGGAAGGTGCCGGACCAGGGATCCTGCACTTCCACGCCGTCCACCAGGAATTTGAGTTCGCCCGCCCGCCCGCCGCGCACATGGAGGCCTCCGCTCTCGTCGCGCGTGATCCCGGCCTCCAAAGTCAGGGCTGCGGACAGGCCGCGCAGGGCCATGTCCTGCAGACCCTCGCCGTCCATCACGGCCATGTGCGCCGTGCGGTCCAGGGGCAGGGCCCACGGATCCGCCCGCACCACCAGCTCCTCGGCCTCCAGCACGGCCGGGGCCAACTCCACGCCCAGGCGCGTGGTCAGGTGGGAGACGATCCAGGCCTCCGCCAGGACGGACAGGCAGCCCAGATAGGTGACGCGGAAACTGCGCCGGCCGGGCGGCAGGCCCAGCAGCACGGCCTGACCATCCAGGTCCGTGGCGGCGCCCATCCGCGGCTCCAGGCAACACACGTTGGCGCCGGGCAGGGCCTGACCTTGGCTGGTGACGTGCAGCAGCAATTTGCCGGTTTCCGCCGCTCGCAGAGGCACGGCCAGCAGGATCAACAGGACCAGCAGGGCTCCCGGCATGGCGGGTCGCTCCGGATGTGGGGGAAGCCCGGGGGCGCACGGCCCCCGGGTCCAGCGGATTGCTTGTCGTGAGTGGATCCCGGCTGTGCCGGGAACCGGCGTCGACGCTCCGACGGCGTCAGCGCAGCAGGGTCAGGCGCGTCTCGCGAGTCGTGCCCGCGGACTCCACGCGCAGCAGGTAGAGACCGCTGGCCGCCGGACCGCCGCCAGTGTCCTGGCCGTTCCAGTGCAGCTCGTGCCCGCCGGCGGCCCACTGGCCGTCCGCCAGCGTGGACACCAGCCGCCCGCCCAGGTCGTAGACCCGGGCCGTGAGCCGCGCGGCACGCTCCAGGTGCAGGGGCACACGAACGGAGGGGTTGAAGGGATTGGGCCAGGGGTTGCCCAGGGTCAGTCCCGTGGGCATAACGGGCCGGTCCACGCGGGTCTCCGACTCCACCAGCACGTCGTCGAAACTCAAATGGCCTTCCATGTC
>DYSB01000158.1 GCA_020726405.1 Acetofilamentum sp. | reverse complement strand
CCCAGCCCCTCGCGCAGGCTGCGGCCCGCTTGGGACCTGCTCCCCGCCGCAGCGGAGAGGGGCGCCAGGAAGCGCAGGGGCGACCAGGTGGGGAAACTCAAGTCCAGCGTGGGCAGGCTGCCCGTGGTCAGGCCCGACTCCAGATTCTGGGTGCCCGAGCCGTTGAGCGTCCAGGTCACGCCGGATTCCGGAAAGCGCCCGGAGAGATTGAGACTGCTGGACAGACTCTGGGAGAGCCGGGTCTCCAAATTGTCGCTGTTGTCCTCGTAGTACTGCTTGCTCGAGGCCAGCTTGACGTTGGAGCGAAAGGAGACGTAGGGTGTCAGGGCCTGGTCGTGGTTCCAGCGCAGGTCCCAGCCTTCGCGCTGGGAGGTCTGGGTGATGTTGTAGCTGCCGGAGAGCTGGCCCTTCTCCTGCGCATTCCATTTGTAGCGCGTGGTGTTTTCGAACAGCCAGTCCGGCCCGTTCTCCGCGTAGCTCACGCGCGCCTGGGTGTCCCAGGTGTCCGCCGCGGCCCAGTACCAGCCCAGGTGATCCAGTTTGCGGCCTTGCTGGGCGGTCTGGCCATAGGAGGGCAGGATCAATCCGCTGGAGCGGCCGCGCTTCAGGCTGAACAGGGCCACGGGCGAATAGAGCGTGGGCACGAGGCCGAAATGCAGGGTCACGTCCCGGGCAAAGACCTTGTCCTTGAGCAGCATCTTCAGCTGCCGGGCCTGGAAGTGGTAATGCGGACAACCCTCGTCGCAGGTGGTGAAGACGGCGTCCGCCACGTGCAGCTCCTGGTCGGCCACGCGTTTGATCCGCGTGCCGCCGTAGAGACTGGGGGCCTCCGCCGCCCGGCCATCCCGGATGAAGCCCTGGCGCGTCTTGATGTTGAGGGTCATGTGGCGCCCGTACATGGTCTGGGCTCCATCGCTGAACACGGGCCAGGGCAGGATCGGCGCGGCTGTACTATCGGCGGCAGTCTCGGGCGCGGGCCGCGTTCCACCGCCCCGGCCGGGCTCTGTGGCCTGCAGGCTCTGGCCGGCGCCCAGGTGCAGAGCGCCTCCGCAGGAATCCGCCTCCGCCATGGCCGCGGGCGACCAGGCTTCCACTTGGTCGTGCTCCCAGTCTAGCAGGATCTCCGGGCTATCGAGCTTCATGTTGAGGAAATTCAGCGTGGAAGCGCCGGAGAGGTGCGTGCGCCGGCTGCGTGCATCCATGAACAGGCTGTCCGCCGTGTAGGTCACCACTGAGTCGAGCTTGGTCGTGTAGCCACTGCCCGTCAGGTAGTCCTGGGGATTGAAACTGGCGCCGGGGGAGGAGGCCGCCAGGGTCAGGGCGGGCGCCAGACCCCACAAGAGCAGCAGAGTCGGCCGGCCGCGGCTCAGCATGCCGGCACCCGATAGACTCCTCGGGGTCCGGGAGAACCTGGCACGTGCGGCTGGAATTGGGGCGTGCTGCGGCCCGACATTCGTGCTCCCGCTTGGGCAGGCATGGACGGACGGGCAACCCGGTTCCGCCGTGCATGAAAAAGCCGCGTTTCCGCGGCTGAAGTCCGCGCGCGGCGGACGGATGGGCGATGCGGGGCTCGAACCTGCGACCTCTGGTATGTGAGACCAGCGCTCTAACCAACTGAGCTAATCGCCCGTGAAAGGCCACAAACATACCACCCATGAACCAGCCAGTCAAGGGCCCGCGCGGGTCGACGGGGCTTGTTATCTTGGGTTCACTGGCGGGTCCACACCCGCCCTTCCGCATGTTTCGGGGCAGTCAGCAATCGGGGTGACAACATGTCCATTCGTATCGGTATCAACGGATTCGGGCGCATTGGTCGCCTGGTGTTCCGCCGGGCCCTGGCCACGGGCGGGATCGAAGTCGTCGGCATCAATGACTTGACCAGCGCGGCCGTGCTGGCCCATCTGCTCAAGTTTGACTCCACCCACGGTCGCTTCCAGGGCGACGTGCAGGTGGACGGCGAGGCCATCGTGGTCAACGGCCGGCGCATTCCGGTCTCGGCCCACAAGGACCCGGCGCAGATTCCCTGGAAGGCCCTGGGCGCGACCATTGTGGTCGAAGCCTCCGGGGTGTTCACCACCAGCGCGGACCTAGACAAGCACCTGGCCGGTGGCGCCGAGCGCGTGGTGCTGACGGTTCCGCCCAAGGACGCCATCGACAACATCGTGGTGATGGGCGTCAACGACGACCAACTGAAGACCACGGACCGCAAAGTCTCCAACGCCTCCTGCACCACCAATTGTTTGGCCCCGGTGGCCAAGGTCCTGCACGATTCCTTCGGCATCCTGCACGGACTGATGACCACGATCCACGCCTACACCAACGACCAGCGCATCCTGGACCTGCCGCACAAGGACTTGCGACGCGCCCGCAGCGCGGCGGTCAACATCATCCCCACCACCACGGGTGCGGCCCGCGCCGTGGGCAAGGTGATCCCGGCCCTGGCCGGCAAGCTGGACGGCTTCGCCATTCGCGTGCCCGTGGCGGACGGCTCCGTGGTGGACCTGAGCTGCCGCCTGGCTCGCAGCGTCAGTGTCGCCGAGATCAACGCCGCCATGAAGGCCGCGGCGGACGGCCCGCTCAAGGGCGTGCTCGAATACACCGAGGATCCCATTGTCAGCACGGACATCGTGGGCAACCCCCACAGCAGCATCTTTGACGCCAAGCTGACCACCGTGATCGAGGGCGACTTCATTAAAGTCGTCTCCTGGTACGACAACGAGTGGGGCTACAGCTGTCGCGTGGTGGACCTGGTCCGCCGGATGGCCTCGCTTTAGACGTAGACCCGCGGCCGGATGGGCGCCGGCCCGCCGGTCGGCGTCCCGTCCCCTTTGCCAGGAGGATTCCATGGCCCGGTTGAGTGCGCGCGACTTGGCGGTGCGCGGCAAGCGCGTCCTGTGTCGCGTGGATTTCAATGTCCCGCTGGATGCCCAGCGCCAGGTGAGCGACAACCTGCGCATCCGCGCGGCCCTGCCCACCATTCGCCTGTTGCTGGAGGGCGGAGCGCGCCTGATCCTGATGAGCCACCTGGGCCGGCCCAAAGGCGGCCCGGAGGAGAAGTACAGCTTGAAGCCCGTCCAGGCTGAACTGGCCCGGCTGCTGGAGCGCCCGGTGGCCCTTGCACCCGACTGCGACTCGGATGCGACCCTGGCCCTGGCCATGGGACTGAAGGACGGGGACGTGCTGCTGCTGGACAACCTGCGTTTCCATCCTGGCGAGGAGCAGAACGAACCCGGCTTCGTGGCGCGGCTGGCCCGGTTGGGCGAACTCTACGTCAACGACGCCTTCGGCACGGCGCATCGCGCCCACGCGAGCACGGCGGGCGTGCCCCTGGCCCTGGGCGGCGGAGCGGCCGGCCTGTTGATGGAGCGCGAGCTGCGCTTCCTGCACGACGAACTGGACCAGCCGGCCCGACCCTTCGTGGCCGTGCTGGGCGGGGCCAAGGTTTCGGGTAAGATCGACGTGCTCATGCGGCTGCTGGACAAAGTGGACTGCGTCATTGTGGGCGGCGGGATGATCTTCACCTTCTACAAGGCCCGCGGGCTGGAGATCGGGCGCAGCCTGCTGGAGGCCGACAAGGTCGAGTTGGCCGGCCAGATCATCGAGAGCTACCGCGCCCGGGGCGTGGAACTGCTGCTGCCCGTGGATGTGCGGGTGGCGCAGGCTGTTGAAGCTGGCTCGCCCGTGAGCGTCCACCCGGCGGAATCCCTGCCGGTGGACGGCATCGGCGTGGACATCGGGCCGGCCACCGAGTTGGCCATCCGCCAGCGCCTGGCCACGGCTGGAGCCGTGCTTTGGAACGGCCCGATGGGCGTGTTCGAGATCGCGGATTTCGCCCACGGCACACGGGACCTGGCGGAAGCCCTGGGCGAGGTGACCGCCCGGGGCGGAATCACGGTGGTGGGTGGTGGAGACAGCGCGGCGGCCGTCCAGGCCTTCGGGATGGAAGAGAGTTTCTCGCACATCTCCACTGGCGGGGGGGCGAGCCTGGAGCTGCTGGAAGGACGGGAGTTGCCTGGCGTGGCCGCCTTGAGCCCGTGCTGAGCGCCGTTTTCTTGCTTTCCAAGTGATCAAACACTACACTTGGCGCTTTCGTCAGAACAGGACTTCCATGCGCAAGCTGCTCATCGCCGGCAACTGGAAAATGCACATGCTCAACCACGAGGCCGTGGGACTGGCTCGCCAGCTCAAGGTCAAGTTGCTGGGCGCGCATCGCGTGGACGTGCTGGTTTGCCCACCCTTCACGGCCCTGACGGCCGTGGCCGAGATTCTCAGCGATTCAGATCTCCACCTGGGAGCCCAGAACCTGCACGACATGCGCTGCGGCGCTTACACGGGCGAAGTCTCCGGTGAGATGATCCGCAGCGCGGGCGGTAGTTGGGTGCTCATCGGGCACAGCGAGCGTCGCCAGTTGTTCGGCGACTCGGACGCCTGGACCAATCGCAAGCTGCACGCCGCCCTGGAGGCCGGTTTGCGGCCGGTGTTGTGCGTGGGTGAGACCCTGGCGGAGCGACAAGCGGGTCGGTTGGATGCCGTCCTGGCGCGCCAGCTGGAAGCCGGGTTGGCCGGCCTGAGCCCGGCGGCGGCCGGCACCCTCACCCTGGCCTATGAGCCCGTTTGGGCCATCGGCACGGGCGTGGTGGCCACTCCCGCTCAAGCCCAGGAAGCCCATGCCGTGGTGCGGCGGATTGTCGGCGGTTTGCTGGGGTCGGAGGTCGCGGCCTCCCGCCAGATCCTCTACGGCGGTTCGGTCAAGCCGGACAATGCCCGTCAGCTGCTGGAGCAGCCGGACATCGACGGCGCCCTGGTGGGGGGAGCCAGTCTGAAGGCGGATGAATTCAGCGCCATCGTCCTCGCGGGCGAAGGCGTGGTCAAATAGCGGGGTCGAACGTGTACATTTTTGTGCTGCTGGTGACCATTCTGGTGGCCATGCTGCTGATGGTGGTCATTCTGATGCAGGCTTCCAAGGGCGGCGGTCTATCCGCGACCTTCGGCGGTGGCGGCGAGGCCATGCTGTCCACTCGTCAGGCGGCCACGCTCCTGCACAAGGTCACCATCTACCTGGTGGCCGGCTTCATGTTCTTATGTCTACTGGCCACTCTGCTTTCGGGTCGCGGCACGGGAGAAGCCCAGTCGGTGACTTCCGGCGTCCTCCAGCAGCAGAACGCGGCCAGCGGTTTCAATCCCAACATTCCTGTCCTGCCGCCGGAGACTCCGGGAACCGGAGCCGCCGAAGACAAGTAGACGCCTGCAACTCGCCCGAGTGGTGAAATTGGCAGACACGCCATCTTGAGGGGGTGGTGACCTCACGGTCGTGCCGGTTCAAGTCCGGCCTCGGGCATGGGCCCTGTCGCCGACAGGGCCTTTTCGTAAGAATGGATCTGATTCCTCAAGCAAGCGGAGCCTACCATGGCACGGTACATGATGATCGCGCTGCTGTCCTTCTTCGTCGCCGCTTCGGTGTGGGCCCAGACCCCCGATCTGGACGCGAAGAAGAAGGAAATCGAGAAGATCACCCAGGAGATGGGCGTGGCGGGCAGCCCGGAAGAGTACGATGTGCTGAAGAAGAAGTACGACGCCGCCGTTGCGGAGTACAAGCAGCTCAAATCCCGGGTTCAGAGCGAGAACGATCAGGACGTGGCCTGCAAGAGCGCCATCAACGCCTGCAATACGGCCTTCAAGGAGAAGGATTACTCCACCGCCCGCTCCCAGGCCCTGGCGGCCCTTAAAACCTGTCCGGACAATCCCAAGGCGCAGTACATGCTGGGCTTGAGCGAGAAGAAACTGGGCAACTACGCAGCGGCCTTGGCCGCGCTGGACAAGGCGGCCCGGCTGGAGCCCAATGACACGCGGGCCCTGCTGGAGAAGGCCCGGCTGCTGGCCGGCGAAATGAAGCGCACCAAGGACGCCGCGGATGTGTTGGACGCCATGATTGCCAAACACCCCAAGGAAGCCAAGCCTTGGTTTGAGAAGGGCAAGATCTTCCTGGAACAGAAGAATTTCGAACTAGCCATTCCGGCCCTGGAGCAGGCGGTCAAAGTGGAACCGGGCTTCTCCCGCGGCTGGGTCGTGCTGGCCCAGGCCTGTGTGGAATCCCACGACTGCAACAAGGCCTTGAGCGCCGTGGACCAGGCTTTGAAAGACAAGGCCAACAAGGACATCTCCGAGGTGTACTTCCAGCAGGCCGCTGCGGCCAACCAGTGTGCCCAGTACGACAAGGCCCTGGCCGCCGCCGACGCCTGTCTGGCGAACATCGGCAAGCTGAAGCAGAACAAGAGCTACATCCAGGGCGGGGCCCACTTCGAAACAGGCATGGCCTATTCCAAGAAGGGCCAGAATCAGGCCGCGGAGAAGGCCTTCCAGGAGGCTGCCGGCTTCCTCGAGTGGCGCCAAAGTGCCAACTATGAGATCGACGCCATCAAGAAGGATCAAGGCAACTAGCCACTTCCTGAACCGACCCTCCCAGGCGCCCATTCGGGCGCCTTTTTTTTGCCCTGCCGGCACTCGATTTCCGCTGCGCCGTTGAGCAGAAATCTCTCCGCACCTTGCGATAGAACGAACATTCCAACACAGATGGATGGAACGTTTGGTTCCGTTGTTCATCACAGGGAAAAAATTGGACCCGGGAGGCAGAATGGCTTGGTTCAGTTTTGGAAATAAAAGTTTTGCGGGGGGAGTGCATCCGGCGGACGAAAAGTGGCTCACGCAAGATTCGCCGCTGGCTGTCATGCCCGATCCGCCCTTGCTTCTGCTGCCCGTGCAGCAGCATATCGGCCGGCCCGCAGTTCCGCGGGTGGCCAAAGGAATCTGGGTTCACGAAGGAGACATTCTGGCGGATGCGCCCTCGGCCGTCAGCGCCGTGATCCGGGCGCCCCGGGCCGGGCTCGTGCAGGCGGTGGAATTGGGGGTTGCACCGCCAGCGGTTTTCCGGGCACCCTGATTGTCCTCAAGCCCGGGCTTCCCCCGGACGAGGCCGCGGCCTCCGAACTGGCGCAACCGGTCCGGCTGGAACCCTTGAATCCTCGCACAGCCGGGATCGAGTCCGTGCTGGAGCGCGTGCGCGAGGCCGGCATCGTTGGCCAAGGTGGCGCCGCCTTTCCGACGGCGGTC
>DYSB01000157.1 GCA_020726405.1 Acetofilamentum sp. | reverse complement strand
GCTTACCGGGGAAGATACGGGCGCCGATGCCCAGCTGGTGATCAACGACGCACTCACCACCCTGGGGGACGGGACCACCTTCGACGGCACGGCCCTGGCCGAGAATCGCGCCGCCCAGAACGCCCAGTTCCGCGTGGACGGCTATCCGGTCAGCGGCTGGCTGGAGTCCGCCGACAACGTGGTGGAGGACGTCATCGACGGCGTCACTCTGACCCTGAAAACCGACACCGACGGCGAGGAGCTGCAGGTCACCGTGAGCCGCGACGACAGCTCCGTGATCGCCGGAATCCAATCCTTCGTCAGCGCCTATAACGCCATCATCGAGCAGATCAACAGCTACACGAGCTACGACTCCGAGGGCCAGACCATGGGCGTGCTGCTGGGGGACGGCGGCGTCAACCAGTTGGAGCGCGAACTGAGCAACTCGGTCACGCGGCCCATTGTGGGCATCAGCGCGGCCAACGCCTACCAGACCCTGGCCCAGGTGGGCATCAAGACCGGCACGGGCGGCCTGCTCAGTGTGGACAGCGAGAAGTTGCAGGCGGCCCTCGAGGCGCATCCGGAGGATGTGGGCACGCTCTTCACCTTCACCAGCCGCACCAGCGATCCCACCCTCTCCTTCTTCACCCGCACGGCGCTGGTTCCGGCCGGGGACGTGGACGTGAACGCCACCTGGGACGGGGATGGCAACCTGCTCTCCGCCACCTTGGGCGGTGCGGCGGCCACGGTGAACGGCAACCTGATCACCGCCGCCGAAGACAGCGATTGGGCCGGCCTGCGGATCCTCTTCCGCGATCCCGGCAGCGGGGCCGGCTCGCGCAGCGCGAGCATCAGCCTGTCCCACGGCATCGGCGCGGCGCTGACCCGCAGCCTGACCCGGCTGACCGACAGCACCGACGGCCTGGTGCAGTACCAGACCACGCGCTTCGAGGACTCGGTGAAGAATCTTGACGACGCCATCGAGGATATGGAAGATCGGTTGGTGATCACGCGCCAGTTGCTGGAATCCCAGTACTTGAGCATGGAGAGCACCATCTCCAATCTCCAGAACCAGTCCAACGCCTTGTCCAGTCTGTTCAACAACAACAGCTCCAGCTGAACCAGCGAAAGGACCCGGCATGAGCCAGGATCTGCGCCTTCGCCAATACAATGAGACCCAGGTGCGCACGGCCGATCGCGGCCGCCTGCTGCTGATGGTCTATGACGCCGCCATCGGCAGCGTGCGGGACTGTCAGCGCCTGATGCGCCTGGGCGAGTTCCCGGCCAAGGGGGTCCAGATGGACCGGGCCATCCGCGCGGTGGGCGAGCTCAGGTCCTCGCTGGACATGAATCGCGGCCAGGACATCGCCCGCAGCCTGGACCGGCTCTATGACTTCATGCTGCACCGCATGCGCGAGGCCAACCTGAGCAACGACGCCGAGCAGTTGGAAGTGGTGGGGCGCATCCTGGAGGACCTGCGGGCCACTTGGTCCCAGGTGATCCAGCGCCAGGAGGGCGAGAACCCCGTGGACGGCGTGCGCGCCAGTGTGAGGGTCTAGACCATGCGCACGGAACAGGCGGGCCAGGCCCTGCTTCTGAAGGCCTATCAGCAGGAAATCGCCCAGCGGCACGTGCAGGGCGCCGAACGACCCACGCCGGCGGAGGGAAACTCCGCAGCTCCCGAAGCTGAGGAGGCGCCCCGCGCCCCGCGGGAGTTGAGCAAGGGTCGACTTCTTGATATCTATGGTTGAGACCGGTCCCGCCCTCAGGCGGACGGTCCCCAGTGGGGAGGTGCAGATGGAAATCCAATCCGGTTCCTTGTCCCAGGTCGGCCAGGCCTTGCGCCGGGCGGCCATCGAGACGCGCTACCAATCCACGCGCCAGCTGGAGCAGACGGGTGGGGCGGTGGTCCAGGAGGATCGGCTGGAGATCAGCAGCGGCGGGCTGGAGCTCTCCCGCCTGCGCAGCAGCCTGCAGACCGAGGCTGCCCAGCTGCCCGAGATCCGCGAGGAGCATGTGGCCCTCGCGCGGCAGCGGGTGGCGGCTGGATATTATGACCGGGAGGAGATTGTGGCCCAGATCAGCGACCGCATGATGGAAGACAGCTCGCTGGGCGAGACGGCTGCGACTGGCAACGGGGCCGTCCCGACCGCTTCCTACCGGGAAGAACTGATGCGCGAGGTGGAGACAAAAATCCACTCGGGTTTCTATACTGACAATGATGTAATGAGCTTCGTCGCCGACCGATTGATTGACATATATCAAATCAAGCCCCAGGAAGAGGTCTGATCCTCCCGCATTATTCGGCTTGTGCGCATTTCCCGGTTTTTTCGTTTGTCTCTTAGCCAACCATCTGTTATCGTTCCGGCCGTTCCGGCTTCCAAACGCCGTGTGCCCAGACCTGAAACGAACATCGCGAGGACAGCGGCGGTCTCTGACCGCCATCAGGATATCTGCCTGGACCTGCGTGCAGGTCAAATCCCAATAGCAAAGCCATGCGTGGTTTCGACCGTGCGTGGTGAGTACGGGAGGCTGGGCCGCCGCAGGGCGGCCCTCTTTTTTCAGGATGCCCTTCCCCTTGATTGCGGTCGGCCTTCCCAAAGCCACAGCGCCCGCCTCCCCGTGCTCCCCAGTTGGCTCGGGGCGGGTCGATCACTACCTTTTCTCGCAGTCGAGGAGGTATCCCGTGATCGAAGTCACCGTCAGCGAGGTGACCTTCAGTCCCAGTCAGGGTGGCTACGTGGTGATCCTCCGCGAGAAGGACTCCGAGCGCTGGCTGCCCATTTTCATCGGTCCCGGCGAAGCCCAGTCCATCGCCATCAACCTCCGGGGCGCCCAGCTGCAGCGCCCCATGACCTTTGACCTGATCGCCGGCCTGCTGCGGGCTCTGGATGGCCACGTGCGCACCGTGCAGATCAGCCGCCTTCACGAAAGCACGTTCTACGCCGACATCCTGCTGGAGCGTCCCGACGGCCAGATCCTGCGCCTGGACGCCCGCCCCTCGGACGCCATTCCCCTGGCCCTGCGCCTGGGTCTGCCCGTCTGGGTGAAGCAGGAGGTGATGGATGCCGCCGGCCAGGAAGGCTACCCGCAAATGGTGCCCCTGGAGGAACGGATCCTGCAGTTGGAGGGGGAGCTGGAGGAGGCCGTGGTGCGGGAGGATTTCGAGGCGGCGGCCCGCCTGCGGGATCAAATCCATTACTACCGTCGCCTCATCCAGCCGGAAGACGAGGAGGAACCGCTCCCATGAGTACCGCCCCCACACTGGCCCAGCACTTGATGGAGCAGCTGCCCGTGCCGGTCTTCCTGGAGAACGGCGCCGGGCCGCAACCCCAGAACCGCCTGGCCCGCCAACTGGTGGAGGCCGCCGGTGAGGTGCCCGTCGCCGTGCTGGAGGGGGCCTGGGAGCTGCAGACCGAGGCCGGCCGCCTCCTCCTGCCCGGCCTGAAGGGTGAGGACCGCCGGCGGGCCGAGCAGTATCAGAGTTTCGGCCGCTACACGGGCGGCATCGTCCACAATCTCAACAATCCGCTCAACGCGCTCTCGGGCATGATCCAGTTGATGATGTTCCGCAACTCGGACCTGCCCGAGCTGGAGCGCCTGGATCGCCAGACGGAAGAGCTGGCCAACCTGATCCGCTATTTGGGGGACCGCTACCGCCGCCTGCAGGAGTACGAACGCGGCGCACCGCTGACCTGGGAACTGGTGATCAGCGAGGAGCTGCGCTTCTTCCGGGCGGATTCCGCCTTGAAGCACCGCTGCCAGCTGGAGGTGGAGGTGGCCGCCGACAGCGCGTGCCCGCTGGCCTTCCGGGACGCCAGTTGGCTAGTGGACCGCATGCTCGAGGCCATTTTGCTGCTGGTGCCCGGTGAGGGCATGTATCCGCTCCGCCTCGACCTGCAGGACGATTGGCCCCATTTGCAGCTCGCCGAGCCCAGCCTGATTTTGCAGGACGAAGCCCTGGGCCTGGTGCGTCATCCGCTGATGGTGGACCTGCTGCACCCGCTGGGTCTGAGTCTGCGCTGGAGCGTCGGGCCTGCCGCGGTGGATCTGGCGGTGATCCCGATCCAAGCCTGAGGAAAGCATGGACAAGCACGATCAGCTGATCTTCACCCTGGTGCTGCAGTACCAGCAGGTGGCGATGATGGCCTTGGGCAAGCTCGCCCGACCGGGGGAGGGCATGCGCCGGGACTTGCAGGAGGCCTCCTACTGCATCGACCTGCTGGAGGCCCTGGATGTCAAGCTCAAGGACCGGCTGCCCGAGGAGCTGGCCCGCCTGCTGAACCATACCCTGACGGACCTGCGCTTGAACTTCGTGGACGAGAGCCGCAAGCCCGACGAGGCAGCGGCTGCCCCCGCCGATCCCGAGGCCGGCGCATGAGCCGCCTGATGATCTCCATCTCCGGAATCCGCGGCGTGGTGGGCGAGGGCTTAAGCCCCGAGCTGGTGGCCCGCTATGCCGCCGCGTTCGGCGAGTACTGCGGCGGCGGTCCGGTGGTGCTGGGCCGTGACACACGCCCCAGCGGCCCATTGATGCGCCACGCCGTGATCGCCGGCCTCTGCGGCGCCGGCTGTCAAGTGCTGGACGTGGGCGTGGTGCCCACCCCCACGGTGGCCGTGCTCGTGGAGGAGCTGGGCGCCGCCGGTGGCATTTGTATCACGGCCAGCCACAATCCGGTGGAGTGGAACGCGCTCAAGTTCTTCCACCACGACGGACTCTTCCTGGACCCGGAACAGAGCCGCCGGCATCTGGCCTTGGCCGAGCGCGGCCCGGCCCTGGTCCGCTGGGACAAGCTGGGCAGCGTGGAATGTCTGCCCCAGGCCTCCGAGGCGCACGTGCGGCGCATCAAGGCCCTGGGCCTGCTCGACGTGCCCGCCCTGCGCAAGCGCGGCTTCCGCGTGGCCGTGGACTGTGTCAACGGCGCGGGCCGGACCATGGTCCCGCACCTGCTGCAGGAGCTGGGCTGCGAGGTGGTCAAACTGGGCGTGGAGGACACGGGGCTGTTCAGCCGCGGGCCCGAGCCCACCCCCGAGAATCTCACTGCCCTCTGTGAGACCATGCGCACCGGCTCCTTCGACGTGGGCTTCGCACTGGATCCGGATGCCGACCGTCTGGCCCTGGTGGACGCCGCCGGCGTGCCGCTGGGTGAGGAACTCACCCTGGCCCTGGTGGCCCGCTACGTGCTGGGGCGTCAGCCCTCGCCCCTGGTGGCCAACGTCTCCTCCAGCCAACTGCTGGACGACGTGGCCCGCGAGGCCGGCGTGGACCTGCACCGCACGCGGGTGGGGGAGATCAACGTCAGCGTGCGCATGCGCGAGCTGGGCTCGGCCATCGGCGGCGAGGGCAACGGCGGCGTGATCCTCAGGGACCTACACCTGGGCCGTGACGCGCCCGTGGGCATCGCCCTGCTGCTCCAGTACCTGCTGGAGAGCGGCCGCAGCCTGCGCGAACTGCGGGACGAGCTGCCCGCCTACGCCATGATCAAAGAGAAGATCGAGCTGGGGGAGATGGATCCCGTCCGCGCCCTGGAGCGCGTGCGCGACGCCCTGCCCGAGGCCACGCTGGACGAGACCGACGGTCTCAAATTCCTGCTGGAAGTCGATGGCGGCCCGGCCTGGGTGCAGGTGCGCGCCTCCAACACGGAGCCCATCCTGCGCGTGTTCGCCGAGGCGGTCAGCCCGGCGGCGGCCCGCGGTCTGGTGGCCCGGCTGAGCGGTTCGCTGCTCGTGTCCGGCTGAAAGGAGTTGCAGCGGTGCAGATCGCGGTGGTGACGGGCCAAGTCGTCAGCACGGAGAAACAGCCCGAATTCAAGGGCTACAAGCTGCTGCTGGTGCGCGCCCTGGATCTGCAGGGCCGGCCCCGGGGTGGCGAGAGCATGGCCATCGATACGGTGGACGCCGGCCTCGGCGACACAGTGCTGGTGAACAAGGAGGGCGGCTGCGCCCGCATGGTGCTGAAGAACGACAGGATCCCCGTCCAGGCCTTGATCCTGGGCGTGGTGGACGGTTTTCACGTGGAAGGATGAAGCCGTGAACGGCGATCTCGTGGAGCGCATCGTCAAGGAAGTGTTGGCCCAGCGCGAAGAGCGCGGCGCCCGGCCGGGCCGGAACACCGCGGATGAGGCGCCGCGACCCGTGAGCGGACACGGGACGCACCATCCGCCCGCCGCGCCCGCGACCTACAACCCGGACCGCGCCATGGCCTGTGGCGCCGACCGCGTCAGCTGCACGCTGGGCCTGCTGGATCGGGTGCGCGGCGAGATCGCGCGGATGATCGACCACACCCTGCTCAAGCCCGACGCCCAGCGCGCGGACGTGGAGCGCCTCTGCCGGGAGGCCCGTGAGAACAGCTTCGCCAGCGTCTGCGTCAACCCCTGCTGGGTGCCGCTCTGCGCGCGCCTGCTGGAGGGCTCCACGGTCAAGGTCTGCACGGTGATCGGCTTCCCGCTGGGAGCCACCACCAGCCGGGCCAAGGCCTCCGAGACCCGCCAGGCCGTGCGCGACGGCGCCCAGGAAGTGGACATGGTGCTCAACGTGGGCCTGGCCAAGGACGGCGAGTGGCGCCAGGTGGAGGACGACGTGCGCGGCGTGGTGGAGGCCGCGGGCAAGCGCGTCCTCTCCAAGGTGATCCTCGAGACCTGTCTGCTCAGCGACGAACAGATCGTCAAGGCCTGTCTGGCCTGCCGCGCGGCGGGCGCGGATTTCGTCAAGACCTCCACGGGCTTCAGTTCGGGCGGCGCCACGGCCGAACATGTGGCCCTGATGCGCCGCGTGGTGGGCGCGGGCATGGGGGTCAAGGCCTCCGGCGGCGTGCGCACCCTGAACGATGCCGTGCAGCTCATCGAGTCCGGCGCCGACCGGCTGGGCGCCAGCGCCAGCGTGGCCATTGTGGGTGGCAAGCCAACCGCCGGCGGCGGCTATTGAGTTCTTTCGCCCAAGCAGGCGAAGCCGTCTTCCCTTCCCCCGCGCCCCAGCGGGGGAAGGCGCCGCGCAGCGGCGGGGGATGGGGGCCTGGACGTCCAGTCATCAGCGGCGCGTGAAGCGCCGTTTGGTTTTCCACCTTTCTTTGGCCGGGTCCAAAGAAAGGTGGAGCCAAAGAAAACCCCTTTTTGGGCGGCCGTAACTAGGAGTCTGTCGGACTTGGCCGCTTGGCGGGCTTCATCGTCCC
>DYSB01000156.1 GCA_020726405.1 Acetofilamentum sp. | reverse complement strand
CTGCGACGAGAAGAGCCAGAGCCAGATCCAGGCCCTGGACCGCACACAGCCCGGCCTTCCGCTGAAGAAGGGCCTTGGCGTTGTAGAGAACGGCAGGCGCCTGGGCCACGGTCTCCAGCGTGAAACCGTCAGGAAAGCAGCGCTGCCGGAAGTCTGGCGTGGCCAGCATGCGGTAGACGATCACACCGAGCGGCATGACCTGGCGCCCTTCGCCCTCACCCGTCGGATCTGGATGCCCTGGGCCCTGCACTTCGCCTGGAACTACAGCCAGACCGCCGTTTTCAGACTGAACAATTCGGGCATGGCCCACGCCGGCTTCATTTCGCCCGTGGTCAGCGGACCGGACTGGCTCACCGGCGCCGCCTTCGGCATCGAGGGCTCCTGGTTGAGCCTGGCGCCAAGCCTGGCGGTGGGGATCCTGCTCCTCGTCCTGGCCCGGCGAGGTGGGCAGTTTGTTGCGCCCAGCTGGCGCCGGACACAGGCCACCGGTTCATGAATTGGAACTCCTCGCGGCCGGCTACGCATTCGTCGAGGGTGGCGCAACGGAAGGAATTCGGAGTTGAAGCCTCCAAGGCGTCAACTCCATGTGGGCAGCTGAGACTGGCTGAAAGAACCGAACGACCCGTGGAAAGTCCGCTCGCGGGCCCCCCCCTCCAGATTGCGACCTTATGATCGGATACAAGCACAGCATCACGGATCTGGCTACGTTCATGCACCAATCGAGGTCTTTCATCGGAGGGCCCACCATGCCTCGCTGCGGCAGGGAGGCCGCCCTGGTCCAGGCCGGCGGCAATAAAACCCGGGCGGCGGAGCGGCGGGGTCTGCGGCCCAGTACCTTTCAGGACCGCTTGACCCGCTTGATACCGGAGGTGTGACATGAACCTGGGCTGGATCCGGCTCGCGCTGTTCGCCGCCCTGCTGACGGCAAGTTCAATTGCGGCCGCGCCGCGTCTGCGCGTGTTCGCCGGGGCCGCCTCCAAGCCTCCCGCAGAGGAGATTGCCCAGGCCTATCAAAAGGCCACAGGCGTGGAGGTGGAGCTGATCTTCGGTGGCTCGGGCCAGGTGCTGGCCCAACTGGAATTGACCCGCTCGGGGGACATCTACTTCCCCGGCTCGTCGGATTTCATGGCCAAGGCCCTGGCCAAGGGGCTGGTACGGCCGGAGTCGGTGCGGGACGTGGTCTACCTGGTGCCGGCCATCACCGTGCAGAAGGGCAATCCCAAGGCCATCCGCGGTCTGCTGGATCTGGCCCGGCCGGGGCTGCGCGTGGCCATCGCCGACCCGGAGGCCGTCTGCGTGGGCCTCTACGCGGTGGAAATCCTGGAGCTCGCCCTCACGCCCGCCGAGCGGGCCGCTGTGCGCCGCAACCTGGCCACCTACACCGATTCCTGCGAGCGCACGGCCACGGCCGTCTCCTTGCGTAGCGTGGACGCCGTGCTGGGGTGGAGCGTGTTCGACCACTGGGACCCCACCCGATTGGAGACGGTCCGCCTGCCCGTCGCCCAGGTGCCGCGGGTAGGCACCATTCCCATCGCCGTGGCGGTCTGCAGCGAGCAACAGGCAGAGGCCCAGCGTTTCGTTGAGTACGTGGCCGGGCCGGCGGGCCGACGCATTTTCGCCCGCCACGGCTACTTCACCACCCCGGACGAGGCCTTCCGCTGGCTGGGGGCGACGCGGCCGGTGGGCGGCGTGTACAAACTGCCCAAGGCGTGGATCCCCGAATGAGCAGCGGCGCATGAGCGGACATCGCGCCACGGTGCCGGCGGCGCTGGCCGTGCTGGCCCTTTACGGCTCGCTGCTGGCCTCGCTGGCCTGGGTGGTAGAGCCGGCCATGCTGGGCGCCTTGCTGGGCAGCGGACGGGTGTGGTTCTCCCTGCGCCTTTCGCTCTACGCCGCCACCGTGGCCACGGCCCTGGCCCTGCTGCTGGCCGTGCCGGCGGCCTACGCCCTCTCCCGCCACCGCTTCCGCGGCCGCCAGCTCGTGGAGGCCATGCTGGAGTTTCCACTCATCGTCTCGCCGGCGGCCCTGGGCGCCATCCTGCTCATTTTCTTCAGCCAGCCGCTGGGGCTGTGGCTGCAGGAGCATGTGACACGCGTGGTGTTCACCGCCACGGGCGTGGTGCTGGCCCAGTTTGTCACCATCCTGGGCGTGGCCGTGCGCATGCTCAAGGTGGCCTTCGACCAGGTCCCCGTGGAGCTGGAAACCGTGGCCCGCAGCCTGGGCGCGGAGCCGCGCCATGTCTTCCGCACGGTGACCCTGCCCCTGGCCCGGCGCGGCTTGGTGGCCGCCGGCGTGCTGGCCTGGGCCAAGGCTCTGGGCGAATTCGGCGCCACGCTGATGGTGGCCGGCACCATGGCCCTGCGCACGGAGACGCTGCCCATTGCCATCCACTTGCGCTTGGCCTCGGCGGACGTGGAGGGCACCGTGGCCCTGATTCTTCTTCTCGTGGGCCTGGGCCTGGGCGCCCTGGCCCTGGCTCGCCTGCTCTTGAGGGAACCGGATCATGCTTGAGCTGCTGGGCGTGGCCACTCAAGCGGGGGATTTCCGGCTGGAGGAGATCCGGCTGCAGGTGGCCGCGGGCTGCTGCCATGCGGTGCTGGGTCCCTCGGGCAGCGGCAAGAGCTTGCTGCTGCGCACGGTGCTGGGCGTGCAGGCGCCCACGGCGGGAAGGGTGCGCCTGGAGGGGCGCGACTTGGCTGCCCTGCCGGTGGAGCGGCGCGGCCTGGGCTACGTGCCCCAGCATCTGGCGCTCTTTCCGCATTTGACATTGCGGCAAAACGTGGAATTCGGTCTGCGCGCCCAAGGCCGGGTTCGCCGCGGGGATCAGGAGTATCTGGATTCCCTGGTGGAGGCCACGGGCATCGGACCGCTGCTGGACAGGCGCCCGGACACGCTGTCCGGCGGGGAGCGCCAGCGGGCGGCGCTGGTGCGGGCCCTGGCGCCCCGGCCCCGGGCCATCCTGCTGGACGAACCCTTTGCCGCGCTGGACACCAGCCTGCGCCGGGAACTGGGCCTATTGCTGCTGGAACTACGACGGCGGGAAGGGCTGACCGTGTTGTTGGTCACCCACGACCTGGACGAGGCCTACCTGCTCTCTGATCAGGTCAGCGTGCTGGTGGCCGGCGTCCAGGCGCAGTCCGGGGAGAAGGCGGCCGTCTTCCAGCGACCAGCCAGCCTGGCGGTGGCCCGTTTCCTGGGCTTGCGCAACCATGTGGAGGCGCGAGTCCTTAAGCTCACTCCGGAGGGTTTTGCCGTGGATTGCCCCGCCCTCGGCGGTCGACTGCTGCTGGGTCCGGGACAGGGCTCCGCTGGCGCGCCTGCGCCCGCGCCGGGGGACGCGCTCTGGCTGGGCATCAGGCCCGAATGGGTGGCCCTGCGCGACGAGGCTCATCCCGCGCGTCCGGATGAGCGGTTGTTGGAGGGTCCGGCCCAGATTGCGGAGCTGGGCTCCGATCTGCTGGTGCGGGTTCGCGACGCCGCCAGCGGTCTGCGACTGGACGTGGTGGTGCCCCGCCGCCAGGCCCGGCGCTTTGGTCTGCCGGAGCACCCGGAACGCGTGCGACTGGGCGTGGATCCCCGCCTGCTCTATTGGATGCCCGCCGAAAAGGATCCCCGAGAATCCGTGGGCACCACGGAAATCCACGAGAACAAGGCCTCCTGCTGAGTCCCTGAATATCAAATCCAGCGACACCTTCCCCCATGGCATGACCTTTTCCAACCAAGTTGGCGGAGGCACCTGCCATACCCTGTGCGCGGTTCCCGTCTCCCACCACCGCAACGGTCACAGACAAATCCGAGGACAGCGCGAGCGACGAAACAATGGCCGGATCCCTGACTTGGAGATCCTGCGCAAACGGTCACGAGACTGGGCAAGTCGTCGAAATCAAAGCGCCTCCACGGTCGATTGGCGCTTCACAACAGAAGACGCTCGGATCAAGCTGAAGAAGCTGTACCCGACGATTCACGTGAGCTGATCCACCAGGTTTATACTGACATGCCCTTTGGCGCTCATTGCCAGACCTTGTATCGCAGCCGCTCCTTCCCTGCTCGGGCCGACGGGCCGACGGGCCGACGGGAAACCTTAGTTTTGCCACCCAGTTCCGGACGTGTCAACAAGAATGGAAACACCCCATGCTGTCTACTTGCTTCCCCGTTCGGGTGAGGACAGGCTTCGCGTGCCTGCTCAGCCTCCTCTTGCTCGGCCTCCTGCCGCTCGGCAGCCGCGCCAGCCACGCCAGCCACGCCGCGCCCATCACGCTTGCTGATGCCGACCGGGAACTGGTGACCAGCGGCATCCTGCTGGACCTGAGCCCCGATCTTGCCGGGGCCGTGCACTACGACGGGCTCCAGGACAGCCCGCCCGCCTCGTCCTCGCTGTTCCGGCAGCTTGTCTTCCAGCTCAACCGGTCCACCGTGGACGGTGCGAAGCGAACCTCTGCGGCCCATCTGCGCGAGATCGCTCAGGTGGCCAGGCAGCAGTCGCTCATTCCTCTGGTGCTGCTGGACATGGACTACCAGCGCGTGACGGCCGAGGCCGTCGACCAGGGCCAGGCGCGTGCCGAGGGCGGTGAGTTGCGGATCCTGGGTCCCGCCGCGCTGCAGAGCCGCAGGCTCTTCGCGGCCGCGGCCCTGGTGGATCACACCGGCCAGGGCCGTGCCGTCACCTTTCAACTGCCTGTGGGGGAGCTTTGGATCAGCAACCGGGCGGAGCCGCTCCGGCTGGAGTGGGATTTCGCGGATGGCGCGGGATTTGTGTCACGGGAGCCGGGCACGCAGGTGGTGGTGAGCTACACCAGCACGGGCAGCAAGACTCTGCGCTTGCGCGCCACCTGGGCAGACGGTGACACGCGTGAGACCAGCCTGTCCTTCACGGTCAACCGGCTGATCACGCCGGAACCGAGCGAGGTCTGGAACCTGACTTCGGCCTATCCCTACCAGGGAGCCTTGGCCACCGGGAGCGCCTACGTCTACCTGGCGCCGGGGCGCACGGTGCTGACGCGCCCCGTGTTGCTGTGCGAGGGCTTCGACATGGACAACACGATGTTCTGGGACGAACTCTACGAGCTGGGCAACCAGCAGGAGCTGGTCGAGACGCTGCGGCAACAGGGGTTCGACATGGTGGTGCTGAATTTCAGCGAATCCACCGACTACATCCAGCGCAACGGACTATTGCTGGCGACGCTGCTGGAACAGGTCAACAGCGTCCTGCCCGCGGGGGAACGCTATCCGCTCATCGGCGCCAGCATGGGCGGGCTGGTTTCGCGCTACGCCCTGGCCTGGTTGGAGCAGCAGGGCATCGATCCCCTGGTGCGGACCTTCCTCTCCTTCGACTCTCCGCAGGCGGGCGCCAACATCCCGCTCAGCATCCAGCACTGGCTGGACTTTTTCGCGGAGGAGGTGGAGGAGGCCGCGCACTTCCGCTCCCGGCTCCAGACTCCCGCGGCTCGGCAGATGCTGCTGGTGATGGCCGAGGAACCGCCGAACACCGAACCAGCGGCGGATCCCCTGCGCCAGGTGTTGCTGAACGAGCTGGCCGCGCTGGGAAACTACCCGACGGGACCGCGCCTGGTCGCGGTGACCAACGGCAGCGGGACGAGCCTCCACCAGGGCTTTGCCGCCGGCGAGCAGCTCATTCGCTACGAGTATCGCAGCTGGCTGGTGGACATCGACGGCAACTGCTGGTCCCTGGGCGATCAGACTCCGCAAACGGTGTTCCGCGGCGAGATCAATCAGTTCTGGCCCTTTCCAGACCGGAGCCAGACCGTCTTGATCAACGGCGCGCCGCCCTGGGACAATGCGCCCGGCGGCTTTCGCAACACCATGGTGGAGTTGGATCAGAGCGCCGTGCCCTACGGGGACATCGTCGCACTGCATGCCAACCACTGTTTCATCCCCACCACCAGCGCGCTGGGGCTGGTGACGAACACGCCCTTCCGGCAGATTGAAGGCGCGCCGGACCTTTACCAGCTGACGCCCTTCGACGCGCTCTACTATCCGCTGGGTGCGAACCAGGAGCACGTGGAGATCAGCCCGGAGTCGCTGTGGTGGTTTCTGGGGGAGATCGTGCCGGAACTGTCCGCGCCGGAGCTGGCGATCCAGCTCGTGGAGGGCGGTGTCCAGCTGAGCTGGAACCCGGTCCCCCTGGCCCGCAGCTACCGCATCCAGCAGACAGCGGATCCAGCCCACTGGCCGGCGGAGTCCGTCAGCACCGCTGGTCTGAGCTGGAGCGTGGCCGAGCTTGAGCCGCGCATGTTCTACCGGGTGACGGCGTCCATGAAAGTAGCTGGACAGTAGAACCGTTGCCAGCGCGAAGAAAACAGCTGCAGCACGAGCATCACGGAGGCCAGTCCGGCACCGATCCATCAGGCGAACTGCTTCTGCCGCGCGCCGACCCACTCGGGCACCTGGTTGCGCACGATCCAGCGGCCGACAATCAGAGTCGGCGCCCAGCGCGGCGAGACAAGGAGTCGCACCAGGATGTCGGTCAGGAAGCCGATCACCGCGTACTTGAGCGGAGTGAACTGGTGGCCGAAGGCTGCCATCCCGATCGTCACGAACATGGCCAGGAACAGCAGACCGGCCGCGGCACGGATCTCCCGCTCGTTGAGCACGTCGATCGCGTAGCCGTCCACTCTCTCGCCGAAACGCGCCATTGCGGTCTCCCTTTCACCTTGTTTCGTGCCGCCCCATTGTAGGGAAGCAGGACAGCATCCATCTCCCGCTGCGGTTTGATGTGCCAGCGGCCTACTGGCTGAGGCAGGTCACCTGGTAGAGGAGGATCTGACCGTCCTCGATGCACTCCAGGGGCAGTTGGTGGATGTGGTGAGTTGGAGGATGCTCCATTGGGGCTCCTGGCTCGGCTTCCCGCTGGGCGGCAGTGATCCACATCCCCGGCGATGTCGCCACGATCCAGGGGGCCATCGCCGTCGCAGGCGTGGCCGACACATTGCAGCTGGCGCCCGGCGACAATTCCGGCGCCATCAGTGCCGCCTTCAGCACCTGCGACTTCATCAGCAACAGCGGCGGCGGCAGCGGCGGCGGCGGCGTCTACGCCCATGGCTGCGACGTCAACCTGGATCCCGATTACGTAGCAGACTCCGCCATACGTAAGACTTTGAGTGGTCGCTGAGCCGATCTTGCCGCCAGCCGC
>DYSB01000155.1 GCA_020726405.1 Acetofilamentum sp. | reverse complement strand
GACACGCCATCTCATTGACCATGATCAGCAACCATTTCAGACGCTGACGATGCTAGGAGTCTGTCGGACTTGGTCGCTTGTCTGGTTCGTCGAGACGGGCGCCCGCCGAATCTATCCCGTGCATGCGGCTGTCCGGCTGTTTCTTCCCCTGCGTGGACTGTGCGCCGGCCTCCGCAGGCTCGGGAAGCGCGACCTCCGGTCCTCCCAGCAGGGCTCCGAACAGTTCGGCCAGCGGGCCATCCGCCAACCTGCGACTGGGTCCCGGCGCTTGGTGCGCCCGGGGCAGGCCTCCCAGCGCCGCG
Organism: Acetofilamentum sp.; assembly: GCA_020726405.1. Taxonomy (GTDB): domain Bacteria; phylum CAIWAD01; class CAIWAD01; order CAIWAD01; family CAIWAD01; genus CAIWAD01. The sequence goes on along the minus strand of DYSB01000155.1, from coordinate 6,862 downwards.
GCCGCCAGCTCCTGCGGATCCACCTGCCTGAGCACGAAGAGCAATTCAGGTTGCCGGTCCAGTCGCGCGCCGATGCCGTAGAGCACGGCCGCCACATGCTTGCAGAGATCCGCCCAGTCCGGGCAACTGCAATCCAGCTGAATCTCGGCCGGCGTGGGAAACAGGCCGTCGCCAGGGCGGCACAAGCGCTCCATCACGGCAGTGGAGAAGCGGCCCTGCAGCAGTTCCACCACAGTGGCGATGCCGCCCGCGCAGTCCAGGCAGAGCGTCGCCCAGGCAGCCGCCGGCAAGGGAGCCACCGTCACAACCACGCGATAGAGTTGGGTGCCGCTGACCAAGGCCTCGATGCGACCCGGCGTGATCTGCAAATCCAGCACGAACCCATTGGTCACATAGCTGCGTCCGCGCGGCAACCGGTTCTGATAGTCGCTGTAGCATTCCAGGTTTTGGCACCAGGCCTTGCCCCAGAAGCTGCGGGCAATGGTGCGGCCCTGGATCGCCACGGATGACAGCGCCCGCCCCTCTTTCTGCAGCTTCCGCCGCTCGCGCTCGGCCTTGGCTCTCTGCGAGGCCAGGCTGGGTTTGTTGAACCATCCGTAGCTCATGGGTCACTCCAGCCTGGCACTGGAAAGATCCAGGGCCACCAGACGCAGCAGCTCTTCATTGGAAAACTCGCTCAGGTTCAGCTCCCGACCCCCTTCCAGCAGTTCGCTGGCCAGTGCCTGCTTGCTTTCGATCAGGGCATCGATCTTCTCCTCCACCGTGCCGCGACAAATGAATTTGTGCACGAGCACGTTCTTTGTTTGGCCGATGCGAAAGGCGCGATCCGTGGCCTGGTTCTCCACCGCCGGATTCCACCAGCGGTCCACATGGATCACGTGGGAGGCCGCCGTCAGATTCAGTCCGGCGCCGCCCGCCTTGAGTGACAGCACGAAGAAGGGCACGCTCTCGTCCTCCTGGAAACGTGTCACACGCTCGCGGCGCTGCTTGAGCGGCGTGGCGCCGTGCAGGACCAGCCCCGGCCTGCCGAAGAGCCCGCCCAGGTGGGCGGCCAGGGGCCCCGTCAGTTCCTTGAACTGGGTGAAGACGAGGGCCTTCTCTTGCCGCGCGCCGATCACCTCGGCCAACTCGCGCAGGCGCGCCCACTTGCCGCTGTCGTCCTCGTGCCAGGCATTGTCCCCCAGCCACTGGGAGGGATGGTTGCAGATCTGTTTCAGACGCATCAGCATGGTCAGGACCAGGCCCCGCCGCTGGATGCCCACGCTCTCCTGCAGCCGCTGCGCCAGTTCTTTGACCGTCTGCTGATACAAGACAGCCTGCTTGCGGCTGAGCTGGCACCACGCCTTGACCTCGGCCTTGTCCGGCAGATCCGCAATGACCTTGCGGTCCGTCTTCAGCCGCCGCAGGATGTAGGGACCCAGCAGCGCACGCAGCGGGCCGTAGGGATTGGGGCGCTCGCCCAGCGTGCGCGTGTAGTGCGTGAACTCCGTCGCGGAGCCCAGCAAGCCAGGATTGAGAAAGTCGAAGATCGACCACAAGTCACCCAGGCGGTTCTCGATGGGCGTGCCCGTCAGAGCGATGCGCGCCTGCGCCGTCAGTTGTTTGAGGGCGCGGGTCTGGCGCGCGCCCGGATTCTTGATGGCCTGGGCCTCGTCGAGGATCAGCAGGTTCCAGGCGCCTTGCGCCAGCCAGGGCAGGCGAGTCAACGAGCCATAACTGGTGATGACCAGGTCCAGCCCGCTCAGCGCCTCCGGCTGGAGACCCTGCAGCTCCTCGCGCGGCGTGACCGAGGCGTGCGCGATCAGGGTCTTCAAATCCGGGGCGAAGCGCGCGATCTCGGCCGCCCAGTTGGCCAGCAGGGTGGTGGGCGCCACCAGCAGGCTGGGCCGACCCGGCGGATCCGGCGTCTGCCGCTGCACGATCAACAGCGCCAGCACCTGGATCGTCTTGCCCAGACCCATGTCATCAGCCAGGCAGGCGCCCAGCCCCAGCCGACTCAAGAGCTGCAGCCAGCAGAGACCCGCCTGCTGATAGGGACGCAGCGTGCCCCGCAATGCCGGTCCCGGCTCCACGTGCGCCAGTCCCTCCGGCGAGCGCAGTCCCTGCAGCAGCTCCGACAGCCAGGAACCGGCGTTGACCTGGGACCAGCCGGACTCAGGCCCCGCGGCCGAATCCTTGGCGGCGAGGTCTGCGCCCGCCAGCAGGCGCAGCGCCTGGATGAAGGACAATCCTCCTTCCACTGCCGCCTGGGACTCGGCATTGCGGAAGTGGGCCAGGGCCCGCTCGAGGCGCGCGGCGTTCAACTCCACCCATTGACCGCGGATGAAGGCCAGCCCGTTCGAGGCGGAAAGAACCAGCCGCTCCTCCTCCGCGTTCAAGGGCTCGCCGTCCAGAGTCAGCGCCGCGTGGAAGTCCAACAAAGCCCCCACCCCCAGGGGCGAGGGCAGGCTCCGACCCACCGTGGCCGTCACCTGGGGACGCGCGGGACGTCCCGAGCGCCAGGAAGCGGGCAGGCGGACCACCACGCCCGCCTGCTCCAAGACCAGTGCGTCGCTCAGCAGCTGGTAGGCTTCCTCGATCGACCAGCGCAGCGGATAGTAGATCTCGCCCGTGGCCACCAGGCGCCTCAGCCAGTCACAGTGCTCCGCGGCGCGCTGGACCGGCAGCAGCAGCGAGAGCAGCGCTTCCTTTTCACTGGCGTCGGCGTACTCCTGCAAGGCCTGTCCCAGCGGCAGGTGCTGGGCCTGGCCCTGCTGAGACAGTCGGTGCGTGTACGTGGCCAGAAAGGCGAAGGGCGCCTCGGGATCCTGGCGGTTCTCCGCCAGATGCACGTGCACGCGGCCCACCACATGCCAAACCGGATGCAGACCCGTGAGGAATTCGCCCAAGGGCAGGCCGCATTCCGCCTGTTCCACCCTGCAGGCGCTCTCGATCTCTCGCCACAAGTCGCGCAGGACTTCCCCAACCAGATACTCCGCGCCGGACATGAGCGGCGCGCTGCGCGCCAGTCCAGCCAGTTCGGTCTCGGCAGGCGCCGGCGGTCCGCCACCCTTGCCCAGCTCCGCCTCGTCCGGCCGCAGGCAGAGCTGGGTCACAAAGCGGGTGCCAAAGTCCCGCCACCAGACGAACAGGGGAGGCATGACCTGCCCCAGCTCGGCAGCTCCCAACCGCAACAAGCCGTGTCCCGGCCCGCGGGCGAAGGCCTGGGCCAGGCGCCCGGCCAAGTGGGCATCCAACGCCGGCGCATCCGCGTCAGCGACCAAGGACAGCCGTCCCCGCGGGCTGATCTGAAGCGTCAGGGCCGTTCCACCGGCCTGAGGAAGGACCAACGTGCCGAGCTTGGCGTGCCCGTTCTGGGCGGACTTGAGCAAGAATCCCTCCTCTCCCGACAGCCCCTGCGGCCGGCGCACATCCAACCTTGTTTGATCCGTCGCCAGACCGAGGATTTCCGCACACGGATTCTTCGGCAGGGCCTTGGTCCGGCTTGGGAACCGGTAGACTCAACGCTCAACTCGAGCGCTTGCGAGATCCCTGCTGCGGGAATTGGACTGCGACAGATGGATGAATGCAGCATTCCAGTGGGCCAGTGGCAAGGATGAGACCAAGCCGCGCCACCGGCTCGCGGCACCCGATCAGAGCGGCTGACCTGACGCGGAACGGCCCCTGCCGAATGACGGGGGCCGTTCGCATGGCGGACTAATCAGGAAGGCGTTCCAGCTCTCTGACGGCTGCCTACTTCAAGAGCAGGAGCCGCTTGGTCTCCACCCGATCCTTGCCGATCAGCCGCAGCAGATAGACCCCGCTGGCCAGTTCGTTCGCATCCAGCCGCAGTGAGTGCGGACCCGCCGCTTGCGGGCCGGCCGCCAGGGCCCGCACCAGGCGTCCTTGCAGATCGAACAACTCCAGCCGCGCCTCTGCGGCATTGGGCAGTTCCCAGCTCAACGTCGTGGAGGGATTGAAGGGATTGGGCACGGCATCGAACAGGCGGAATTCCCCGGGGAGGAGCGGCTCGACGGCCAGGAAGCACAGCTCCCAGGCGCAGTCCACGCCCGCGGCGTTCCACGTGCTGGTGCCATCGCTCACTTCCAGATGGAGCTGGAGATCCTGCGTGTACCAGTCACTCAAGGTGAAGCCCGGGGCACTGGCGGCGGACCAGGTGGAGCCGATTTGGCCACTCCATTCCTGGTGGTTGCCGATCCAGATCGAGGCGCACAGCGTGCTGGCGCCCAGATGCTCGAGCTGCAGGCCGACGGCGCCGACTTCCCAGTCCGGCACGAAGCCCGTGTTCGATCCCGGCAGATGGCCCAGGACGTCCACGATTCCGCAGGCCGACTCCGGGCCGGTTAGCGGCGTGACACCCACTGCCGCCGCGCTCAGCGGCAGATCGGCGCAGGAGCCGCCCGTGTCGAGCCCGCAGCCGAAGGCGCCGGCCACCGAACTCTGGAATTGCAGCTCCACCTGCTGGGACTGTCCGGGCGTCAGGCTGTAGGCCGCGCCGGAGCTGATCGTGAACTCGGGGCAGTTCTCGCTCACCGTGCCGGTCAGCGTGCCGCCACCCACGTTGGCGATGCTGAAACTGCGTGTCACAACCGTGCCCGGCAGCACCGCCCCGAAGTCGAGAGCGGCGACATCCAGCTGGCAGGTGGGCGGCAACGCCCCAAACGTGAGCATGCCGTTGCCGCGCTGCACGCTGGGCAGGCCTTCGTTGTAGGTGAAGGCCTGCAGCTGGAGCTGGGCCGTCTGCCCGCCCGGCGCGGCGGGATCCACCAGGAAGCGCAGAAACACCAACTGGCTGCCCGCGCCCGCAATCGACGGTCCCGCGGCAGCGGCCTGCACCACGCCATTGGTTTCGTCCCAGCTCAGCACGGACCAGGCCGCGCTGAGCGAGCCGGCCGTCTCCAGGCCGTCGAACTGCAGCCAGGTGGTGGGATAGCTGAGGCGGAACTGCCAGGCCGACACGGCGAAGCCGCTGAGCTCGCCCGTGCTCAAAGGCACCAGGACCGTGCTCCCCGAGGGCGCGCCCAGGCTCGCTGGCGCCACCGTCAGATCATGGACGTGGTAGAAACCGGTTGTGTCGCCGACGCCCAGCGGATCCAGGGCGATGATGCGTGTATCACCACCGGATAGCGCCGTGACCAGTCCCGCCGCGCTCACGCTGGCCACGGCCGGGTCCGTGCTGGTCCACTCCACCGTGCCGTTGGTAATGCCCTGGATCGTTATCTGCTGCGTTTGGCCGCGCAGGATGGTGGCCGTCGACGGGCTCAGACTGAAACTCGAGGTGGCGCTGAACTGGGCCTGCGCCGTGGCGCTGCGGGTCAGCCAGTTCTCGTCCAGGTGGATGTCGCTCAGCGTCAAGCTGCTGTTGAAGGCCGTGCCCACGCTGCTGGCGACTTGCAGAACCAGCAACTGGCCCGCTCCGGCAACCGTGGCGCCACCCGGAGCCGCGGCCGCGAACTGGACCAGGTTTCCCGTCTGGGTGAACTGGACGTCCCAGTCCGCGAGCAGGCCATCCGTCAACTCAAGCGCCACGGCCACCAAGCGCTCGCTGCCCAAGTTCAATGTGAACTCCGCACTGGAAAATTCCGCGCCCGCGGGGTTCTGCAGCGACAGGACCAGGGGGCGGGTCTGCCCTGCCTGCCCGCTTAGCGCCAGAGCCTGCAGGTGGAAGGTGTGGACCAGGATCTCCGGGCCCGTGCCGAGGCGTCCGCCGCTGTCCGCCACGTGGACACGGTTGGCGCTCTGGGACAAGGCGGTGAAGAGGCCGGTCGCGCTCACCTGGCCGGAAAGCGGATCCTCCACGCTCCAGGTCAGCGGTGGTGTGGGCGTGCCGCCGGCCGTGTACTGGACGGTCTCGCCCGGCAGCAGGTTGGCCGCCGCCGCCGGGGAGATGGGGATGGCCTGGGGCACGATGTGCGTGAAGGTGCCCTGGGTAAGCACCGGGACGGGATCTCCTTCATTCAGCCGGGCGAAGGGAATCGCCAGAGTGCCGGAGCCCTGGATCTGCACCTGGATCAGGGCCAAGGTACCCGTTCCCGCCATGGGCAGTGCGCTGGCGGCGGGCACGGTCACGTTGCCGTAGCACAGGTAGGTCACGTTGGGCACGCTGGTGAAACTGCGCTGCGGCAGATGGCCGTCCGCGGCCAGTGTCTCACCGATGATCCCGATGGCGTCGTAGCCGTTGTTCGAGGTGGAAAAATCGTTGGCCGTCATCACCGGGTTGGCCGAGAGGCTCATGTAGATGGGCGTGTTGGTGGCCACGGCGAAACTGCAGTTCGCGATGGTGGGCGCCGAGGTCCCCGTCATGTGGACGGGGTAGTGCGAGTTGCTCAGCGAGCAGAAACTGATGGTCGGGCCGGCGTTGATCAAGTAGAGCGCGCTGTTGCCGAAGCGGACCGTCGTGTGCGCCAGGATGCAGGAGGCGTCCAGTGAGCCGTCGTTGAATTGGATCGACGCCCAGTTGCCCGCCGCCGGGCTGGTGGCGGACCCGTCGCCGTTGGAGTCGCCGAAGAGATTGTCGTCCGTGATGCTGGTGATCAGGTTGGGATTCAGCGCCGTGCCGTTGGACTGGAAACTGCCGTCGACGACAATGCTGCGCGAACCGCCCAGCTTGAGGGCCACGCCTGGATTCAGCACCAGGCTGCGTGTGGCGGGCACCGTGACCGAATTGGGAAAGTGGTAGGCCACATCCGCCGCATCCAGGGTCAGATTGGCCGTCAGGCTGCTGAAGGAGCAGTAGATCTGCGGCAAGGTGTTGGAGGCCAGGCTGATGGTGCCCGTCAAGTCCAGTGAGACATCGCCCGTGGACATATGCACGGGCCGGTTGCAGGAGAGCACGCTCAGGTTGAGGGCGTTGACCACCGCC
>DYSB01000014.1 GCA_020726405.1 Acetofilamentum sp. | reverse complement strand
TGAGGTGAAGGCCTTCAGGCCTGAACCAGAAAATGGGTGAAGCTCGCAGCGCGAACCAACTACCTGGAGACAGGAAGGAGCCGCTGCCGCCAGAGTCAGCCCGCCGGGAGGCGGGCTGACTCTGGCGGGTGAGAAAGAGCGCCTCTTTGGCTCCACCTTTCTGGCGCAAGCAGAAAGGTGGAAAACAAGACGCCCCTGCAGTTGCCGGGATGGCGAACAATTGGCGTGGCACGCCCCCATCCCATCGCGCCTCGCGCAGGCCACAGGATGAGAATTCGAACGCAAGGAACGCGGCCCGCGCCGCGATGACCATAGGAGCGAACGATGAAACGCATGCTGAAAGTCCTGGCGCTGGCCGTCCTGGCGCTGTCAGGACAAGTGGTTGCGCAGATGGCCGATCACCCCGTGATCAGCGAACTGCGGTTCTACGAGACCTCGCAGGTGAACGAGGAGTTCGTGGAGATCCACAACCCCACGCCGGCGACGGTGGATGTGGGCGGCTGGAAGATTCAATACAAATCCAGCACCGGCACCCTCTGGTCGGACAAGCAGACCCTCCCGGCGGGCCAGCTGCTGCTGCCCGGCCGCTACCTGCTCTACGGCGGCACGGCCGTGGTGCCCGCGCCGGACTTCCCGGCCGCCGTGGCGCCCGGACTGGGCAACTCCGGTGGCCATGTACGGCTGGTCAACGCCCAGTCCGCCACCATCGACCGGGTGGCCTGGCTGACGGGCGACACGCCGGAAGGCACTGCCATCACCACGGCCCACGCCCGGGGCGGCAGTTACGAGCGCAAGGCCTTTGAAGCATCCACCGCGGCCGGCATGGCCCCCGGTGGCGCCGACGCGCTGGAAGGCAATGGCTGGGATGCCAACAACAACAACGCGGACTTCGTGCTGCATGACGCGGCGGGCACCTGCAGCCCGCAGAACTCGGCCAGCCCGGCCGAGCCCGATGTGCCCCTCGAGGACGGCAGCGGCACGGCCCAGATCACGCCGGACATGGTGAACTCGCCGGACCCGGTGGACATCACGATCACGATCACAGGGGAGGACTTCGAGCTGCGCAACATCGAAGTGGTCATCCCGGAGGGCTGGACCCCGACCGAGCTTGTCCCGTCCGGAACCGGCTTCGCAGGCGCGGTGGTGGCTTTCGCTGACGGAGTGGTTGCCGTCTCCGACGTGCATGTGACGGCCGGCACCCCGGGCACGCTGCTGCTCACCCAGTGCTCCCATCCCACCGCCACGGCTTCCTATCCCTTCGTGATCCGCACGGCGGTGGAGGGCGGCACCCTGACCCCCATCACGCAGAGCCCGACCATCCAGGTCATCGGCGATCCGATCCCCTGCTCGGCCCTGCGCGAGAACGGCATCGACGGCCTGCCCCTGCTGCTGGGCCAGACCGTGGTGGTGCGCGGCGTGATCACGGCGGACACCCAGCAGGGCATCGCCGTCTACATGCAGGACGAGACCGGCGGCCTGGTGTGTTACAGCAGCACGCTCTCCACCGCCGTGGACGTGGGCGACGACGTGACCGTGATGGGCACCGTGACCCACTTCAACGGGCTGGTGGAACTGACCCCAGCCACCCTGATGGAGACCCACGCCACAGGCGTGGTGGTGGAACCCACCGTCGTCACCTGCGCCCAGGTGGTGGGCCAGGGCGCCGCGGGCGAACCCTACGAAGGCCTGCTGCTCCGCGTCAACGGCATCACTGTGGACGGCACGGGCAGCTGGGCGGGCAACACCAACTACAACATCAGCGACGCCAGCGGCGCCAGCCAGATGCGCATTTCCTCCACCTGTGAGCTGGTGGGCACGCCCATTCCCACGGGCGCCTTCGACCTGATCGCCCTCTGCAGCCAGTACGACTTCAGCTCGCCCTACCACAGCGGCTACCAGCTGCTGCCGCGCTTCGCCAGCGACCAGATCCAGCTGGTAGGCCCGGGCATCACCGGAGGGCCTTTCGAATCCGAACACCAGACGGATAGCGTTCAGCTGGAATGGACGACCCAGAGCGCCGGTTCCACCATCTGCGTCTGGGGTGGGACGGATGGCGCCGTGCTGGACAGCGTCGAAGTGGAAGACGCCACCACTGCCCACGCCTTCACCATCAGCGGACTGGATTCCGGCATGCCCTACTGGGCCCGGGTGGGTTCGCGCAACGAGAGCGGCCTGAGCATGGGCAGCGACTATTGGTTCTCCACGGTCTCCCAGGGCAGCCCGGGCACGTTGGAGATCCTTTTCACCCAGGACGCCGAAACCGGCTACGCCACCGAAGGCAACGAGGCCCAGGACGAGATGGAGAACCAGATCCCCATCCGTCTCAATGCCCTGATCGACGCCGCAGAGACCAGCATCGACTGCGCCATCTACAGCCTCAACATCAGCAGCGTCGCCACGGCGCTGATCAACGCCCACGACCGCGGCGTGGCCGTGCGCTTCATCTATGACGCGGACCACAGCCAGTCTGATGTCAACCAGCTGGTGAACGCCGGCATTACGGTCATCGACAACTCCTTCGGCTCGCATCCCAGCGAGAACATCCAGCACAACAAGTTCATGGTCTTCGAGGCCGCGGACGGCGACCCATCCAACGATGTGGTCTGGACCGGCAGCGTGAATCTCATCGACCAGCCCAGTGACAACGGCATCCACGCCAAGGACAACGCGGTCATCATCGCCGACCAGGCGGTGGCCCGGGCCTACACGCTGGAATTCAACGAGATGTGGGGCTCCGCGGGATTGACGCCCAACAGCGCCAACAGCTACTTCGGCGAGAACAAGACCAACAACACGCCGCACTACTTCCTGGTGGGCGGCACGCCGGTGGAGATCTGGTTCAGCCACGGCGACAACGTCAGCCAGCGCATTGTCAACTACCTGGGCACGGCCGACCACTCGGTCTACTTCTGCATTTTTTCTTTCTCGCGCAACGAAATCGGCTATGGCATGCGCGACGCCCACGAGCGCGGCGCCGTGGTGCGCGGCGTCTTCGACACCCAGGGCGACGAGTTCAGCGAGTGGACCACCCTGCAGGCCTTCGGCGCAGACATCTTCGTCACGGGCGGATCGGGCGTGCTCCACCACAAGTACATGGTGCTGGATTCCGAGCAGCCGGCGAGCGATCCCGTGGTGATCGCCGGCAGCTACAACTGGTCCAACAGCGCCGAGAACGGCAACAACGAGAACACCGTCGTGATGCACAGCGCGGCCATCGCCAACCAGTACCTGCAGGAGTTTGCGGCGCGCTACCACGAGGCGGGCGGCACGGCGGACTTCAACGACCTGGCCGAGCCAAGCCTGCGCCCGCAAGCCGTGCGCATCACCGGCGCGCACCCCAATCCCTTCAATCCGGCCACCATGCTGGAAGTCGTGCTGCCCGAGGCTGGTCCGCTGACGCTTAATGTGTACGACTTGGCCGGACGCCTGGTGGTGCGCCAGCAGCTGGACTGGGCGCCTGCCGGGTCGTCCACCCGACGGCTGGATCTGAGCGGACATGCCAGCGGTCTGTACGTGGTCACCGCCGAACATGCCAGGGGAGCGGACAGCGCCAAACTCTTACTGGTGAAGTGAACCCGTCCCCTTAACGCGATCCTTGAGCCCCCGGCCCCGCGGCTGGGGGCTTTTCATTTGCGGAACCTTCCGATTTCCGTGTCAACGCAGGTGGACCCATCCGCGAGTTGCGGGTCGACACCGCGCCAACCGTCAAGGACACGGATGGTGCGGGAAATTATCCTACCTGAAACCCCTGGTTTTCGGGGAACCTGTACACTCCAGGTTTCCGTTTGGAAGCTGCGCCCCCGGAAACTCCCTTCTAGGGGTGGGCGGGGGGTTTGTGGGAGGGCGCGTGTGTTCACTATTTGATATCCCCCGTGAGCCTGCTAACACGCATGAGTAGGCGTTCAGCCATCTTGTCGCCATGGCATGAAAACCCGACACCATGTGCAATTCAAACTTCACGCCTATACGACTCCCCTCCGTTCCGGTTCAGCCAATTGACCAAAAATACAAGAGCCAACCCTTTGACAGTCACATGACTTAACTGAATCGATCTTGATATCGGATGAATTCGATGCAATGGCACAGGGTTTGCCCCGTACAATCTGAATAACCCTTTCCTTCTACCCACACCAGCGGGGACACCCTCATGAAGCCTTTCCATGCCTACTTGTTCGCGGTTTTGTGTCTGCCTGCATTTGCCTCCTCCCAGGAACTACCCCTGGCCTGGCCCGACCGACCGGAAGGCACCGTGCTGTATGTCGCGCCCACCGCAGCCTTCAACGGAGCCACCCTGCCCATGGGCGCCGAGAACCTGCTGCTGGCGTGGTGCGACATGCGGGATGGCCGCGGGCGGCTGATGTTGCAATCCTATCCCCTCGACCACCCGGCCGCCGGCGGCGAATGGACCACGGAAATGGACGGGTTGGGCACGGTCCAGGCGTTGGCCCACGAGCCCTCGACCCTCACGCCCTTCATGCCCATCCTGGCCCCAGACGGCCAAGGCGGCGCCTATGTCCTGTGGCACGAGATGGTGACGGAGTCGTGGGGCGAACTGCGCCTGCAGCGGGTGAGCGCCGAAGGGCAGTTCCTGTGGCAGGAGGACCGGCTGGTAGCGCCTGCCGTACCCATCCCCGAGAACGACTGCCGCGACGCTTCGGAGCGCTGCCGCAGCTGGACGGACAATCTGCGTTGGATGGTGGCGGACGACCAGGGGCTGTGGGTGATCTGGAGGGATCTGGACCAGCGGCGCTGGACCCTGCGCCTGTCACCGGATGGTCAGCTCGCGCCCGGATTCCCGCCGGCCGGAGTCGAGCTGATTCCGGGAAGCCAGACCCGCCGGTACCACAGCCAGGGCACGACCCTGCTGTTCACTTGGCAAGAAGGCAACCCGCCCGCGGCTCGCGGCATGGTCCAGGGCCTGCTCCCCGACGAGTCCCAGGGATATTTGGAAGGCGCCTCCCAAGACGAGCAGGGCCTCGTGTACCGCCACCAGGAAGGACAGCTGGACTATCTCCAACGTCTATCGGTGGACGGCGGGGAGTCCGGGCGCTGGGGTTGGCCGCTGGATGGGAATCTGATGCTGGACGCGGCGGCGTTCGTGTTCCACGGCGCTCAGCAGGCCCTGGTGACAGTCTCCGGCGAGTACAAGGACGAGCTTGGCTCGCAAGCCTCGGCCTACCTGCTGAACGAGGATGGAACCAGCGAGACCCTCTTTGACGCCCCCATCCACCCGGTTCCCCGGGTGGCGAGACGGCCCCGGCTCGTGGCCGCTCCCGCTGGAGACGTGCTGCTGCAGTGGCACGACTATCGGGGTTACGCGCAGGGCTACGGATACCAGACCCGCCTGGCCCGCCTGGATGTGTTGGACGCCGGGAGCCCGGTGTCGCCGACCACGCGCCCCGACCGCCTGCAATTGGCCTCCGCTCACCCTCTATGATCTGGCCGGACGGCGCGTGCACGTGCAGGAGACCGCCTGGGCCCCGGCCGGACTCTCCCGCCAGCGGCTGGATCTGGCGGGCCACGCCAGCGGCCTCTACGTGCTCACCGCCGAGCATGCGCAGGATCGGATCAGCCGCAAATTGTTGCTGGTGAAGTAGCCTCCCTGCCAGTCCTGACCAATCGAACCCCGGTGGCGTCCGCGTCACCGGGGTTTTGCAGGGAATATTCATCGTCCGCGTGAACCGCACTTTATAAAGCTCAAGATTCGCCAGCTTGCCTGCCGATCGTCATACGATCCATCGAGACGGGATCCCCCAGCGGGCGGTCCCGACACAAGCTGAACAGACAGGGAGAACACATGCGCTTCAATGATTTGAAATGGCTGAAGAGCGGGATGCTTGCGCTGCTGGTGGCGGGTGGCACCCTGGGCTTTGTCTCCTGCTCCGACGACGAGGATGAGGACAACAACACGTCCTTCGACCCTGAGTACGTCAGCGGCTCCACCAATGCCGCCGGCCTGGCGGCCCTGGACTTGGAGAATTACAACGTGGCCGTCACAGTGCTGAACGAGGCAAACCGGCCTGTCACCGGCGCTGCCGTGGACGTCTTCCAGGGCGAGAGCTTCGCGCTGCTGTGGGTGGAGTTGCTGGGTTACTACCCGGTCTTCCAGGTGCTGGAGCTGGGCACGCAGGAGCTCTTCACCGTCAACCTGACGCTGATCGAGTCGGGCGGCTTCTTCCAGACCTTCGAAGCGGATCCGGCCCACATCAGCCAACTTTTCGCCGACGGCTCCGTGACCCCGCATTGCTTCGAAGGCACGCTGGGCGAAATCTACAACGCCGCGAACACCACGCTGGGCGCCTTCTGGGCCGTGCGCGTGTACGGCGAGGCCGCGGCGCTGGGCGATCCCGGCATCGTCAACCTGGGCATGTTCTCGGAGGGTCTGAGCGAAGGCTATTTCGAGCAGCTGATGTTCGGCTCGGCCAGCATTTACGAGGGCGACGTCGTCCAGTACTGCTTCTACACGATCCATGCGGGCGGCCAGGACTACTACCTGCCCTACATCCAGATCGGCGACGTGATCTCCCAGCAGGACACCGAGTACGACTACAAGTTCATCCTGACGTGGGGCGAGGCGCCCAGCGATCTGGACTCGCACCTCTACACGCCGAGCATCGACGGCACCGCCTACCACGTGTACTACGCCAGCCCCGGCGCCAGCGAAACCGCGCCCTTCGCCTGGCTGGACGTGGACGACGTGACCTCCTGGGGTCCGGAAGCCACCACCATCAAGACGCTCTACACGGGCACCTACACCTTCGCCGTGTATGACTATTCGGGCAACGGCCTGCTCTCCACCTCCGGCGCCCACGTGGAGGTGTTCAATGGCCGCACCCGGCAGGGCGGCTACGACGTGCCTGCCACCGGCGGCGACCAGCCGCATTGGTGGTGGACGGTGGGCACCGTGGACGGCGACACGGGCGAGTTCACCTTGGTGAACACGCTGACCGCGGGCAGCCCGGCGGGTGCCCCGCTCAACGAAGTGATGCCCAGCAAGTAAGCCTGCCGCTTCCGTGAGACAGCAAAGGCCCCGGTGCTTGCCGGGGCCTTTTCATGCAGTGTCTGGTTGTGTCCTTCGCCGTCTGCGATTTGGACGATTCGGCGGGACGCGGTTCACGGCCTGCGCACCCCCAGCAGGCTAAGGATCATCCGCACCATCTCCTCTTCGCTCACCAGCGCGTTGTTGATCACCAGATGGAAACTGGTCACGTCCTCCGGCGCGGCGCCGAAGTAGCGCTGCAGGAACTCCCCGCGCTCCCGGTCCTTGAGGCGGGTCAGCGTGCGCGACTCCGTCTCCGTCAGATTGTTGAGCCGGGCGTGCTCGGCCACGCGCCATTCGAAGGGCGCCATCACCCGCACGTGCAGGCCGCCCAGGATGTCCCGCGTCACCATGTGCGAGGCCCGCCCCACGAATACGGCGCGGCCCGAGAGGGCCAGGTTGCGCATGGCGTTGGCCCAGCGGTTGAAGACGGAGAGATCCGAGGGCGCCGCGCCGAACGTGCTGTTCAAATACTCCTCGAACTCCAGGTTGCGGCGCTGCACGTGCTCCTCGAAAAAGCGGCGGTTGAGTTCCGGGTCGCCGTCGATGAAATCAAACACCCGGCGATCGTAGACGGCCCACTGCTCCTCCTCCATCTTGCCCGGGTTGAGGGCCGCCAGCAGCGCCAGACCGAGCCGGAAACCCGAGCAGCCAAACTCCCGCGAAATGGTGATGAAGGGCTGGGCGTGCGTGGGCTGGGGCTGCTGCAGTTTGCGGCGCAATTCGAACAGATGGGCCTGGCGTTGCACCAGCTTGTCGATGGTCGTGGCCTTGTCCGACATGCGGTCCTCCTGTGAATGACGCGGGCAGCTTAGCAATCCAGGGGTGGCTCGGGGCGGACGAAATGGTCGCCCGCCCGACAGACATCACATTCCCTGCAGGCCGTCCCGGGCTCGGCGCCGAAGAAGCGGTGCAGGAAGCGGTGGCGGCATTCCCCGGCGGCCACGTAGCGCACCAGGTCGTGCAAGCGGGTCAGGTCGCCGCGTTTCTTGGCCTCGGCGCGCTCCTCGTCCGCCAGCAGTTCGGGCAGGCGCTCCCGCAGCACCCGGACGGCGCCGCGCTCCAGGTCGCCCTCCAACACGCCGTGCCGCTCCAGCAGGCTCAGCGCCGTCTCCAGCCGGAAGTCGAAGCGGCTCTTGAAGACCAGCTCTTCGCGCAGGAAATCCAGGCCTCCCGCCCGCACTTCGCCGGAGCGGTCGCGCAGCAGGGTGAGCAGCCGCTCCAGGAAGCCCGGGGCGGGATTGGCCCAGTCCACGAACTGCATCTGGATCAGCAGATCCTGCTGATCGTAGAGCAGCACGCAGTCCGCCGGCCGACCGTCCCGCCCGGCGCGGCCGATCTCCTGGGCGTAGGCCTCCAGCGAACCCGGCACCTCGGCGTGGGCGATCAGGCGGATCTGCGCCTTGTCCACCCCCAGGCCGAAGGCGTTGGTCGCCAGCACGAGGGCCTGGGGATCGCCCATGAAGGCCTCCTGGACCGCGCGGCGGTGTTGGCGCGGCAGTCGGCCGTGATAGACCAGGTGCGGCAGACCGGCCTTCTCCAGCAGCGGAGACAGCTCCTCCAGGCTGCGGATCAGCGCGAAGTAGACGATGGCCGAGCCCTCTGTGTCACGCAGCAGGCGGATCAGCCACTCGGCCTTCTCCTTCACGCCGTGCACGTCCTGGACGGCGAGCCGCAGGTTGGGACGCTCCACGCCGTCATGAAAGAGCCGGATCTCGGCGGGTCGCAGGCCCAGCTGGCGGACGATGTCCTCCTGCACGCGGGGCGTGGCCGTGGCCGTCAGCGCCAGGGTGACCGGATTGTTCAACAGCTGTCGAAACTCGGCCAGGCGCGTGTAGTCCGGCCGAAAATCGTGGCCCCACTCGCTGATGCAATGGGCCTCGTCCACGGCCAGAAACTCCACGGGTCGTGTGGCCAGGGCCTGCCGAAAGGCGGGTTTGCGGAAGCGCTCGGGCGAGACGTGGAGCAACCGGTGGCGGCCCTCGGCCAGCGCGCGCAGGATCCGCCCGCGCTCCGCGCCGGACTGGCTGGAGTTGAGAGTCACCGCGTCCAGGCCCCGGGCGCGCAGGGCGTCGGTCTGGTCCTTCATCAGCGCGATCAGAGGCGAGACCACCACCGTCAGCCCGGGTCGGGCCAGGGCCGGCAGCTGGTAGCACAGACTCTTGCCCTGACCCGTGGGCATCACCACCAGGGCGTTCCCGCCGGCCAGCACGTGGTCCACCACCGCCTCCTGCTGTCCGCGGAAGGCCAGGTGGCCGAAGTGCCGACGCAGCAGCTCGCACGTCTCCCGACTCATACGGGCTCGCTCACGCGGGTTCGTCCGCGCCAGTGGCGGCCGTGCTCCGGGAGGCTTCCCCGCGCATCTCCAGGATCCGGGCGAGCTGCTCCAGGCGCCGATCCTGCTCGCGCAGCACCTGGTTCAGTTGTTCCGCCAGCCGTTCCAAATGCGCCAGTTTCTCTTCCACCCGCCGCAGTC
This sequence comes from Acetofilamentum sp., assembly GCA_020726405.1. Classification (GTDB taxonomy): domain Bacteria; phylum CAIWAD01; class CAIWAD01; order CAIWAD01; family CAIWAD01; genus CAIWAD01. Next base: position 18,325 of record DYSB01000014.1, on the reverse strand, counting down.
GCTGCTCCACGTCGTCCTCCTTCCCCGCCCCGCGGGATGCCGCCCCGCTGCCCTACCTTCCTGCCGCGTCCGGCAAGCAGGATCACCCGGCGCGCCAATCCGGGAGACCCCCATGACCCAGGCCCGCCAGGGCATCCTGTTCGCCACGGGCGCCTACCTGCTCTGGGGCTTCTTCCCCATCTACTGGAAGGCCCTGGGCTCGCTGACCGGCCAAGCCCTGGAGACGGCCCTGCAGTTCATGCTGGGCATTTGGCTCTTTCACGAAGAGCTGGGTCCGGGCCGCCTGCCGGGCCGCCTGCCGGGCTTCCTGCTGGCTGGAGCGGGCTGGCGCTTTTCGCCGCCGAGAGCATCTGGCGCGCACGCCTGTGGCACATCTCTCCCACAGGCACAAGTCCCAGCAGATCCTAACGCCGCTGCTGCCAACCCCGTTCGCGCAGCAGGGCCTTGAGCTGGGGCAGGGCCAGGGTGGCGGCCTCGCGGCCCGCCCGCCGGCCGGCCTGCACCTCGTCGAATGCGTGGAAATCCAACCCGGTCAGATCCGGTCGGATCACCAGATCCGCCAGCGCCCGGCGCTGCTCGACGTTCTGCTTCTGGATGATGAAGTAGCTCTGGCGCAGCACGTCCAGGGGGCCCTTGATCTCGCGCTCCAGCAGCGGATGTGAGACGTCCACGGCCACGACGATCGTGGCGCCGGCCTCACGGGCGCTGAGCACGGGGACTTCGTCCGTCAGGCCGCCATCCACCAGCAGCCGGCCCTCCCAGACAATTGGCTCGAACAGCCCCGGTACTGCGGCGGAGGCCAGCATGGCGTCCAACAGCGGACCCCGGCGCAGCATCACGCGCTCGCCGTTGGCCAGGTCCGTGGCCACGCAGATCAGAGGCAACGGACACTCCTCCAGCCGTTGCACGAGCAGCAGGGGCGCCAACTGCCGGCGGACCTTCTTCCACTCCAGGAGGCCCAGACCGGCCCACTGCAGATCCCCGATCCGCCACAGGTTCATGCCCTCGGCCCGGCTGGCGATGTCCGCCGGCGAGAGGCCCGCACAGTAGAGCCCGCCCATGATGCTGCCGATGGAAGTGCCCAGCACCAGATCCGGCCGCAGGCCCTCCTCTTCCAGCACCTCCAGCACGCCCAGGTGGGCGTAGCCCAGCGCTGCGCCGCCGCCGAGCGCCAGGGCGAAGCGGGGCGGTGGAGTGGCCGCGCCGGCGCACAGCACCCAGGCCAGCAGCAGCCAGGTGATCCCCCGGGCCTTCATGGCGCGACCTCCGTCAACCGCACGCACCAGCCAGAGTGCTTGCGCACGTTGAACACGCCGCGGTCAAGGATCCAGTACTGGCCCTTGATGGCCAGCAGGCGGCCCTCCACGGCCTCCTCCTTCTCCAGTCCACGGCTGAGCACTTTGGTGGGCCACTCCAGCGCCGGATATGTGAAGCGCCAGGATTCGCGCTCGGGCAGGACCTCGCAAGGAAAGCGGTTCCCCAGCAGATCCAGCACGCGCCGGCGCTCCGCCGCCAGATCCACCTCAGGCATCTCGTGGCGCAGCATCTTCTGCCAGTGGGTCTTGTCCGCCAAATGGCCGGCCAGGAACTGCTCCACGCGCCCGACGGAGAGCCGGTCGGGCAGCCGCAGCACGGGCAGCGCCAGACTGGCCCCCTGATCCATCCAGCGCGTGGGCACCTGGCTCTCCCGTGTGATCCCCACCTTCAGCCCGCTGCTCACGGCCAGGTAAAGGATGTGCGGCATGAAGCAGTGAGCCAGACCCCAGTCCGGATCCCGGCAGGGATTGGCCTCCTGGTGGAAGTGGCAGAGCTCCGGCTTGACGATGCAGATGTCATTCTGCGGCAGGCGGGCGAAGCACGGATAGCAGGAGCCCTCGCCATAGGATTTGGCCGTGGGGCTGCCGCAGTGGATGCAGCGCAGTCCGCCGTCCCGGGACAAGCGCAGACGTTTTCCCAGCAGCGGGTTCAGTTCCAACGCCGGTCCGCCGAACGCGTCGCGCAACCGGTAGCGCACGGGATCTGCGACGGCCGTGTCCATCTTGGTCAAGGTGCCCCGCCACATCTGCCCTCCTGATTTTGGCTGCCTGACACCCGCCAAGATACCACCCCCGGGCAGCGGGCAGGGCCAGTTGGCGAGTCCTCCAAATTCAAGTTCTGCAAGCAAGTAGACGATGTAGATAGCGGCTTCGCCACTCCGACGGCACGACATCCGACCCGCCTGCGCGGGTCCCCGCGGCGAAGCATCTGCATGCTGATCAATGGATCCTGAACCGATGAACAATCTGGATGAACTCGACTCCCACCTCGTGGAGGATGAGCCCGATTCCGCCCTGTTCACGCTGGACTCCGCCGGCCGGGTGAGCAGTTGGGACGCGCGTGCCCATAGCTTGACCGGTCATTCCGAAGCCGAGATCCTCGGCCACCCCTATGCCCACCTCTCCGTGGCCACGACGCTGGAATCCTCCCTGCACGCCGACTCCCTGCGCCTGGCCGAACGGGACGGCGGGCTGGAGCAGGAGGAGCTGTGGGTGCGCTCCGACGGCACCACCATCTGGGTGTCGGTTTTCCTCTCGCCGCTCCATGACGCCGCGGGCCGCCTGAGCGGCTTCGCCGTGCTGGTCCGCAGCCTGCTTGGGCCGCGCCAGCGCGAAGCGGCCCTGCTGACCCGCGAATCGCTCTTCCAATCCGCTCTGGAACGCGCGCCCGTTTGCCTGCTGGTCACCGACGGCAGCTGGGCGCTGCTGGAATCCAACCCGGCCCTCGCGGCCCTGCTGGGCTACACGGCGGCGGAACTGGCCGGGGCGCCGTCCAGCCTGGTCTTCCCCGCCGAGGGCCAGTCGTCCGTCCACGGGCACTTCGAGCGGGTGACGCGGGAGGGCCGGGCGGAGGGCCCGCTCCAGCTGCGCACCAGGACCGGCGAAACCGTCCGGGTGCAGGCGCATTCCGTGGAACTGCCCGGAAACCGCGTCCTCTCGACCCTGCATGACTGCACGGCCCGTCACCAGGCGGAGGAATGGCTGCGCACCCAGGAGGCCAAGCAGCGCGGATTCCTGGAAAAGGCGCCCCTGGCCATGTTCGTGGTGAACGACCAGGGCCGGCTCGTGGAGTCCAACACCGCGGCCCAGGAACTGCTGGGATACCCGGCCGCCGAATTCGCCGCCATGACCGTCGAGGACCTGGTGCCCCCCGACCAGCGCCCAGGCGCGCGGGGAGGCTTCTCGTCCCTGGCCGAGACCGGACTGCGCCACGCGGACATCCAGCTGCAGCGCCGGGACGGGCAGGTGATCTGGGTGACCCTGCACGCCTTTCGGATTACGCCCGACCTGTTCATGGGATTCTGCCAGGACATCACGGCCAGTCGCCGGGCCGAGGAGCGCCTGCAAAAGCAGGAGGCCCAGTACCGGGCCCTGGTGGAGACCTCCGTCGACGGCGTCTGGCTCTGCGACCTGGAGGGCCGCATCCTCGAAGTCAATGACGCCTACGTGCGCCGCTCCGGGTACACGCGGGCCGAGCTGCTGGACATGCGCATCGAGGATCTCGAGGCTGTGGACTCGCCCGAGCGGATCCGCCAGCGCATCGCTGAGGCGGCGAGCACGGGCAGCCTGCTCTTCGAATCGGGGCACCGGGACCGCCACGGCGTCGTCTGGCCCGTCGAGGTGACCTGCAGTCACTGGCCCAGCGCCGAGGATCGCCTGTTCATCTTCCTGCGCGACATCACGCGCCGCAAGCACAGCGACGCGGTCCTCCGGGCGCGGTTGCGCATCTCCGAGCAGGCCGGGCACCTGCCCGTGGACGATCTGATGCAGGTGGCCCTCAACGAGGCCGAGGCCCTCACCGGCAGCAGCATCGGCTTCTTCCACTTCGTGGACGAGGATCAGGAACACCTCACCCTGACGGCCTGGTCCAGCAACACCCTGCTCAACATGTGCTCGGCCCAGGGCAAGGGCGACCACTATCCCATCAGCCAGGCCGGCGTCTGGGTGGATTGCGTGCACGCCCGCCAGCCCATCGTGCACAACGACTACGCCAGTCTGACCCACCGCAAGGGCATGCCCCAAGGCCACGCCCCGGTGCACCGGGAGCTGACCGTGCCCATTGTCCAGGACGGTCGGGTGACCGCCGTCATCGGCGTGGGCAACAAGCACGCGGACTACGATGACGAGGACGTCCGGCTGGTCCAGGAGCTGGCGGGCCTGGCCGCGGACATCGTGGCCCGCAAGCGGGCGGAATCCCAGCTGGACCAGAGCCGGGCGAGCTACCAGCACATCGTGGAATCCGCCAACGATGGCATCTGGTCCCTGGACGACCAGCATCGCACGGTCTTCCTCAATCCCGCCATGTGCCGCATGCTGGGCTATCGCGAGGCCGAACTGGTCGGCCGGCCCGCCGACTTCCTGATCCATGAGGAGGACCTGCCCGCGTATCACGGCCGCACCGCCGAGCGCAGGGCCGGTCGGGGGGGATCCTATGAGATCCGCCTCAAGCCCAAGCATGGCACGATCTGCATCTGCAAGGTGGAGGCCACGGCCCTGCTGCACCCGGACGGGCGCTACAAGGGCTCCTTCGGCCTGTTCACCGACATCACAGCCATCCGCCAGGCGGAACAGGCGCTGCAGGAGAGCGAGCACTTCGCCCGCGGCGTGCTCAACTCCCTCTCGGCGCTTATCGCCGTGCTGGATCGCGCGGGAGTCATCCTGGAGGTCAACGACGCCTGGCGGAACTTCGCCAGCGACAACGGCGGCCTGGACCACCCCAGCCTGCTGGTTGGCGCGAACTATCTGGATGGCTGCCTCCAGGCCTGTGGCGACGAGACCCAACCCCAGGCCCGGCTGGCCTTCGAGGGCATCCAGGACGTGATCCACGAGCGGGCGGCCTCCTTTGAACTGGAGTACGGCTGCAACGCCCCCGGACAGGAACGCTGGTTCCTGCTGCGCGTGCTGCCGCTGCAGGGCTCCCACGGCTCCGTGGTCGTGGCGCACGAGAACATCACCGAACGCCGCCGCCTGGAGAACGTGCAGGCCTTCCTGGTCCAGAGCTCGGGCTCGGGCTCCGGCGGCGTCGCCTTCTTCCGCTCCCTGGCGAGCTTCCTGGCCGACAACCTGTCCGTCGACCATGTCAGCATCGATCAGCTGGACCCCGACGGCCGGACGGCGCACACGCTCGCGGCCTGGGGCGACGGCGTCTTCCAGGAGGAATTCTCCTACGAGTTGAAGGACACGCTGTGCGAGCAGGTGGTGCGGGATTCCCTGCTCTGCCTGCCCTCCGGCGTGGCGGCCCACTGTCCCGAGAACCCCCATCTCTGTTCGCTGGGCGCCGAAAGTTATCTGGGCATCGCGCTGACCGGACACAGCCAGACCCCCATCGGTCTCATCGTGCTGGTCGGCCGTCGCCCGCTGCCCAATCCCCGCTCCGCCGAGGCCGTGCTGCGCCTGGTGGCCGTGCGGGCGGCGGCGGAGCTGGAGCGCCTGGAGGCCGAGGCGGCGCTGCGGCAGCGCGAGCGCCTGTTGAATGCCGCCCAGCGCCTGAGCAAGGTGGGCGGCTGGGAGTGGGACCTGGGCCAGGAGACAATGACCTGGACGGAGGAGACCTACCGCATTCACGACCTGGAGCCCGCCCACTCCTCCCGCCTGGTCGACCAGTTTGTGTCGGTCAGCCTCCGCTGCTACCGGCCGGAGGACCAGCCCCTCGTGCAGGAGGCTTTCGAGCGCTGCGGTCGCACGGGCGAGGCCTATGACCTGGAGCTGCCCTTCACGTCGACCCTTGGCACGCCCAAGTGGGTCCGCACGACGGCCGAGGCGGTCTGGCGGGACGGCCGGATCGTCAAGGTCGTGGGCAACCTGGCCGACGTCACCGAACGCCGCAAGGCCGAGGAGAGCTACCAGTCCCTGTTCCGCGAGATGCTGGACGGCTTCGCCCTGCACGAGATCATTCTGGACGGGGCGGGTCGCCCCATCGACTACCACTTCCTGGCCATCAATCCGGCTTTCGAGCGGATGACCGGCCTGCAGGCGGAGGCCATCGTGGGGCGCACGGCCCTGGAGATGCTGCCCGGCGTGGAGGCCAGCTGGATCGAAGTCTACGGCCGCGTGGCGCTCACCGGCGTACCCGAGTACTTCGAGAACTACAGCGCCGACCTGGGCAAGCGCTTCGAGGTGATGGCCTATCGGCCCGCGCCGGGCCAGTTCGCCTGTGTCTTCGCCGACATCACCCAGCGCTGGCAGAGCGACCTGGCCCTCCAGCGCCGCATGGAACTGCTGGCCCTGATCGCGGAGACCTCGTCGCGCTTCCTGGCGTTGCCCTTCGAGCAGCTGGACGAGGCCGTCCGGGAGACCATCGGCGCCGTGGCCGGAAAGGTGGGGGTGGATCGGAGCTACGTCTTCCAGCTGGACTCCAGCGGATCCGCCTACAATTGCACGCAGGAGTGGTGCGACGCGGGGATCGAGCCCCGCTTCAGCCGATTGCAGCGGATTCCGCGCAGCGGTTCGCTCCACTGGGACGGGGCCCTGACACGCGGCGAGTTCGTGCAGGTTACGGACCTGGAGGAGCTGCCGCGCGCGGAACTTGAGGAGCGCATCTGGTCCTCCCTGGCGGGCACCCGCTCCATGCTGATGCTGCCACTCTTCTGGCAGGGCGAGATGCGCGGCTTCGTGAGCTTCGACACCCTTCACACGGCGCGGAAGTGGTCGGCCGAGGAGCAGCACGTGCTCAACGCGGTCGCCAACCTGATCTCCTCGGCCCTGGAGCGCCGGCAGCGCGAGCTGGCCCTGCAGGAGAGCAGCGAACGCCTGAGCCAGGCGCTGGAGGCCGTTGAGCTGGGCTCCTGGTCGCTGGACCTGGCGACCAAGGAACTTCGCCTGGACCCCCGCGCCAGCCATCATCTGGGACTGACCCACAACTGCTACACCCAGGAGGATTTCCTCGAGCGCGTCCATCCCGCGGACCGCAGAAAGGTCGAATCCACCCTCGCCCAGATGGTCGCCGAGTGCGACGACCGCAGCCACTCGCTGGAGTTCCGCATCTGTCTGGACGAACTGCGCGTGCACTGGCTGGCCACCTTCTCCCGGGTGATCCGCGCGGGCAACGCGCCGGACGGACGGCCGGTACGGATCGTGGGCATGGTGCAGAACATCTCGGCCCGCGTGCAGGCCGACCAGGCCCTCAAGCGCAGCGAAGCCCGCTACCGCAACCTGGTGGAGACCACCTACGACTTGATCTGGGAGGTGGACGCCGAAGGCATCTACACCTACGTGAGTCCAAAATCGTTGGACATCCTGGGGCGCCACGCAGAGGAGATCATCGGGCACACGCCCTTCGATTTCATGGAACCTGCGGACTCCATCCGCGTACAGGCGGAATTCCAGCTCATCCTCCAGCAGCGGAGATCCTTCAGCGGCCTGATCAACACGGCCATCCATCGCGACGGCCACCGGGTGGTGCTGGAGACCAGCGGCACGCCCATCCTGACCCAGGACGGCCTGCTGTTGGGTTATCGCGGCGTGGATCGGGACGTGACGGCGCGCGCCGAGGCGGAGCGCCGCACGGCCATGCAGGCCACCGTGAGCCAGGTGCTGGCCGAGGCGGTCGTCCTCGAAGAAACGGCGCAACGCATCCTGGAGACGATCTGCCGGGCCGAGGAGTTCGACTTCGGCGCGCTCTGGAATCTCAACCGCCTCACCGACCAGTTCGTCCCCTTGGCTGTCTGGTGCGGACCCGAGGGAAGCACGGACGCACTCGCGGAACAAACCCGGGACTCGGCCCTGGCCCAGGGCACGGACCTGCCCGGCCGGGTCTGGAGCACGGGCGGGTTCCTGGCACTGAACGAGGATGCCCTGCGGGCCGCCAGTACGCGCGACGCCCTGACCCGGTCCGGGCTGAATGGCGCACTCTGTGTGCCCATCCAGCACGCGAGCGAGGTCATCGGCGCGCTGGAGGTCTTCAGCCGTTCGCCCCTGAGCGTAGATCCGGTCCAGCTCGACGTGTTGATGGGCATCGGCCGCCAAGTGGGTCAATATCTCGTGCGCCACCTGGCCCAGGAGGAACTGAGGCACGTGGTCTCCACCAGCCCCTCGGTCTCCTACATCCTGCGGCGCACGTCCCGGGGCTTCGTGCCCAGCTGGGTCAGCGAGAACATCCAGCAGGTGATCGGCTGCCAGGCCCAGGAGACGCAGGGCAACTGGTGGGAGGAGCACATCCATCCCGACGACCTGCCGCGTGTGCGCGAAGCCAAGCACGAGATGGGGGACCGCGACCTGCAGGTGATCGAGCACCGCCTGCGCCACAAGGACGGCCACTACCTGTGGGTCCGCGACGAGAAGCGCCTGCTGCGCGATGAAACGGGCCAGGTGAAGGAGGTGGTGGGCGTCTGGTCGGACATCACGGAGCGGGTCAAGCTCGAGGACCAGCTGCGGCAGTCCCAGAAGATGGAGGCCGTGGGCCAGCTGGCCGGCGGCGTGGCCCACGACTTCAACAACCTGCTGACGGTCATCAACGGCTACAGCGAGATGCTGCAATCCTCCATGGCCGTGGATGATCCCAACCGCGCCCTGCTGGTGGACATCCGCGACGCCGGCGAGCGCGCGGCCGCCCTGACCCGGCAGCTGCTGGCCTTCAGCCGCAAGCAGGTCCTGCAGCCGCGGCTGATCAATCTGGGCGGCGTGGTGCGCGGGCTGGAGAAGATGCTGCGCCGCCTGCTGGGCGAGGACGTGGTGCTCGCCACCATCCTGCCGCCGGGCCAGCCCAGCGTGCGCGTGGATCCCGGCCAGATCGAACAGGTGGTGATCAACCTCTGCGTGAATGCCCGGGACGCCATGCCCCAGGGCGGACGGCTGGTCCTCGAGACCCGGCAGGTGAGGCTGACCGAGCAGCACTACCGCCTGAAGCCCGATCACCGGCCCGGCGAGTTCGTGGTCCTCGAGGTGCAGGACTGCGGCTGCGGCATGGGCCCAGAACTCATTTCTCGAATCTTCGAACCCTTCTTCACCACCAAGGAACTGGGCAAGGGTACGGGACTGGGCCTGGCCACGGTGCTGGGCATCATCCAACAGAGCAACGGCTTCCTCGACGTGAGCAGCGAGCCAGGCGTGGGGACCACCTTCCGCGTCTATCTGCCGCGCGCCGAAGAGGAAGGGAGCGCACGCCCGGGCGACGAACTGGCGTCGATCAAGCGCGGCGGCGGGGAGCGGATCCTGTTGGTGGAGGACGAGGAGGCGGTGCGCGCCGTGGCCCAGCGGATCCTCAAGGGACTGGGCTACCAGGTGCAGGACTTCTCCAGCGGCGAGGCGGCGCTGGCGTGGCTGCGGGACTCCCGCGAGCGCGTGGACCTGCTGCTCAGCGACGTGGTGATGCCCCAGCTGGGCGGCCCGGCCCTGGCGGGCAAACTGCGCGAACTGGATCCCGGTCTGCGCGTGCTCTTCATGAGCGGCTACACGGATGACTCCATGGGCCGCTACGGCCTCGACCTGGAGCACGTGCCCTTCCTCAACAAGCCCTTCGCCGCGGCGGAGCTGGCACGCAAGGTGCGCGAGGTGCTGGACGCGCCCACGGGCTGAGCCTCCCGCCGACCGCTGGTAATCCATCGACCCCCGGCCCACGCCGGGGGTCGCGTTGTCCGGGGCCTGCCCTGGCGCGTGGACGGCCCGGCCGCTCCGGCGAGGCTGCCAGCTTGGCGAATCCACGGCGCGAGCCTATCTTGCCCGCCGGAATGAATGGTCGTTTCTCGGGGTTGGGTGGAAGTCCCAGCCGGCGGTGACAGCCCGCGAACCTGTAGGGACACGTCGTGGCGTGTCCGTGCAGGCCGAGTCCGTGGAATCCGGACGCCGACGGTTAGAGCCCGGATGGGAGAGAAGCGACGACAGACTCCTGGCTGCCAGAGAACCGTCCCCGCCCCCCGGCGGCCGGCCTCTGGAGCCGCGCCTGCCGTCCCGCATCTCCCCGCCCCCCAGCAACTGGATACCCATGAAGCCCTCGTGGTCCGCGATCGATCGTGGCTGGATGCAGCGCGCCCTGGCCCTGGCTGAGCTGGGGCGCGGCGCCGTGGCGCCCAATCCGCTGGTGGGCGCCGTACTGGTGAAGGACGGCCGCCGGCTGGCTGAGGGCTGGCACCACCGCTTGGGCGGTCCTCACGCCGAAGCAGACTGCCTGCGCGGCCTGCCGCTGTCGGTCACCCGGGGCGCCCACCTGCTGGTCAGCCTGGAACCCTGCTGTCACACCGGGCGCACGCCCCCTTGCACGGAGCTGATCCTGCGCCGTGGCATCGCCCATGTGACCGTGGCCATGGAGGATCCCAATCCGCAGGTGGCCGGTCAGGGCCTGGCCCGTCTGCGTGCGGCGGGCCTGGACGTGGAGTGCGGCCTGCTCCAGGAGCAGGCCCGGACCCTCAATCGCGGCTTCCTCACCCACCTGCGGCTGGGCCGACCCTGGCTGACCCTCAAATGGGCCCAGAGCCTGGATGGTCGCATCACGGCCGAGGCCGGCCGTCCCACGACGCTCAGCGGCGCCGAGAGTCGGCGGGAGACCGCGCGCCTGCGCGCCCGGCACGGCGGCATCCTCGTGGGCGTGGGCACGGTCCTGGCGGACGACCCCGGGCTGGGTCTGCGCGGCGAGCCCGGCGTGGCCCCGCTGCGCGTGGTGCTGGATTCCAGCGCCCGCCTGCCGCTGGAATCGCAACTGGTGCGCACGGCCCGGCGCCAGCCCGTGCTGGTGGCCTGCGGCCGCCGCGCGCCCTTGCAGCGCCGGCAGCGACTGGCGGAGGCGGGCGTGCGCGTGCTGTGTCACGGCGACGCGCTTCGGCCACCGCTGGACTGGGTCCTGGCGCAATTGCCCGCCCTGGGTGTGGACAGCCTACTGGTGGAGGGCGGCGCCGCCGTCCATGCCGCCTTCCTGGGCGCGCGGCTGGCGGACGAACTGGTGATCATCACCGCGCCCCGCCTGCTGGGTCGGGGGCTGTCCCCCGTGGAGGGCGAAGTGCCGGCCTTCGATCCGGCGCACTGGCGCCTGAGCGCCCAACATCAGGTGGGAGCGGATTCCTGGCACTGGTGGCGTCCCGCCAACCGGGAGGCGTGACATGTTCACGGGCATCGTGGAGGAAGTGGGCCGGTTGGAGTCCGTGCGTCCCGACGGCGATGGCCGCCGGCTGCGCGTGCGCTGCGCCCGGGTGCTGGAGGATCTCAAACCCGAAGACAGCCTGCTGGTGAACGGGGTCTGTCTCACGGCGACGGAGGTGCGGGCGCCGGTGGTGGAGCTGCAGGCCGTGGCCGAGACCCTCGCCAAAACCACGCTGGGTGGCCTGGCATCTGGCGCCGACCTCCATCTGGAGCGCGCATCGACGCTGCAGACGCGGCTGGGTGGCCATCTGGTCCAGGGCCATGTGGACTGCACGGGCCGGGTGCTTCGCCTGCAGCGCACGGCCCTGGGCGCGGAGCTGGAGCTGGCCGTGCCCGCCGAATTCCTGCGCTTCCTGGCCCGCACGGGCTCCATCTGCCTGGACGGCGTCAGCCTGACCCTGGTCCGCGAGGCCCGGCAGGAGGGCGCGGAGGCGCACTTCGGCGTGGCGTTGATCCCCTACACACTCTCGCACACCACGCTGGGCTCGCGCCGGCCCGGCGACGGGATCAACGTCGAATTCGATTGTCTGGCCAAATATCTGGAGCAGCTGCTCCGGCACGGAGGCGCCCGACCCGGCGCGGACTCCGGCCAGCGGCTGCTGGATCTCCTGCAGAGTTGAGGAACCATGAGCACGCAGTTCGATTCCATTGAAGACGCCCTGGCCGCCATCGCCCGGGGCGAGATGATCATCGTGGTGGACGACGAGGACCGCGAGAACGAGGGCGACTTCATCATGGCCGCCGACCTGGTGACTCCCGAGGCCGTCAACTTCATGGCCAAGCACGGTCGCGGGATGATCTGCGTCCCGTTGACGCCCGAGCGCTGCAAGGCCCTGGAGCTGGAACTGATGACCGAGCGCAACACGGCCCTTCACACCACGGCCTTCACGGTGAGCGTGGACGCCCGGGAGGGCACCACCACGGGGATCAGCGCCGCGGACCGCGCGCACACCATCCGCCAGCTCACGGATCCCGGCACACGGCCCGAGGAGCTGGCGCGGCCCGGGCACGTGCACCCGCTGATCGCGGCCCGGGGCGGCGTCCTGCAACGGGCCGGGCACACGGAGGCCTCCGTCGACCTGGCCCGCCTGGCCGGTCGCGCGCCCGCCGGCTTGCTCTGTGAGATCATGAACGACGACGGCAGCATGGCCCGCGTGCCCGACCTCGTCCACGTGCGCGAGCGCTTCGGCATGAAGATGATCACCATCGAGGATTTCATCGCCTGGCGCGCCAATCAGGAATCCCAGGTGAACGAGCGCGTGCAGGTCAAGCTGCCCACGCCCTACGGCGAGTTCCAGTTGCACCATTTCTACAGCCCCGTGGACAAGCGCGACCACCTGGCTCTGGTGCTGGGAGACATCTCCGGCGGTGATCCCGTGCTGGTGCGCGTGCACAGCGAATGTCTCACGGGCGATGTGTTCCACAGCATGCGCTGCGACTGCGGCGACCAGCTCCACGCGGCCCTGGCCCAGGTGAGCCACGCGGGCCGGGGCGTGATCCTCTACATGCGCCAGGAGGGTCGCGGCATCGGGCTGGCCAATAAACTCAAAGCCTATGCACTGCAGGACAAGGGCGCCGACACGGTGGAGGCCAACGAGAAGCTGGGCTTCCCGGCCGACCTGCGGCACTACGGCATCGGCGCGCAGATCCTGCAGGAGCTGGGCCTGACGCGCATCCGCCTGCTGACCAACAATCCGCGCAAAATCGTCGGACTGAAGGGCTTTGGCATCGAGGTGACAGAGCGCGTGCCGCTGCGCATGGAGCCCGGAGTTTTCAACGAGCACTACTTGCGCACCAAGCAACAGAAACTGGGACACATACTGAACATGTAGGAGCCCGTCTGCTTCCATTTGGATGGCCCGCGGAAGCTGCTCCTCGTCAAAATCAGTACTACAATGGCCTGCAAGAACAGGAGTGGAGCCATGAAGGAATACAACGGGCAGCTGCAGGCGGCCGGTCGCCGCTTCGCCATCGTGCTGGGCCGCTTCAACGACCTGATCGGCGGACGCCTGCTGGAGGGCGCGCTGGACTGCATCGAGCGCCACGGCGGGGACCGCGCGTCCGTCACCGTGGTGCGCGTGCCCGGCGCCTTCGAGATTCCCCTGGCCGCCGCGCTGCTGGCGGACAAGGGCCAACTGGACGCGATCATCTGCCTGGGCGCCGTGATCCGCGGGGCCACGCCGCATTTCGATGTGATCGCCTCCGAGTCCGCCAAGGGCATCGCGCAGGTCATGCTGGAGAAGCGCCTGCCAGTGGCCAACGGCATCCTGACCACCGACACCATCGAGCAGGCCGTGGAGCGCGCCGGCACCAAGGCCGGCAACAAGGGCTGGGACGCCGCGCTCAGCGCCATCGAGATGGCCGACCTGCACAAGCAGTTGGGCTGACCATGAACCGCGCCTGCCTGCTCACACTCGCCGTGTCGCTGGGTTTGGCCGCATCGGCCCCTGCCGCCTGGCGGCACGTGGTCGACTACTCCTATGCCACGGGCCTGGTGGAAGCAGACGGCCTGCTGGCCACCTCCTCCACCCGGGGCGCCGCGCTTTTCGATCCGGCCAACGGCACCTGGCGTCACCTCTCGCTGCCCCAGGGCCTGTTGGCCGTGGACCTGGCAGACGTCTGCCAGGACGGCGCGGGCACACTGTTCTGGGCGGGCCAGGACGCCAGCCTCTCCGCGCGTTCCGTGCAGGGCGAGATGGAATCCCGCGGCTTCCTGGAATTCCAGGAGCACCCACTCATCTCTTCCATCAACGACCTGTGGGGCGGCAACGGCGGCGTGCTGGTCTCGCACAGCATCGGTGTCACACGGTTCGAATTCCTGCCGGAGAGCGACGAGTTCCTCGTGCGCTGGAACCTACATGACCTGGGCTCCTTCAGCAGCCAGAGTGCCGTGCTGGCCGCGGCCCCGTTGGGCTCGCGCCTGGTGGCCGTGGTCGAAGAAGGGTTGGCGGTGGGCGAGGGTTATCCCGCCCTGCCCGCCTCTTTCACCACCCTGCCCACGCCCGGAGCCCTGACCCTGGTGGAGCGCGCCTGGCTGGCCCCCGGCGCGGAGCGGATCTACGCGCTGCTGCGCGGTTCCCAGAACCGGGGCTGGCTGGGCTCACTGGGCGCCACGGGGGACTGGGCGGCCGAGCGCACCGATTTGACTTCGCCCCTGGCCCTGGCCGCCGCCGACACACGCTGGGCCGTGGCCGTGGCTGAGGGTTACGGCAGCCGCATCCTGCTCGAGGACGGGCGCGAGGTCGCCCTGCCGCAGCAGGCCGGCGCGTTGACCTTCAGCGGTGATACACTCTGGGCCACGCTGCTGCCGGACTCCCGGCCGGGTGGCTTGGCCGCCATCGTGGACGGCGCGCTGGTGGGCAGCTGGTCACCGGACGTTCCCGGCGCCGAGCAGTTCATGGATCTGGACTTCACAGCGGGCGGCGAGCTGTGGGCCGTGGGCGTCTCCACCAACCCGGCGCGCAACGGGCTGTTCCAACTGGCGGACACGGGCTGGCGCCCCTGGCAGCTGGGCTCAAGCGTCTTCGCCAACTATCCCACCTCCGTCTGTTGCGACAGCCGGGGCGGCGTCTGGTTCGGCAGTTGGGGCAAGGGCTGCAGCCGCCTGCTGCCCGCCGATTCCAGCCTGGTCACTTTCAACGCCGATTCTCTCGCGGCCAAGCGGCTGGCGGGCTACCAAAACACGCTGGGGGGGTTCAGCGAGACTTTCTGCCTGGTGAGCGACCTGAAGGAGGACGCGGCGGGCAACCTCTGGATCATCAACCATCAGGCGATTGACGATTCCTGCCTGGTGGTGCTGCCCGCCGCCTGGTACTCCGACAGCAGCACGGCCCTCCAGCGTCGCTTCTATGCGCAGTTCGACCAGATCTTCCCCTACTACCTGGAGCCGTCCCCGGATGGTCTGGTCTGGGCGGGCATGGCCGGCAAGGAATCCCGCGACGAGTACAAGCGCCTGCTACAGCTCAGCCCGCGCGGCCTGCCCGTTTCCCGGCTCGGGGAATGGCGCCTGGAAGAGCACCAGCTGTCGGACGCTGTCTGGAACTTCGAGCTGGAGGCCAAGGGCAGCATCCGCGGCCTGCGGGCGGATCCGGACGGCAACCTCTGGATCAGCACCAGCGACGGCTTCTACATGGGCGGTCTCTACGGCTCGACGGCCCAGTTCAGCCGCGTGCAATTCATCGAGGGCCTGCTGAGCGAGGATTTGGACGCCGTGGAGGTGGACGGCCGTGGCCGCGTCTGGCTGGGCTCCGGCGAGGGCCTGAACGTCTACGAACCGGAATCCGGCACGTTCCGCGAACCCACCGTGGTGGAAGATCTGAACTCCTTCCTGCGCCGCGTGGACGATCTGGTGGTGAACAAGCTGCGGGTGAATCCGCGCACGGGCGAGCTCTGGGCCGCCACCAACCTGGGTCTGTTCGCCAACGCCGAAGGTGCGCAGGACTACGGGACGGGGCCGGCGGGGCCCGTGCGCATGTATCCCAACCCCTTCCGGCCCGACGGCACGCGACGCGCCCGAGTCCTGCCCGATGGTCTGGCCAACGATGCGCGCCTGACCATCTACGACGTCAACGGCCGCCGGCTGCGCAGTCTGAGCCTGCTGGAGGCCGAGGCCGGCTGGGACGGCCGGGACAGCGGCGGCGAGTTCGTACCGAGCGGCGTCTACCTATTGCTGGTCACCTCCAGCGGCGGGAGCGCGGAGGGTAAACTGGCCGTGATCCGCTGATCGGAGTCGCCATGCTGATCCCACCCCTCCGCCTGATCGGCGCCCTGCTCTGCTGCGCCATCGCTCTGCTCGTGCAGGCCGCGCCTTCCCCCAAGGGCGAGGATGCCCGCATGTATTGGACGCGACACGGGTACGCGACGGAGGAGCTGGCCGCTGGCCCCGTGTCCGGAGTCTCAGCCGAACTGGGCGGAGCGGGCTTCGAGTCGCTCGCCGCCAGCCTGGGTTTCGTCACCAACGCCGATGGCCAAGCGCCGGGAGATCCACTTGCCCGACCGGGAGGCGTGTTGCGCGTCCCCCTGCATGGGTTTCCCGCCAGCCTCTGCCCCCTGGCCCGCACCGGTGCGGAGCACTTCCAAACATTGGCAGCGGGACTCCTCCATGAGACCCTGCTGGGTGGCGATGCCTGGAGCGGATTCCACACGCCAAAATTGGCCAGTCACTGGAAAATCGAGGCGGACTCCGCGCTGGGTCAGTGGATCTCGTTTCGCTTGGACCCAAAGGCTCGCTGGCAGACGGGTCAGCGTGTCACAGCGGAGGATGTGAGGGCCACCTGGCGCCTGCTGACAGATGAAAGCCTGGGCCAGCCCAGTGTCTCCGCCGAATATCGGCAGTTGGCTGAGCCACAGGTCCTCAGCCCCCATCTGGTGCGAATCCACTGCAGCTCCCGCTCGCTGTCCGCCTTCCAGAATCTGGCCTTCCTCATGCCCGTTCTGCCCGCTCACCTGGTCGACGGATTGAGTGCCCGAGACGTCCTGGAGCGCTGAAGGACCGAGCCCCTGCCGGGCAGCGGCCTTTACTTCTTGTCCGAGAACAAGCCGGGCAGCGAACTGCGGCTGACACGGCACAGTCGGGCTTGGCGACGAAAAGACCCAGCCCTGCAGGGAGTGGGAAATTTTCGCGAGCTGGTGCTGCGCGTGGTCCGGTCGCCCAAGGAAGAGCGGCAGCTTTTTCTTGCGGATGAGGTGGACATTCTATTCGTCAACAGCGCCGCGGATTGGGTCACCGAGATCACGCCGCAAGCCCTGGAGCCGCTGCGCGCCGGTTGGGTGCAACGCCGCAAGGTCCGGCTGCATCAGCCGGCGGACGGCATGGCGCTGGTCTTCAACTTGCGCCGTCCACCACTGGATGAGCTTCGCGTGCGCCAGGCCTTGACGCACCTGCTGCCCCGTGAGCAGATCATCGAGGGTCCTTACCGCGGTGAGTATGAGCCACTGCGCAGCTACTTCGAGGGCACGCCGGGCGAGAAACCCGCCCTGCCGGAGCTGCGCTGTGACACACTGGAGGCCGGCCGCTTGCTGGACGAGGCTGGCTGGCGGCGCGGCCCGGACGGCGTGCGACAGGATTCCCTGGGACACCCGCTGGACGTGGTGCTGGCGACGAATCTCTCACCGGAATGGACCTTGGTGATTGACCTGATCCGCCAGGAATTTTCCCGGGCCGGGGTGCGGTTGCGGACCGAACCCGTGGACATGGCCACCCACCGGGACCGGGTGATCAAGGGCGAGATCCACTTGTTCTGGCATCAATGGCGCGGCCTGCAGGAACCCCGCCCCTTCTCCCCCTTCCATTCCTCACAGGTCGCGTCGTACAATCCATCGGGTTTGGCGGACGCGACCGTGGACTCCCTGATCGAGGCCTATGACGCCAATCTGCTGGACGACCAGCGGGTCCAGCTGTTGCAACACCTGGACGCCCGCTTGGGCCAGCTGGCGCCCTACGCCCTGGGTTGGCATGCACCTTTTCTGCGGCTGGCCTGGTGGAATCGCTTCGGCGTTCCAGCGGAAGTGCTGCGACCACAGGCGGGGGAGAGCTGCCCGCTCTGGCTGTGGTGGTGGGATGGGAGTCAGGCACAGGAATTGGAGGCGGCGCGCCGCCGGGACCGTTTCCTGCCCGTTGGCCCACTGGAGGTGGACTCGGCGCAGGGCCGATCTTGAAGCCTCTGATGGCGAGCCGTGACAATTTGCGCCCGGCCAAGTGCCCGGCATCCATCTTGTCCGCGGCACTCCACACGTCATTCGCTATCCACCGCTTTCCACTGTCATACGGGGATCAAAAAGGAAGTACCCAAGTACCCCGGGCGGGTGGGGGGCGGTGGGAGGGCGCACTGTCAGAATCGGATGACTGTCTGGCTCGCGTCCCGTCTTCGGCACATGTACCACATGCACGCAGCTCGATCCCGCCCCGTGTCATTTCCAGCGAACCGTCCCCATCGTCTCGGGGAAAGCGGCTGATCCTCCCCCTTTCCCTGAGGCCTCCACGCCGTATCTTGCCCCCATGCTGAAACACCTGACCATCGAGCATTTCGGCCTGATCCAAGCCCTCGACCTGGCCCTGCCGGCTGGCTTCGTGGCCGTCACCGGCGAGACCGGCGCCGGCAAGAGCATGCTGCTGGGGGCCGTGGCCGCTCTGCTTGGCGCCCGCGTCCACCGCGAGTTGCTCCACGAGGGCCGGACCACCCGGCTCAGCGGCGTGTTCCAGGCGCCGCCGGACGCCGCCCGCC
>DYSB01000154.1 GCA_020726405.1 Acetofilamentum sp. | reverse complement strand
CCTCCCCCACCCGGTCACACAAAAGCCCCCCGGTCCGCGGATCGGGGGGCTTTCTCGTGCGGCGCCGCCGCCTGTGCCGCGCTAGTTCTCCAGCCGCCGGGCCGCCTGCTCCAGGCTGTCGCCCAGGCTGCGCAGCTGTCCGGTGTGCTCGCCGGCCTGGCGGACCTGCCGGCCCACGTCCTCCATCCCGCCGCGCACCGACTGGATGCGCTGGCTGATCTCATGGGCTGCGGCGGAAGCATCGGAGACGCTGCGCGTGGCGTCGTTCATCCCCTGGACGGCTTGCCCGATGTTGCGCGCGATCTCGCGGGTGGTGGCGTTCTGCTCTTCGAGGGAGCCCGCCACGGTGGTCATGGTGTGACTGATTTCCGTGATGTAGCCCGTGATGCTCTGGATGTCGTCCGCCGTGGAGCGGGCCGTGGTCTCGATGCCCGTCACCTTGGTCTGGATGTCCACGATGGCGTCGCTGGTCTGGCGCGCCAGGTCCTTGACCTCGTTGGCCACCACGGCGAAGCCCTTGCCCGCGCTGCCCGCCCGGGCCGCCTCGATGGTGGCGTTGAGGGCCAGCAACTTGGTCTGCTCGGAGATGCTGATGATGGTGTTGACGATGGAGCCGATTTCGCTGGAGGCCTGGTTGAGCGCCTGCACGCGACCCTGCATGCCCTGGGACTGCTGGACGGCGTGCTGCGTGCGGGCATTGGCTTCGGCCGTGGTGCGCGAGATCTCGTCGATGGTCGCGCTCATCTCCTCGGTGGCCGCGGCCAGGTTGCGGAAAATGCCGTGGGTCTCCTCCACCGCGGCCGAGGCGGTCTGGAAGTTGCCGCTCATCTGCTGGGCCCCGGAGGCCACGCCCTGCACCTGGAGGGATATCTCGGCGAAACCCTGATCCACCGACTGGGACATCTGGGCCAGCTGGCTCACGGCGCTGGAAAGTTGGCCCGCGCCACTCTGCACGGCGCCCTGCGCCTCCACGATATGCGAGATGTCCAGCACGTGCTCGATGGCGCCGATGATCCGACCCTGGGCGTCGCGGAAGGGCGAGCCGGCGTAAAGAATAGGTACGCTGAGGCCGGGCCGCGGGTTGGCCACCGTGCGCTCGGTGACGGGCGCCCCCTGGGCCATGGCCTGGGCCAGGGCGCATTTGTCCGTCCGGCAGTGGCCCGTGCGGAACAGCTCATAACACTTGGTGCCGATGTAGTCCTGGGCCCGCTTTCCTCCCAGCGATGCACCGGCCGCGTTCAGCGAGATGATGTTGAAATCCTTGTCGATCAACATGACAGACAGACTCATCGAGTTCAACATGCGCTCGCCGCGGTCTTCCTCCTCGCCAGCTTTCGTGTCGGTCCTGGAGCGGCGCAGCAGGCTCCAGGCCAGGGCAGCCAGACTGACGAGCAATGCGCCAATCAATGTGTACAACATGGATACTCCCGTTCTATTCAGGACCACCCAGGGTCCGGATTCGATTATCGGGCAACTCGCGGCGACACCTTGAGCCGGATTTACCCTTTTTAGGAGTGAATTCCCAACAAATCCAACCTCTGCTCCAGAACCCCAGTCCAGACCCGGACCCGCCCGCTCGATGCGCTTTGTTCGGCCTCTGTCAGCCCCGCTGCAGACGGCCCCCGGCTTGGCTTTCCCCGCCTACGGTGGTACTTTTCCCGGGCATTCCGCCGGCAGGTGAAAGGAGCGCTTCCGCGTGCTGCCGCAGGCCCCACAGCCGGGTTCGAGAACCTTCTCCATCGAGCTGGCTTACGAGGGCTCGGGCTTCTTGGGCTGGCAGATCCAGGCCATGGGCCGCACCGTGCAGGGCGAGCTGCGCGCGGCTTGCGAGCGCATTCTGGCCCAGCCGCTGAACGTGAGCGGCGCGGGTCGCACGGATACGGGCGTGCACGCACGCGCCAGCCTGTGCAGCTTTCCGGCGCTCAGCGCCCGGCGGGCAGACGAGTTGTGGCGCGGTCTGCGGCGCATCCTGCCGCCGGACATCCACGTGCGCCGTGTGGACGAGCGCGCCGCGGGCTTCAACGCGCGCTTCAGCGCCCGGGCCCGGGAGTACGGCTACCGGCTGGTGCGCGGGCTGGATCCCTTCCGGCGTCGTCTGGCTTGGTGCAGCAGCTACCACCTGGACGTGGAAACCATGCGTGCGGAACTGGCCGCGCTGAGCGGACGCCGGGATTGCCGGGGCTTTTGTGTCACGAGCTCGCTGCCGCCCCAGGCCTGGTGCGACTTCCAACTCGTGGAGCTGGAAGAGCGGGGCGATGAGCTGCTGCTCCGCGTGCGCTGCGACCGCTTCCTGCACAGCATGGTGCGCAGCCTGGCGGGCACCTTGCACGACGTGGGCCGCGGACGGCTGGAGCCCGGCGCGCTGGAACGCGTCCTGCGCACGGGCGAGCGCGCCCAGTGTGGCGTGGTGGCGCCACCCCAGGGCCTGTACCTGGAACGCGTGGTCTACGAGGAGTTCAGCACCGGCGGCCCCGAGGGCTGGAGCCGGCTTGAGGATGGGGAGAATCCACAGCGGCTGACGGAATAGGCGGAGGGGACAACAGGACCGTCCGCGCGCAGCCCGCTGCGACAACTGCGCAAACAACGAGGAAGGACGAAGGGCATGAAGTTTTTCATCGACACGGCCAACCTGGCGGAAATCCGTGAGGCGGCGGCCATCGGCATCCTGGACGGCGTGACCACCAACCCCACCTTGATCGCCCGGGAGAAGCGGCCCTTTCAGGAGCTGATCCTCGAGATCTGCCAACTCGTGGACGGCCCGGTGAACGCCGAGGTGATCAGCCTGGATTCCGCGGGCATGATCCGCGAGGGCCGCGAACTGGCCAAGCTGCATGCCAACGTCTGCGTGAAGATCCCCATGACCGTGGAGGGTTTGAAGGCCGTCAAGGTCTTCAGCGGCGAAGGGATCATGACCAACGTGACGCTGATTTTCCAGCCACTGCAGGCCCTGATGGCCGCCCGGGCGGGCGCCAGTTTCGTCAGCCCCTTCGTGGGACGGCTGGACGACATCGGCGAGGTGGGAATGGATCTGGTGGCCGACATCCGCCGCATCTACGACGCCTACGCCCTGGAGACGGAGATCATCGTGGCCAGCGTGCGGCATCCCATCCACGTGCTGGAGGCGGCGCGCATCGGCGCGGACATCTCGACGATCCCCTTCAAGGTGATCCAGCAGCTGTCGTACCACCCGCTGACCGAGAAGGGCATCGCGCAGTTCTTGGACGACTGGAAGAAGGTCCCCCAGGCCTGATCTCTCTCGCTTGGCCTCTCACCACAGAGACACAGAGGCACAGAGATTTGATTGGACTTGGCCTGGGTCGGGGGCTGAAAGGTCCGAGAGTCGATTTGAACGCGAAGACACAGAGACTCGAAGACGAGTTGTGTCACGCGAGGTGAAGCCCGCAGGGCTGAACCAGAACCAGGTGGTGACGCCGTCAGGCGGAACCAACTACACGGTGGCAGGAAGGCCAAACTGCGGATAGCGGAAGGCCACCGCGAGGTGGCCTGACTCTGGCCGCCTAAGAAAAGGCGCCTCTTTGCTCCACCTTTCTGGCGCAAGCAGAAAGGTGGAAAACAACAAGACCGCTCCTGCACCGGGACGAGCAAATGCCCGCCGCAGGCGAAATGAAGAGAGGCCACGCCCTGTGAGACGTGCGGTGCAGCGAATGGTGGAAGGCGTCTGGCTGGCCCTTGGCATGGTGCTGGGCCTGCTGTTGCTGCGCACCCTGACGCCCATGCGCGCCCAGACGCCGGGCAGCGGCGGCGGCATTGAACTCAGTCCCGCCGCCTTGCAGGGCCAGGTGGCCGAGAGCCGGCACAACGCCATCACGCGCGCCGTGGCCCTGGCCGAACCCGCCGTGGTGGGCATCAACGTGGTGCAGGTGGAACGCTACATCGAGCGCAGCCCTTTCGCCCGTGATCCCTATTGGGGCCAGTTCTTTCCCGACCGGGTGATCGAGCATCCGGTGCAGAACCTGGGTTCGGGCTTCATCATCAGCGCCGACGGCCTGACGGTGACCAACGAGCATGTGGTGCACCGTGCGGAGAAGATCGTCGTGACGCTGCCTGACGGGCGCGAAGTCAACGCCAAGCTGGTGGGCGCGGACTACAACTCGGACATCGCCCTGCTGGACCTGGATGGCGGCGGATTCCCCGTGCTGGAGATGGGGGACTCGGACAAGATCCTCATCGGCGAGTGGGCCATCGCGGTGGGCAATCCCTACGGGCTGTTCTCCAGCTCCAGCCCCAGTGTCACGGTGGGTGTGATCAGCGCCGTGGACCGCGATTTCGGCGCCCAGGACGACGCGCGTGTCTACATCGGCATGCTGCAGACCGACGCGGCCATCAACCCGGGCAACTCGGGCGGGCCACTGGTGAACGCCGAAGGCCAAGCCATCGGCATGAACACCATGATCTACAGCCAGAACGGCGGCAGCGTGGGCCTGGGCTTCGCCATTCCCGCCAACCGCGTGCAGGAGATTGTCCGGGACCTCAAGGGCCAGGGCTACGTCGACCGCAATATTTGGACGGGGGTCTGGATTCGCGACCTGAACCGTAAAACGGCCCAGGTGCTGGGCTACCGCGGCAAGGGCGGCGTGCTGGTAGTGGAGCTGAGCTCGGGCAGCCCGGCGGAACAGGCCGGGCTCAAAGTCCATGACATCGTGCTCAAGCTCAACGGCCGGGCCGTGAACACCTCGCGGGACATCAAGACCATCATCGCGGACACGGACGTCAAGGTCGGGGACCGGCTCGTGATGGAGGTCTTCCGCGAGGGCCGCGTGCTGACCATTGGCATGCACGCCGGCACCATGCCCGAGACCCGTCGCGAACGCTGAGCAAGGGAAGACTGGAGGAACGGTGGCCAAAAATGGCGTGACCCATCGGACCAAGCGGGTATACGAGGACGGCCCCAGTACCCTGGAACTGGAGTTCCTGGATCTGGCCGAGCTGCCCGACGGGCGGCTCAAGGCGCCGTTCAAGGGCAAGGGCGAGGTGTGCGCGCGCTTCTCGGAGGCGGTCTTCCGCTACCTCGAGAGCTACAACATCGGCCACCACTTCCTCTCCATGAGCGGCGAGGCCCGCATGAAAGTGCGGCGGCTGGACATGCTGCCGCTCTCCGTGCGCGTCCGCAACCTGGCCGCCGGGGATCTGGCCGAGATCTTCCCGGTCCAGGAGGGCCAACTGCTGGACGTGCCGGTGGTGGAGCTGTTCTACAAGCGGCCCGGCGCCGGGCTGGTGCCAGTCAACACTTCCCACTGCCTGGCCTTCCACCTGGCCACGGAAGACGAGTTGCGCGCCGTGGACCGGATGGCTTCCAAGATCAACGCCGTCCTGCGCAGTTTCTTCGACCGCCGGGACATCCAACTGGTGGATGTGGAGCTGGAGTTCGGGCGCCACCAGGGCCAGTTGCTGCTGGGTGACGAGATCAGCCCGGACACCTGCCGGCTCTGGGACCGGCGCACGCGGCGCAAGTATGATTCCGACTGCCTCCGATCCGGGCTGGCCGCCGCCGAGTCGGCCTACCGGGACGTGCTTGAGAAAGTGCTGGGCTGATGAGACTGCATCCTGCCGGCCGACCTGTCGTGAGCCGTTTCCTGGGGGCGGGCATCCTGCTGCTGCTGGGTCCCGGCCTGCTGGACACGGCCCTCTGGCTGCGCCCCGCGGGTGCGTTGGCCGTGGCGGCGGGGGTCTTCCTGGCCTGGTTCTACCGCGACCCGGAGCGCCAGTCCGCTGGCGGGCCCGCGGCCATCCTTGCGGGCGCCGACGGCAAGGTGATCCAGATCCGCGAGTTGGCGCACTGCCCGGAGATCGACGGCCCGGCCCGCCAGGTGAGCGTCTTCATGAGCCCGCTCAACGTCCACGTCAACCGGGCCTCCGTGGCCGGGCGCGTGGTCTCCGTGGTCTACCGCCCGGGCGAGTACCTGATGGCCTTCCACGAGAAGTCCTCGGAGCTGAACGAGGCCAACTTGCTGGTGCTGGAGGACGGGCGCGGTCGGCGCGTGGCCCAGCGGCAGATCGCCGGCTTTCTGGCGCGGCGCGTGGTCTGCGAGGTGGCAGAGGGCCGGGAGCTGGCGCGCGGCGCGCGTTACGGCATCATCAAACTGGGCTCGCGCATGGACCACTTCCTGCCGCTTTCGAGCACGCTGCGCGTCCAACTGGGTGACCGCGTGCGCGCGGGGGAGAGCATCCTGGGAGAATGGATATGAATCAATTGGGACGACTGCCCAACCTGATCACGTTCCTCAACGTGATCTTCGGCTTCGCCGCAGTGGCCAGCCTGATCCGCTACGGGGCCGAGCCCGCCGGCGTGGGCCGCGCGGCCTGGTTCATCCTGATCGCCGCGCTGCTGGACGCCATGGACGGCAAGCTGGCGCGCGCCATCGGCCGCCAGAGCGAATTCGGCAAGGAGCTGGACAGCCTCTCGGACGCGGTCTCCTTCGGCCTGGCCCCCAGCGTGTTGCTCTACACCATGGAGTTTTCCAACTGGTCCGAGCGCGGTGACATTTTCGGCCTGGCGGGCTTCCTGCTGGCCGCCCTGCCGTTGACTTTCGGCTGCTACCGACTGGCGCGCTTCAACGTGGAGACCTCGGTGGAGGGCAAGAAGAACTCGCACTTCGCCGGCCTGCCCATTCCCGCCGCGGCGGGCCTGATCGTCTCCTACGTGCTGTTCTGCCTGGACCTGTTCGGCGAGGTTTGGCGGCCGGGCATCCTGCCGCTCACGCTGGTGGCCTCCTTCCTGATGATCAGCCGCGTGCGCTTCGAGGGCATGCCCTACTTCAGCCTGCGCCAGGGCCACCGCAACCTGACGCGCCTGACCCTGTTCGTGCTGACGGTGGGCAGCATTCTGTTCCTGCAGGCCATGGCGCTCCTCCCCGCCGCCCTGGGCTACATCGGTTACTCGATCGTGCAGCACCTGCGCCGCGAGCCGGCCGTGGTGCTGGAAGACGAGGACGAGGGCGAGGGCGATGAGTGGACCGATCACACGCGCTTCTGACCACGCGCGGGGGATCTCACCACAGAGGCACAGAGGCACAGAGACCCAGAATTGAGTGTCTCTTGGCTTGGGAAGGTGTGACGCGACCGAGAGTCAATTTGAGCACGAAGGCTCAAAGTCTCGAAGACAGATCAACAATTTGTGTCACGCGAGGTGAAGGCCTTCAGGCCTGAACCAGAACCAGGTGGTGACGCTTTCAAGCGGAACCAGCTACACGGTTGCAGGAAGGCCAAACGCCGGCCAGCGGAAGGCCACCGCGAGGTGGCCTGACTCTGGCCGCTGAGAAA
>DYSB01000153.1 GCA_020726405.1 Acetofilamentum sp. | reverse complement strand
GAACTGCTGCGCCTGCTGGCGCGCCGGGATCCCGCCCGCTGTCGGGCTTGGCTGCCGCGGCTGGAGGCGGATCCCGTCCTGGCCGGTGAATTGCCCTGGATCAGCGCCGGACTGCCCCCGGCGCCGCCTGCGCCACAGGCACCCGCGCGGCGCCGGAGCCGGTTATGAGCTTGACCCGGCAGAGCCTGCTGCTCAGCCTGGGACGCTCCAGCGCCAGCCTGGCCCGCCTGCTGGTGAACCTGGGCGTGGCTCGTCTGTTCGGCGAGCGGCTCGAGCTCGCCGCCGAGTACCAGAACGTCTGGCTGGTCTTCAACAGCACCTACATGCTCTTCATTTTCAGCCTGCCCAGTGTGCTGTTTTACTTCCATCCCCGGCTGGACGAGGCGGGCCGGCGCTACCTGATGAGCCTGGTGCATCAGATCCTGCTCAGCCTGGGCGTGGTCTACGGCGCGTTGCTCTGGCTGGGAGCGCCCTGGCTGCGGGACTTCTACCACATGAGTCCCGACGCGGTGGGCCACCTGCGGGTCTTCGCCATCTACTCCTTCGCCATGGTGGGCTCGGCGGCGATGGAGTCCACCTTCAATCTGCTGGGCCGCTTCAAACTGCTGGCGGTCTGGATGAGCGTGGAGTCCGCGCTCTTCCTTGTGATGGCGCTGGGCCCGCTGGTGGCCGGCGCGCAGCCCCAGCTGTTCCAGGGGCCGGCGGCCTTGCTGGGCGCCCTCTGGCCTACGCTGGGCCCGGAGGCCGCCTCCATCCGCGCCGTCTGCTGGCTCCTGAGCGGCATGGCCCTGCTCAAGTGGGCGATCTTCCAGCTGGTGCTGGCCGCCCGGCATCCGGACATGGCCTGGCATCCGGTGAAGTTCGTCGGCGCGCGCGTGAAGCCCCTGCTCGGCTACGCGCTGCCCATCACGGCCACCACCCTGGTGGCCTACCTGGCTATGTACATGGACAAGAACATCGTGGCGGCCTGGTTCACGGACAAGGCCATCTACGCCAAGTTCCAGGCCGGCGCGCTGGAGGTGCCTTTCGTCTCGGTGCTGGTGGGCAGCGTCTCCGTGGTCATGCTCCCGCATCTCTCGCGCCTGCAGCACGAGGGCAAGCTGGCCGAGATGGCCGACCTGCTGGCCGAGGGCGTGGAGAAGGTGGCCTGGCTGGTCTTCCCGATCTTCACCCTGCTGATGGTGTTGGCCGATCCGCTCTACGTCGCTTTCTGGGGTCCGGCCTACGCCGAGTCCGCCCTGCCCTTCCGCCTCTACCTGCTGCTCTTTCCCATGCGCCTGATGTTCTACGGCCAGGTGTTGAACAACCTGGGCCTGCAACGCTGGGTGCTGGGCACGGCGGCCGGGGACCTGCTGCTCAACTTCGTCCTGGCCATCATCCTGGTGCGCTTCCACTGGGCCGGACCCGCGCTGGCCACGGTCATCGCCACCCTGGCCGAAGTGCTGGTGTTCTGGCACCTGCTGCGCCGCGGACTGGGCCAGCCCCTGGCCCGGATTCTGGTGCCCGCGCGGCTCTGGCGCATCGCGCGCTACTCGCTTGTGGCCGGGCTGGCCGCGCTGGCGGGCCGGCTGGCGGGCCGCGGGGCGCTGGAGAGCATCCTGCTGGGCGGGACGCTCCACGTCCTGACCTTCGGGGCCCTGGCCTGGCGGGCCGGACTGGGCGAGCGCGTGATGGGAGAGTGGCGTCGCCGGGCGGCGGCGCGAAAGGAGAGGACGCGATGACTCTGCTGCGTCGACTGGGGCAGGCCCTCTGGCTGCCCTGGAGCCCGGGCCGCCGCTGGGCCGCGGAGGTGCTGGAGGGCCGGGGCACGGGCCTGTCGCGCCTGCTGCTGGCGGCCCTCTGCCTGACCCTGGCGCTGGCTTTTCTGGCCAACCGCGAGCTGAACCGCTACCTGGACGAGGCCCCCGCCATCCTGGCCCAACTTCCCAGGCTGGGCCTGCGCGGCGGCGCGCTCTGGACGGATCCGCCCACTCCGGAGCCGCTCTGGATCAACGACCGCGCCGGCCGGCCGATCCTGCTGCTGGATCTGGACGCCACCCTGCGGCTGGCCGACCAACCGGTGGACCTGCAGCTCACGCGCACGCGCCTGCTGGTCAAGGGGGCCGAGAACCAGATCCAGGCCTTTCCCCTGGCCAGCCCGGGCCAGCCCGACGGCGAATTAAAACCCGCCGAGCTGCTGGCCTTCCTGCAAGGGCCCGCGCGCTGGCTGGCGTTGACGCTCTCCGTGCCCCTGCTCTTTGTGCTGGCCCTGGGCCTGCTCTTCGTGCAGCAGGCCCTGCTCACGCTGATGATCCTGGTGCCGAACCGGCTCTACGGCACACGGCTGGAGTGGATCGCCCGGCTGCGGCTGATCTCGCTGGCCATCCTGGCCTCCAGCCAGCTCAGCGCCTTGGCCCTCGTGCTCGGGCTGCCCCTGGGGCTGCCCTGGCTGGTGCCCGTGTTGCTCTCGCTGGCCGGGCTGATGAAAGGCGTGCTGGCCGTGCAGGCTGTCCAGGCCAGACCCGCGCAGCCGCCCGCGGCGGGAGCGGACCCTGGAGCCTGAGCCTGATCCTGCAGCGGCCGGGCGTTGTTCCAGCCGGCCCGTGTGGATACCTTTCAGCACCATCCCAACGGAACCGCCATGTTGCAGATGATTACGCCGGACCTGCTGGACAGCCTGCCCATCCGCATCTACCTCGTGGACCGCGAGCATCGGGTCCGGGGTTTGGATGGGCGTGAGCTGGAGACACCCGGGGCCATCCACGGCTCCGATTGCCGCCTCTGCACGGCCCTGACCGAGCAGTGCCCCATTCGGCTCAGCCTGGCGGACGGGCGCCGGCGCCACCTGGAGCTGCCGCCCCATTTGTGCGGCGGCGAGCACTACATCGAGCTGGACATCCTGCCCCTCAAGGGAACCGAAGGTGGCGTGCTGGTCCTGGAGCGCGAACTGGACCAGCAGGACCGGGAGCTCAGCCGGACGGACGCCAGCCTGGAGCGCCAGATCCGCCAACTGGACATCCTGAACCAGGTGCTGGCCGCCCTGCAGCAGAGCCGCGATCTGGATCGCATCCTGCGGATCATCCTGGCCGGCCTGACCTTCGGCAAGGGCCTGGAGTTCAACCGCGCCTTCTTCTTCGAGCGCCAGGGCGACGAGATCGTCGGCCGGCTGGCGGTGGGTCCGCTCTCCGGCGAGGAGGCCGCCCGGATCTGGAATCGCGGCGACCTGACGGACCTGAGCCTGGGTGAGCTCTTCCAGACCCTGGACCACGAGGAGGACGACCGGCCCATCCAGCGTCGGGTGGAGAGCATCCGCTTCCACCTGCTGGCCGCCACGCCCCAGCTGCGCGCGGCCCTGGACCGCCCGGGCTGCACGTGCCTGCATCTGCCCGAGCTGCGCGAACCGGGCAGCCTTTGCTTGTTGGATCTCACGGGCAGTTCCGAGTCCTGGCTGGCGCCCGTGCGCGTACCGGCCAGCCCTGGCCGCGAGGCGGAGGAGACCCGGGGCTTTTTGCTGGTCGACAACGCCATCACCAACCGCCCGCCCACCAGCGACCACCTGGACGCGCTGGTCAGTTGCGCGCGGCACCTGGGCTTCGCGCTGGAGCGCGCCCGGATGAACCAGGAGCTGGATCACCGGCTGGAGGAGCTCCAGGAGGCCTACCACCAACTGGACCGCGGGCAGGAGCTGCTGCTCAAGAGCGAGAAGATGGCCGCCGTGGGTCGCGTGACGGGCAACCTGGCCCACGAGATCAAGACGCCGCTGATGTCCATCGGCGGTTTCGCACGCCTGCTGGTGCGCGAGCTGGAGGGCCAGGAGAAGCCGCGTTCCCATGCGGATCTGGTGCTGCGGGAGTGCAAGCGCATCGAGCGAATCCTTGAGGCCTTGATGGATTACGGCGCGCCCCAGATCCTGCGCCGCGACCGGCTGGACCTTCGCGAGCGCCTGTTGCAGCTGCGCGACCGACTGGAAGACGCCTTCCGCGAGCGTGGCATCCAACTCAGCGTGGACACGCCCGCCGAGCCCTGCTGGGTCTGGGGCGACGTGCTGCGGCTGGACCAGATGCTCCACGCCCAGGTGCAGAACGTGCTGGACCTGAACGAAGTCCGGCGCGACGGCGCGCGGCGCTGCCGCCTGCTCTCCATCAGTCTGCGCCTGGAAGCCGAGGGCCTCTCGATCTCCGTGGCCGACGACGGACCGGGCGTGCCCGTGAATCTGCTCGACAACCTGTTCGAACCTTTCGTCAGCGGCCGGGACGGCGCCCTGGGACTGGGTCTGGCCCAGGCCCGGGACATCGCCCGCCTGCACGAAGGCGAGTTGCGCCTGCTGCAGCCCGGCCGGCTGGGCGGCGCGGAGTTCATCACCACCCTGCATGGGAGGAATCATGGCCAGGATCCTGTTCGCGGATGACGACGAGTCCCTGAGGTTGCTCTACCGCGAGGAATTCGCCGCGGACGGGCACGAGCTGCTCTTCGCCTCCACGGGCCGCGAAGCCGTGGAGCTGGCGCGTCGGGAACGCCCCGACCTGATCGTGATGGACATTCGCATGCCCGAGATGGACGGCCTGGAGGCGATGGGGCGCATCGTGGCCGAGGACAACGACGTGCCTGTGATCATCTACAGCGCCTTCCCGCACCACAAGGAGGACTTTTCCAGTTGGCTGGCCGACGCCTATCTGGTCAAGTCGATGGACCTGGGCGAGTTGAAGCGCGTCATCGACCGCAAACTGGGCGAGCGCGGATCGGCCTGAGCACCGTCCGGTCGCCGCCCGTTCACGTGTCTCACGGAAAGGGGCTTCCATGCCTGTCGGCTTCCGCCTCCACGTCCGCAGCCTGGGTCTGGCCGCACTGCTGCTGCCGGGGCTGGCCGCGCCGCTTGCTGCCCGCGCCGCGGATGATTATGACGCCTTCTTCACCCTCAGCATCCCGGGACCCGATGGGGAGAAGGGGAAAGGCGGCAAGGACGAGCAGCCGCCCTTCGCCGAAGTGCTGGCCGGGGCGGACACCCTGGGCGGGCTGTTCACGCTCTACCATCAGCGTGACAAGGACCAGGCCTGGCTGGAGCTTAAGCCCGAGCAGCTGGGTCGGGACTATCTGCTCTCCTTCACGGTGGAGTCCGGGCTGGGCGGGGCTTGGATGCCCGCGAGTGTGCCCGGTGGACACATGGTTGTGCGGTTCGACAAGTCAGGCAATCGCATCCGGCTGACCCAGCGCAACCTGAAGTTCCGCGCCGCCACAGAGCGCGCGCTGGACATGGTGGAGCGCAGCTACTCGGATTCACCTCTTGCCTCATTCGACCTGGCTGCCCAAGTGGAGCCGGAGCGCGGTTCCTGGCTGGTGAAGCTGGACGAGTGGTTTCTGGGTGACCCGTTGCAGCTGGCGCAGCGGCTTAAACGCTCCCTGAAGGGCGAGTTCCGCCCGGTTGCGGGATTGAGCCGCTGGAACCTGCTCCAGAGCTTCCCGGGCAACACGGAGCTGGGCGCTGTGCTAGGCTTCCAGGCCGAGAAAGTGGAGGGCGGCTGGAGCGTGCTGGAGGATCCCCGGGCGCTGGAGCTGCAGGTGCGTGCCAGCCTGGCGGCTATGCCGCCGGATGGTTTCCGCCCGCGCCTGGCCGACCCCCGGGTGGGTTACTTCGAGACCGGCTGGCGCCTGTGGGGCGATGACCAGCTGGAGGATCCCATGATCCGGGTGGCCAATCGTTGGCGCCTGGTGAAGCAGGACCCCCAAGCCGGCCTCTCGGAGCCGGTCCAACCCATTGTCTACTGGCTGGAAAACAGCATTCCCGAAGAGCACCGGACGGCGATTCGCCAGGGGGCCGAGTTGTGGAACCAGGCCTTCGAGCACGCGGGCTTCCGCAATGCCTTCGTGGTGAAACAGATGCCCGACGACGCGGACTGGGATCCGGCGGACATGCGGTACAACACCATTCGTTGGATCAGCTCCAACGAGCCGGGATTCGGCGCCATGGGCCCCAGCCAGGTCAACCCCTTCACCGGCGAGATCCTCAACGCCGACGTGGTGGTAGAGGCGGACATGGTGCGCCGGGTGGCCTGGGGTTGGCGTTCGGGCATCGCTCCGCTGGGCCGCCGGGCATTGGGTCCGGGCCACGAGCCGGGGGAATTGCCGGAAGCCGGAGCGGGCCTGCTGCACGCGATGCAGGAGGAGGGCGAGGCCCTGGCTGCCCTGTGGAAAGACCCCGAATCGGGCATGGCCTTTCAATGCGAGGCCGGCGCCGAGTTGGCCCGCCAGGCCTGGCAGGCCGGGACCCAATTGGCCGAGGCAGGGCTTCTGAAACCCGGCGAACCGCTGCCCAAGTCCATCGTGGACCAGTACCTGGTGCAGCTGGCCGCCCACGAGGTGGGCCACACACTGGGCCTGCGCCACAACTTTGCTGCCAGTGCCCTCTGGCCCTTCGAGGCTCTTGGGGACAGTGTGAAGACGAAGGAGCACGGCCTCACCAGCAGCGTGATGGAATACAACGGCGCCCACGTGGCCGTGGACCCCGCGGAGCAGGGCGACTACTACACCCGGACCCTGGGCCCCTACGACCTGTTCGCCATTGAATGGGGCTATCTGCCCATTGGTGGAACGGATCCAGCGGAGGACGCCCAGCTTCTTGCCGCCGAGATCCTGCCGAGGGCGGCGGGAAAAACCAGGACGTTTGTACAAACCACACCGGATCCCGCCCTGCGCTACGGCACGGACGAGGACGCCTACGACGTGCGGGGCTGGGGCAGCGCAGTGGACCCCACCATCCGCGTCTTCGACCTGGGTTCCGACGAGGAGGCCATGACCCGACACCAGCTGAAGCTCAACCGGGCGCGACTGGCCATGCAACCCTGGCAGCTGCTGGAGCACGACGACGACCCCGCTCTGTACCGCCGCGCCTGGGAGCGCGCCTTCGACGGCTATTGGGCCGCCTTGGAACCACTGCCGCGCTACGTGGGTGCCTACCGCTACAACCGTCGGCCCTGGGGGAGTGAAGGTCAGTCGCTGGTTCCCTGGGAGGTGGAGGAGCAGCGGCGGCTCCTGGATTTGTTGCTGGAGGCGGCGCTGGATCCGGCGCTCTGGATCGAGTCCCAACGCGCACTGGAGGCTTTCGGCCCCGGCTGGAGCTGGAGTTTCGATGATGAACGAGCCGTTGATCGATTAGACACGCCGCTGCGGGAGCGCTTGGCCCAGCGGCGGGCCGGCCTGTTGGCCAACCTCTATTGCCCGGCGCGCTTGTCGAGGGCCGTGGAGCTGGAGGCGCGCACATCCACCGGCGCCGTGCTGGGATTGGACGAGCTGTTCGGCAAGGTGCGCGAGGGCG
>DYSB01000152.1 GCA_020726405.1 Acetofilamentum sp. | reverse complement strand
GGAGATTTCGCAGCGCATACTGGGGGTATGTGCAAGAAAGCTCCGAAAAATCCGGCCCGGTGGGGCGATGAAGCCCGCCAAGTGGCCAAGTCCGACAGACTCCTAGCAGGGGGGCGGCGCAAGGCTGAGCCAGGGATCGATGCACACTCCAGATTGGGGGCCGGCGGTGGATGATGGCTCTGCCGGCGGTTCTTGTCAGAATTGCAGCTCCGCCAGCACGGGACGATGATCGGAGCCAGCCAGATTCACCACCTGCGCAGTCAAGCTTCGCACTTTTTTGGAATGAAAGATATGGTCGATCTTCACGTCCAGGTTTTCGCGGATGCTGAAGGTCCCGGAGGTCCACTCGCCGACGGAGAACGCGTCCAGGTACTCGCCGCGCATGATGCGCCAGGCCGCCGAGAGTGGGAAGGTGTTGTAATCGCCGGCCACCACCAGCGCCTCCTGCTGCCAGGGCCGCAGGGCCGTGAGCAGCGATTCGCATTGCAGGGTGCGCAGATTCTCGCCGAAGAGCTCGCTCCGGATCATCGCCCGCTTGCCGTTGAGGTGGATGTCCGAGTTGGGCATGTGGACGCCGCCCACGCGCAGCACTCGTCCCTCCAGTTCCAGCTCGGCCAGGGCCAGGATGCGCCCTTCGGCCTGCGGCTGCAGGGGGAACTCACGGAAGCGCAGGATGCGGTGGCGCGAGTAGATGGCCAAACCCATGGCGTAAGCGTCCGTGACGGAGTGGTCGTAGGCGAACAGCGCCTCGTGCGGATAACCCGCCCGGCGCAAGGCCTCCCGCACGCGCCCGCCGCCCCGTGAGACAGGGAACTCCTGCAGCACCAGCACATCGGCGTCCTGGCTCGCGATCCCATCGAGGATCAATTGCTGGGAGTCGCCATCGAACCGATTGTGGAAGCCGTGCACGTTCCAGGAGAGCAGGCGGAACTTCGTCTCTCCCGCGGGATGGGTCCAGGGGAAGAGCCAGAGCACGCCCCAGGCCAGCAGTCCGACCAGGCCCAACCAGACCAGTCGGCGGATCCAGCGTCCCAGGGTCATGCCCGCGATTCCTTCCGGTCTTGGTCCGTCACAACACGATCTCGCCTGCCACCAGGCCACGGCCCTGCACGCCGTCCAGGAACACGCTGTCGCGGGCCTCGCCTTGCCAATGCACGCCCTCCCAGGCCACGCAGTTGCGGGCACCCTTCGGCAGGACGCTGTGCTCTCCCAGGCTGAGCGCGCGTCGGGCGTCCCAGCGGGGCGCCAGCTCCAGCCGCTCCAGCAGCCGGCGATAGGCGCCATTCCCCCATAGTTCCCGGTGCAGGGGTAGATAGCGCTCCAGGGTGCCCAGGTCCTCCCAGAGCGCGCCCGTTCCACCTGTCGCCAGTTCCACCCCCAGGATGCCGCGGCCGGCCGCCACCTCCGCCTGGAGGAAGGGGATCAGGTCCGGTCGGGTCCAGGCGCAAAGCCGTTCGCGGGCGGGCTCGCTCCAAACGTGGATGCCCGTGAATCCATGCGTGCTGCGCGCCGGATCGCGCAGGCCCAGCACGCGGCCGGCGGAACACTCCACCACCCGGGGCTCGCCACCCAGGGCCAGCGCCACCTCGGCGCCACGCGCGCGCTCCAGCAGATGTGCCAGCTCCCCATCGTGCAGTACATCGCCGTTCTGCACCAGCAGCGGACCGGGCGGCAGCTCGCGCGCCATCCGAGCCAGGCCACCGCCCACGCCCAACAGGTCGGGCTCGGCAAAGAAGCGCAGGTCCAGGCCGCCCTGGGTGGTGCGGGTCCGCAGCCAAGTCCGCAGCGCCTCGCGCAGGTGGTGGCCATTCACGGCGATCACCCGGCAACCGGCCTGCCGCAGCTGCCGCAGCCCGAACTCGAGCAGGGGAATGCCGTGCACGGGCACCAGCGGCTTGGGACGCACCAAGGTCAGGGGTCGCAGGCGCGTCCCCAGCCCGGCAGCGAGAAGCACGCCAATGGGTTCCTTCACTTCATTCCCTCTCAGTCAGCTGTGACACATCGATAGCAATCCCTCCCCCCAGCAAGGGGGAAGGTTAGGATGGGGGTTTTTCGCATCCCAATCATCTGCCGGTAGCCCTTGTTTTCCACCTTTCTGCTGGCGCCAGAAAGGTGGAACGGCCGATCAGGCCTGACGGCGTCACCACCTGGTTCTGGTTCAGCCCTGACGGGCTTCACCTCACGTATCACAAATCGTCTTTGAGACTTCGAGTCTTCGTGCGCAAATGGACTCTCGAACGATCCAGTCTCTTCCGAGGCCGAATCCAATAAGAACTCTGTGCCTCTGTGTTGAAGAGCCTCGCACAGGCCACGGCTTAGCGGATTTTCAGCGAGAGCAGGCCCAGGAAGCCCAGGAACAGCGCGATGATCCAGAAACGGATGACCACCTTGGTCTCTGCCACGCCCCGATGCTCGAAGGCGTGATGGATGGGCGCGCGATAAAAGATGCGCCGCCCGAGGATCCCGATGCCGATCTTCTCCTGGATGAGCACGCTGGCGCCCTCCAGCACGAACACGCCGCCCACAATGAGGAAGAGCACTTCCTGCCGCATCAGCAGCATCACGGCGGCGAGCAGGCCGCCCAGCGCCATGCTGCCCGTGTCCCCCATGAAGACCTGCGCCGGAAAGAAATTGTACCACAGGAAGCCCAACCCGGCGCCGATCACGGCTCCGCCCAAGACGGCCAGTTCGCCCACTCCGCGCACGTATTCGAATTGCAGGTACTGGCTGTAGACCTCGTTGCCCAGCACGTAGGCGAACACGGCGTAGACCATGAAAGAGATGGCCGCGGGCACCACGGCCAGGCCATCCATCCCGTCGGCGAAATTCACGCTGTTGGAAACACTGAGGAAGACCAGCACGGTCCAGGGCACGCTCCACCAACCCAACTCCAGCACGGGACCCTTGACGAAGGGCAGGTAGAGCTGGCTCTGCAGCGCCTCGGGCAAAGGTGACCAGGCGGACAGCAGCCAGAGTGCGAAGCCTGTGGCATAGAGGGCCTGCAGGGCCAGTTTGGCGCCCTGGGAGAGCCCGTGCTTGCCGCTGCCGCCCTTGAGCTTGCCCCAGTCGTCCATCAATCCCACCAGCCCGAACCAGAGCAGGGCGGAGAGTCCGGCCCAGGAAAAAGGATTGCCCGGGCGGAACCAGAGCCCGTAGCCCGTCAGGATGGAGAGGATCATCAGCAGGCCGCCCATGGTGGGCGTGCCGCGCTTGTTGGAGACGTCGATGACGCCGTAATCCTCCACCACGTCGCGGATCCGCCGCAGGTGCAGGAAGCGGATCAGGCGTCCGCCGATGATCAGGCTCACCACGAAGGTGGTCATCGCGGCCATCACCGTGCGGAACGAGATGTAGTTGAAGAGCCGCAGGAAGCCGGGGCCCCCCAGTTCCTCGCGTAGCAGATTGGCCAGCCAGGTCAGCATGGGCGCTGCCTCCCGGCCGGGCGTTGCCGGGCCTGTCTCATGAGACCTCCCGCTGTTCGGCCAGGGCGCGCATGGCCTGTTTGAGGGGAAACTGCGGCCGGAAATGCGTGCTGGTGAGCAGGAAGAGATCCAGCTCGCCCTGCAGATCGGCCAGCTGCAGTTCACCCTGTTTCACCTTGCGCTGCAGGGCCCGGATGGCCGCCTCGCGCACCAGGCAGTTGGCGTGCAGGGAGAGTGGCAGGATCCATTCGCGCCAACCGGCGGCCGGTTGGCAGGCCGCCCACCAGTGGGCCACGGCCTGGGCCTCCTCAAAGTTACCCTGCCGGCGGAAGCGCCGCATGCGCTCCACCAGCGCCGGATCCGTGGGCCGCTCCTGAAGGGTCAGCGTGCGGATGGCCTCCACGCGAACCTCCCAGTAGGAGTCGTCCAGCGCAGCTCGCAGCACGCGGTCAGTCTCGGGCGTGGCCGGCAGCGAGGCCAGCGTGGTCATCAAGTTGCGGCGGATGAAACCATTCTGGCCCCGGCGCTCGCCCAACAGGCGGCGCAGGCCGCCCACCGGCGTGGGATCCTCGGCCAGCCGGATCAGTAGCGACAGGGCGCGCTCCAGGTGCAGGGCCGCTGCCAGCTTGAGCCCCGCGTTGCGTTCCACCCAGGAGTCGGAGCACAGGGCCGCCAGACAGCGGTACTCCAAGTAACGTCGATCCGGGCCTGCGGGCTCCCAGGTCGCGCGCCGACACAGCTCCAGCGTGGGCGTGCGTTCCAGCGAGCGCGGACCCGGCGCCACGCGCTCCCCGGCGGGTCGCTCGCCCGCGGCCAGGGCTGCCGCCAAGGCGGCCAGCCGTTCGCGCGCGTCCGCGTGGAAGTGCTCGCGGGCCCGGACTCCCAGTGCGGTGCGGCATTCGGGGTCGTTCAGCAGGCCCTGCACACGCTCCAGCAGGGCTTCCGGCCGCAGGCCCGCCTCGATTCGGCCCTCCTCCGGCAGGGGTTCCTCCAGCAGGACCTCCGCCGCGCCCGCCTTCTCGGCGCTGCGCGCGTTGGCCGTCTGATGATCGCCAGGCAGGCCCATCTTGGGAATCAACAATGCGGGCCGGCCCATCGCCAGCAGCTCGAACAACGCGCCTGCGCCCGCCCGGCAGCACACCAGATCGGCCGCCGCGTAGGCCAGCTGGATCTGGTCGAAATAAGGTCGGGCGTGATACAGCGACGCCAATTGGCTCCAGTCCGGGCACTCCCGTGCCAGCCGCTCCAGCTGGAGCGCGTGCTCGCGGCCCGCGTCCCAGGCCGTCCCGGCAGACATGCCCGTGCCGTGCAGCACCTGCACGCCCTGGCGCAGCAGCTCCGGCAGGATCCGGTAGAGCGCCAGGTTGATGGCGCGCGCGCCCTGGGAGCCCCCGAACACAAAGAGCACGGGCTTGTCGGGATCCAGCCCCAGACTGCGGCAGGCCTCCAGCCGGTCGGGCAGACTCTCCAGCCCGGCGCGCACGGGATAGCCCGTCACTTGCGTGCGACAACCGGGCAGGGCCGCGGCGGACTCGGGAAAGGTCAATGCCACCAGGTCGGCCAGTCGGCCGGCCAGTTGATTCATCAGGCCCGCGCTGGCGTTCTGCTCGTGGATGAGGATGCCGCAGCGCAGCAGGCCCAGCCGCCGCAGCAGGGCCGCGGCAAACACCGTGGGCGCCGAGGCGTAGCCGCCCGTGGCCACCACCACTTGGGGCCGGAAGCGCAGCAGGTGCCAGGCGGCTTGCAGCGTCCCCAGCTTGAGCTTGAACAGGAAGGGCAGCAGACGCGGGCTGCGCAGGCCGGGGAAGCCCGTGGCGCTGGCGCTGCGGAAGGGCAGGGTCAACGGACCGCCAGCCTCCAGGCTGGCGAGGATGCGTTCCTCGGCGCGGCCGCGAGTGCCGATGTAGAGCCCGTCCCAGCCGCCCGGTCCCAGCAGGGCCTGGGCAATGGCCAGGGCCGGATAGACGTGTCCGCCGGTGCCGCCGCCGGTGAAGACCGCGCGTCTCACGCGGTGCCTTCGTCAGCCGGGCGCAGGCGCTCCAGGACGCCCCCAGCCACCTGCTCCGCGGCAGCCCGGGTTACCCGGCGCAGTTCCGGACAAGCGTCGAAGGCGGGCTGACCCAGGAGTTCCTGCAGGTGGCCCAGCGCCGCAGGTACGTGCCGGAGGAACCACCACTTGCCTTTCACCTTGCTGAGCAGTCCATAGGCGCCCAGAGCCTGCATCATGCGGTGGGCCGCCACCAGCGGGTAGGCCTCCAGGAAGGAAGCCGCGGACTCCAGTCCGTGCGCCGCGCGCCGCCGGGCGAAGCGCTGCACCAGTCGAGAGCGCAATGGCGCGGGTAGCCGCAGGTAGGGATCGTTGACAAAGGAGGCCACGTCGTATTGGGGCGGTCCCAACCGCGCGCCTTGGAAGTCGATCAAGCGCCAGCTGTCGTCCGTGCGCAGCACGTTGGTGGACTGGAAATCGCGGAAGAGCACGCCTTTGGGAGTTGAGGTCTCCACCCGGCGGGCCAGTTCCTGACACTCACTGTCAAAGGCCGCCCGGTCCAGGGGCAGGCCCAGCAAGCCCTCAGCAAAGCGTTCGCGAAAGTAGCCGGATTCCCAGACTGTCATCAGCTCATAGTCGTAGGGCAGGGCATGCACGCGGGTCGGATCGAAGACGCCCTGCAACCCGTGCTGGAGGTCCAGCAGGATGTCCAGCACTTCTTCCATCCAGGCCTCGACGCGCGGATCTTCCCGCCCGGCTTCCTCCACCAGCGCGAGCAGCAGCGTGTCGCCCAGATCTTCCACCAGGTACCAGCCCTGCTCCAGGTCCGCGAACACCAGCGCCGGCCCATGTCCGCCCGCCTTGCGTAGCAGGCCGCCCACGTACCAGAAGGAGTGGTTCTCGTTCAGCGGTCCGCCGAAGGTCTGGGGATGGGGATTTTCCACCAGCACCAGGCTCTTGCGCTTGCCGCCGTCCGGCCAGATCCGGGTCATCACCCTATCACTACCCCCGCCCGGCATGCGCCAGGCGCGCGGCAGATGGTGGGGGATTCCAGCCGCCGTCAACCAGGCAGCGGGCTCAAGGGTGGAGTTAGGCATGTTCATGGGGGCAAAATAGGGCTTTCCCGCGAGCCGACGGCGACACACCACGCCGGACATGAAGCGCCCGTACTCGGCCGAGAAGTTGCCTTTGCGGAAGGCGAACTCGTCCCAGGCCAGGTCCGGGATGCGGAAGGTGATGAAGCCCGAGTAGGGGTCATTCAACGTGACACCGTCCACGTTGAACATCACCTCGTCCTCGCGCGAGCCACGCACGGAGATGCGCGGACCGTTGGTGTTCTCGTTGTAATAGCTGCCGGCGTTGGTGGAGTTGTAGTTATAGGACTGCACACCGGACTGGATCTTGATGATGTAGTTGTAACCGCGCACGGGCAGCTGCTGC
Organism: Acetofilamentum sp.; assembly: GCA_020726405.1. Taxonomy (GTDB): domain Bacteria; phylum CAIWAD01; class CAIWAD01; order CAIWAD01; family CAIWAD01; genus CAIWAD01. Next base: position 445 of record DYSB01000152.1, on the reverse strand, counting down.
AGCTGCGCGGCGTCGGTGATCTGCACGGACGAGGTCTTGTCCCGTTCGATGAGCGGGCGCTCCGCGAAGATGGTCACTTCCTCGCCCTGGAGGGCCGTTTCCTCCAGCGTGACGTTCTGGACCTTGAGCAGGTCCGCGCTGATGCGCAGATCCGGCAGGTGGACCGTCTTGTACCCCGCCGCCGAGACCTGCACCTCATACGTGCCGGCTGGAATGTTGGTGGTGTAGTATACGCCGTTGATGTCCGTGGCGGCGCCCATCTTGGTCCCTGCCAGCACCACGTTGGCCCCCACCACGGGGCTGCCGTCGCCGGCCCTGCTCGCCACACCTGCTCGCCAATCCCTTGAGGCTGCCGGTGGTACCGGCCAGTGCAAGGGCGGGGAGAAGGAGGAGCCAGACCAGATTCATGCGGCGATTGAACCGGTATTGGAACAGGGCAAAGAAG
>DYSB01000151.1:1974-7360 GCA_020726405.1 Acetofilamentum sp. | reverse complement strand
CCCGGCCTGTGGATCCACAACCCGGCGGGAGCCGCGGACCGGGACGGGCGCCTGCCGGCCAACCGCCGCGTGCTGCTGCATCTTTCGGTGGCGCACGAGCAGCTACCCATCCGCGAGCAGGCTTACCGCTTCCTTTTCGACGACGGCACGGAGCGCGTCTACCGCTACGTCTACGAAGGGCCAGCCGGTGAAGGCTCGCTGGTGGAGACCATCGAGCTGGACCAGTTGGCGGGCTACGAGGCGGACACCTTGTATCACCAGGAGGATGTGGACCTGCCGCCGGCGGCGCCCGTCCGCTTCACGCTGCTAAACGCGGAGCCCAATCCCTTCAACCCGGCGACCCTGCTCGACTACACGCTCAGCGCGCCCGGCGCCGTGCGGCAGACCGTCTTCAACCTGCGGGGCGAGCGCGTGGCCCTGCTGGCCGACGGGCCGCTGGCCGCGGGCCGGCACCGCGTCCGTTTCGACGGCGACGGGTTGGCCAGTGGCCTCTACCTGGCCGTGCTGGAGGCGGAGGGGCGGCGCGCGACGCTCAAGCTGCTGCTGGCGAAGTAAATCCTGGCCCGCATCCCATGAAAAGCCCCCGGCGGATTCCGTCGGGGGCTTTTTGTGTCACAAGGGATCGGGACGCTGCGGCTCTCTAATGATCTTCAGTGCCCCAGATCGTCCCAGGTTTTCAGGAAAGATTCTCGGCCAAACTGAATTACCTGCCTCCTTTGGCCGATAGGTTCGGTCCACAAAGTAAACAGGGGGTGGTGCGTGAAAGCTGCATGGAGCCAATTGTTGGTGGTCGGCCTGCTTTCGGTGGGTGCTGTCCAGGCGGACTTGAGCGGACCCGAGGCGGAGGCCGTGTATGGTGGAAGGGTTTGGGGCATGGCCTGGAACTCCACCGGCGCGACCACCAGCCGGATTTGGGTGAGCACGGAGAGCGCCAACAGCTTGTTCTGGGCCGATGTGGACCACAGCGTTGCCCCTGCGCAGTTCGGGGCGTTCCAGTCCGTGCCGGATGTGGATGCGGACGACAACTTCGGCGCCTCGATCCAGCTGCTGGCCGTGGATGAAGGGTCGGGCTGGCTGTTCTTCAGCGCGCCAACCGGCCTCTTCCGGGTATCGGAGAGCGCTGGCAGCCTGACGCAGCTGGACACGGGTTCTGCCCAGGCACTCTGCAGTCACGACGGCACCCTTTACTGGCTGAGTGCGGGCCAGCTGCACTTTGCTTCCATCGCGCCGGCGGACGGGAGCTTGAGCGAGGACGCCCATTCGCCGCTGGCTGTTCCGAGCGGGCCGGCACCCAACATGTGCCTGCAGGTCGCCAGCTGGAACGGTGCCGACCACCTGTTCCTGTTCGCCCCCGGCAGCGCCACGCCGTTGTGGATCAGCTCGGAGGAGACGGGCTCGTTCGACGCCGGGACCGTATTGGTTACGCTGGACATGACGGGTCTGACGGATCCCGCGCATTGCACGGCCTTTGGCGCGGGGCCGGACGGACGGCTCTTCCTGGGCTTTGTGCAGGGGGTTGAGCCGGCCCACCAGAAGGCCCTGGCATGGCGGGACTCCCTGGCCAGCGGCTGGACCGAATCCACCACGGGGATTGGCGGCACCAGTGGCACCTGGCTGCATTGCGCGGACGCGCTGCCCACCTACCGAGTCTACTTCGGCACCGCCTGCAGCGACTCCCTGGGCGCACCGGGCACCTGGCACAGCATCGGCTACCTGGGACAGGAGACACATCCCAACGATAGCGGCGTGCAGGGCTGCCCGTTGGACCCCGACCTGATCATCTGCACCACGGATCAGGGCATCGGCGCCAGCCAGGATGGCGGAGACACGATCCACGAGATCGACGAGGGCCTGGAGGCCGTGCAGGTGAAGGATCTTGAAATGGACAGCGCCAAGGACGTGGCCTGGCTCGCCTCCAAGAGCGGCCTCCGGCAAGTGCGGGACTATCAGACCACACCGGTCTGGTCCGACGCCATCTTCCCCAACGGCGACGGCTCGCCTTACTATTCCATCGCCATGGACACCACCGACGCCACGGGAAACACGGTGTACGCCGGCAATGTCCGCGTCTACCGCAGCATGGATGGCGGCGCCAGTTGGCATCAGGGCCTGGACGCCCAGCAGCCGCCCTGGAGCCTGGGGTTCTTCGGCGCCGTCTCCGCCATAGAAGTGGATCCCTGGGATGCCGGGCGAGTGGCGGCGGGCTACATCTGCCATGATGCCTCGGAGAAAGGGCGGATCTTTCTTTCCGAGAACGGCGGTGACAGTTTTGATCTGGTGGCAGGGGGCGACCTGCCCTCCGACGGCGCGGACGTGAACGACCTGCTCTTCACGTCCGAGGGTGGCAGCTCGGTGCTCTACGTCGGCGTGGATTACACCTACAGCCTGGGTCACGGCACGTCCTACGCGGTGTATCGCGTCGAGGGCAGCCACTCCAGCGGCTGGACCATCACCCAGGACATGAGCTTCGCGGCCAGCATCAAGGATCTGGCGGCCGATGGCGCCGGGGGCCTCTACGCGGCGGGCGGCGATGTGGGCGAGCATCCCGTGGTGTATCACAAGGCCGCGGGCGGCAGCTGGACACCGCTCAGTTGGTCGAACCTGCCAGCCTTGGGAGCCGTCACGGCGATCACGGCGGGTGACGACGGGCTGGGCAACACCATCCCCTACGTGGCGGTGGGCGGGTCCATCTACTACCTAAGCAGTGGCGCCAGCGCCTGGACATGGGCGCACACCTATCCCGCAGGCATGGAAGTGAACGCCTTGTATTACGACGAATTGCTGGTGGCCACCGGGACCGGGCTCTACAACCAGGACACGGTGAGCAGTGCCACCCCGCCGACGGCCAGCATGTGCGGCACGGCCTGTGGCGGCGTCACCCGTGAGGAGTTGGCGGCAAATCCGCCGGCCCTGCTGGTGGACGACGCGGATCAGGACGAGGTGGTGCTCTCCTGGTTCGCCGGGGACAGCCTGCTGTGCCAGCAAGTGGTGACTTCGGCAGCTCCCTGCCAGACCATCTGCCCGGGCTTCCTGGATGTCGCCGGCGTCAGCCGCTTCCGTTACGAGCTGAGCGATGGCACCTGGACGGTGGACGGCTGCGAGTGGGAACTGGTGTCCGGTCTCGGGTCGCCAAGACGGCCGAAGGATCTGCGGCTGGGGCCAGCCCATCCCAATCCGTTCAATCCGCGCACGAATGTCGTGCTGGAGCTGGACCGCAGCCAGCATGTCGAAGTGGCCATCTACAACCTGAGCGGGGCGCGTGTGGTCCTGCTGCAGGATGGCGTGCTGTCGGCGGGCTCTCACACCCTGCAATGGGAGGCCGGGCGCTGGCCATCCGGTCTGTACCTGCTGCAGGCGCGTGCCGGGAGCCGGGTGGAGCAACAAAAACTGATGCTGCTGAAATGAGTAACAGGGGCGCTGCGGCGCCCCTGTTCAGTTGCAGGCAGAAGGAACAGGATCAGGCCTCGTCGCCTGGTCCGGCCCCGGTTGGACTAAAAGGGCAGGTCGTCGTCCGCGGCGATCTCGTCGTCCACGGGCTTGCGCACGTTGCTCTCGATGATGCCACCGCTGCTGCTGATGGATTCCGCCGGCTCGTCGCTGCGGCCGCGATCGGAGCGGCTGTCCAACATCTGGAAGTTGTCGCCCAGGATCTCCGTGGTGTAGATCTTTTGGCCGTCCTTGTTGTCGTAGCTGTCGTAGTGGATCTTCCCTTCCAGGTAGATCAGCGAGCCCTTGCGCAGGAAATCGCGGGCCACCTCCGCCTGGCGGCGGAAGAAGACGATGCGATGCCACTCGGTCTTCGAGGTCAGTTCCCCGCTGTCGCTGCGACGCTTCTCGTCCGTCGCCAAGGAGAACCGGGCCACGGCCATGCCGGTGGGCGTGGTGCGGAAGTCCGGATCCTTCCCCAGCCGCCCGATCAGCATGATCTTGTTCAACATGATGCACCTCCAACGATGATGACTTGCGGTGGACATCCGCGTCGCCAGGCGGGCGGATGTGTCTGTTGCCCGCCCAACGCGGAGCCGGCGGCGGCGGTTTCCGGATTCGCGCCGGAAATCGACCGGGGGAGACTCCGCGTCCAGGCTCTCGATCTCCCGGGCGCGGTCGGCCGGGAATCCTGGAATCCTGTCCACTGGCAAGAACATAAGGAACGGCTGGCCGTCGGCTATTCCGGCCGTCGGCCCCAGCGCAGAAAGAGCGGCCAGCGCACCGGGCGCACGTCGTCCAGGGGCCAGTGGGCGGCCAGCCCGCGGGCGAACCTAGCCAGCGGATCCGGGCCGCCGGTCTGCCGGGCGCGGGTCAGCGCCGACCAGGTGCCCAGGTAGCCCAGGAACTGAGCGGCACTCAGCTCAGCCTGCAGGGCCAGGTCGGGAGTCGGCAGTTCCGGGTAGGGAAAGGCCAGGCTGCGATAGCACGCGTCGATGTGCCGGCGCTCGGGCGGCCACCACGGATCCAGCTCCGCGTAGAATTCCCGCGTCAGCCGGTCCACGTCCGCATCCACCTGCGACAGACCATACGCCCAGAGGGCAAGCAGACCGCCGGGCCGCAGAACGCGGGCGACCTCGGCATGGAAACGCGGGGCATCGAACCAATGGGCGGCCTGGGCCGCGCAGATCAGGTCGGCGGACTGGTCCGACAGCCCGGATTCGTCCTCGCGGCCCTGGGCGAAGGTGATCCGCGGGTGCGGCGTGACGTGACACAACTGTTCGGCGCTGGCGTCGGTGGCCCGCACCTCGTCGAAGTAGGCCGCGAGCCGCCCGGCGGCCTGGCCGCTGCCTGTGCCCACGTCCCAGGCCAGCCGCGTGAGACGGCAGTGCCCGGCGAGCAACTGGAACAGCTTGTCAGGATAGCCGGGGCGATAGGCTGCGTAGTCCGCGGCTTGCCCGGAGAAGTGATCGGCGAACCCGCTCACGCCGCCGGCTCGCGCAGCCAGTCCCAGCGCTTCTCCAGCGTGCGGCAGATCCACACTGCCAGCAGCAGGCCCAGCAGATCGGCCATCCAGTCCCAGACGCTGCAGCTGCGCCCCACCACCAGCTGATGCAGTTCATCGCTCACCGCCCAGAGAGTCCCGGGCAGCACGACGCCCAGCAGATAAGCCTTGACGGGGCTGTGCAGGCGGGTGCGCAGAGTCACGAGGCCGTGCCGCCGGCCGGCCACCCAGATGGCGATGCCCAGACACACGTACTCCAGCACGTGCAGCAGCTTGTCATAGTTGAAGATCTGCAGGTCTGGAAAGTTGTCCGGCGGAATGGAGCTGCCCAGCCAGACCACTGCCAGCGCGATGGCGAGGACGATCAAGTCCACCCAGCGCGGCAGCCGGCTGTAGAGGACAAACGGGTTCATGCCTGGGGGCCGCCGTCGTCCTTGTGCTCGTGGCCGCAGCCGC
>DYSB01000151.1:0-1874 GCA_020726405.1 Acetofilamentum sp. | reverse complement strand
CCGCCCGAGCCCGACCCATGGTGGGCGTGCCCGTGGCCGTCGTCCTCCAGGCTGCGCAGCGCCAGCGGAATGAAGCGCAGCAAGTCCGGCGCGATGACTCCGTGGGCGCCCAGGGCCTCGGCGGCCAGATCGCCGCACAGGCCGTGCAGGTCGCAGGCAAGCAGCGCGGCCTGATCCAGGTCCAGACCCTGGACGGCCAGCCCGGCGATCATCCCAGTGAGCACGTCGCCCGCGCCGCCCGTGGCCAGGGCGTTGTTGCCGGTGCGATTCAGCAGCACCTCGCCGGCGCTGGAAAGGATCACGCTGGGCGCGCCCTTGAGCACGACGGTGAGTTCGTGCTGTGCCGCCAGCTCCAGGGCGGACTGCAGGCGCTGGCTCGGCAGGGCCAGGGGATCGCCGCCGGTCAGCCGGTCAAATTCCGCGGCATGGGGTGTGAGACAAAGATCGGACTCACGCTCGGCCAACAGTTCCAGCTTGCCGCGGAAAGCGTCCAGGCCGTCGGCGTCCAACACCACGGGCACGGGGGATTGGCAGACCAGTTCGCGCACCAGCGCGCGGGTCTCCTCCGAGCGACCCAGGCCGGGACCCACCACCAGGATGTCCGCCCACTCCAGGGCCTTCAGCAGACGCTCCAGTCGCTTCTTGCCGGACTCGGCGGGCAGGGGCAGGGTCATTACCTCGGGCATGTGGCCAGCGATCTGGCGGATCACTTCCTCGTCGCTGGCCAGCCGCGCCAGCCCGGCGCCGCAGCGCAGCACGGCCCGCGAGCAGAGCAGGGCCGCGCCCGCCATGCCCGGCGAACCAGCGAGCAGCAGGACCTTGCCGAAGTCGCCCTTATGGCCGCTGGGCGCGCGGGGCGGGATCAGGGCGGCGAGTTCGTGCTCCTCGGCGTGGGCCCAGGGCTCGCCCTCCAGCAGCAGCTCCACGCTGTAGCCGATGTCCACCACCGTCAGCTCGCCCGCGAAATCCCGGCCGGGCGGCAAGAGCAGACCCCGCTTGGGCGCAGCCATGGTCAGGGTGGCCTCGGCCTGGATCACCACGCCGGGGACTTCGCCCGTGTCGGCGTTCACGCCGGAGGGCACGTCGATGGACCAGACGGGCACGTGGCCGTCGGAGATGGCCGCGATCAGCCGCTGGATGACGCCCCGGGGCGCGCCCTCGGCACCGGTGCCGAGCAGGGCGTCGACGATCAGGTCCGTCTCCCGCAGGTCGGGCAAGTCGCCTTCCGGTTCCAAATCGATGATTCGCAGCTCCATGCGCTCGACCACGCCACGCATCACGGCGGCGTCGCCACTCAAGAGCGCGCCGGGCACGGCGGCCAGCACCAGCACGTCAAGGCCGGCGTTGGCTAGGCAACGGGCGATGACGTAGCCGTCGCCGCCGTTGTTGCCGCCACCGCAGCAGACGGTCACCTGGCCGCCGCCCTCGTGCTCCAGGTGGTCCAGGATGGCCTCGGCACAACCGCGGCCGGCGTTCTCCATCAGGCAGATGGACGGCAGGCCCAGTTCCTCGCTGGCGCGGCGGTCCAGCTCGCGCATCTCCTCAAGGGAGAGGATCCATTGCATCACAGTTCCTTTCGGTGTGTGCGGCACCGAATGCCGCTCTCGTCGTCCCCCGGCTTGACTAGGGGATCTCATGGCTTGTGCGAGGCGAAGCCAATTCCCTTCCCTCGCGCCCCGCAGGGGAAGGCGCGACCCGGCATCGCCGGGGCGCGATGGGATGGGGGCGTGCCACAGTAATTGCTCGTCCTCCCGGAGACTGCCGGGAGCCTTTGTTTTCCACCTTTCTGCCTGCGCCAGAAAGGTGGAACGGCCGGTTGGGAGCCAAAGAGGCGCTTTTTCTCAGCGGCCAGAGTCAGGCCACCTCGCGGTGGC
>DYSB01000150.1:3757-7463 GCA_020726405.1 Acetofilamentum sp. | reverse complement strand
GTGGAGAGTCTGGAGCAGATGCGCGAGGTGGCGGCCGCGGCGGCCGGGGCCGGCGCGGGCTGGCTGCGCGGCGGCGCCTTCAAGCCCCGCACCAGTCCCTACCACTTCCAGGGGCTGGGGGTCGCGGCTCTGGACCACCTGCGCCGCGCGGCCGACGAACACGGCCTGGCTGTGATCACCGAACTGCTGGATCCCCGCGACCTGGCGCGCGTGGCCGAGCACAGCGACGTGATCCAGGTGGGCTCGCGCAATGCGCAAAACTATCCACTGCTCAAGGAGCTGGGCCGCTGCGGCCGCCCCGTGCTGCTCAAGCGCGGCTTCGGCAGCACGCTGGAGGAGACCGTGCTGGCTGCCGAGTACGTCATGAGCCATGGCAATCCCAACGTCGCCCTCTGCGAGCGCGGCATCCGCTCCTTCGAGAGCGCCACGCGCTTCACTTTCGACATCAACGCCCTGCCCTGGCTGAAACAGCGCGTCCACTTGCCGCTGGTGGCGGATCCCTCCCATGGGACGGGGGACGCGGCCCTGGTGCCCGCCGTGGCCCGGGCGGCAGTGGCAGCGGGCGCCGACGGCATCATGCTCGAGATCCATCCGCGGCCCGCCCAGTCCTTCAGCGACGCGGCCCAGGCCCTGACCCTGGACGCCTTCGCCGTGTTGGCGCGCCAACTGCTGGCCCTGGCCCGCCTCCTCAAGACCGAATTGGGCGGAGCGCAGGAGGGCGGCCCGTGGATCTGAGCTTTGCCCGGCGCGAGCTGACGGAGCGGCTGCGGACCTGCGGCGCGGGTCCGCAGGAGTGCTTCGTGGCCGCGCCCGCGCTGTCGCTGCCGGCGGGCTTCGAGCGGGCACCGGCGCGCCTGCCCCAGGCCCGGCTGGGTCCGGCGCGCTGGGGCCTGGATGCCGTCTGGTGCCGGGAGGGCCTTGATCCGTGTCTATTGGAACGGCCTGCGCCCGTGGCCACACGCTGGTTCAGCCTGCGCTTCGATCCGCTGGGAAAGCCGGACGCCCGTTGGCGCTCCTTCGGCCGCGTTCGGGTCTGGACTCCCCGGCTGGAGTGGCGCGCCGGGGTCGGACTCTTCCTGCGGTTGGAAGACGGCGCGGATCCGCGGGAACGCCAGCGCTGCAGGCAGCTGCTGCGTCTGCTGGACCCAGCGGATGATTCTTCGCAGAACCCGGTCTGGACGGCACTGGAGGTTCCGGCGGAGAGCGACCCGGTGCGGCGTGCCTGGCAGCGGCAAGTGGAGCGCGCCCTGGCCGCCCTGACCAGGCCAGGCGCGGAGCTGGACAAGATCGTGCTGGCCCGGCGGCGCGGACTGCGGCTGGCGGCGGCGGCGAACACGCCCGGCTGGCTGGCGCGACTGGCGCAGGCCCAGCCCGAGAGCTGGCCGTATCGGCTCAGCTGGGGCGGGCCCGTCTGGCTGGGCGCCACTCCCGAGTGCCTGTTCACGCGTCGGGGCCGGCAATTGGAGGTCCAGGCCCTGGCAGGCACGCGACCGCGCGGCGCCAGCCCGGCCCGGGACCGGCAACTGGGCCGCGAATTGCTGCACTCGGACAAGGAGCGGCGCGAGCACGCCGTGGTGCTGGATTGGCTGTGCGGCTGCCTGGGAGAGCTGACGGGCGTCACTCCTGCCGCGCAGAGACCGCGCCTGCGCCGTTTGGCCAGCCTGCAGCACCTGGACAGCCGCCTCACGCTGCGCCTGCCCGCGGCCGTGACGGACGGCGCCCTGCTCGCGGCCCTGCATCCCACACCCGCGCTCTGCGGCCGGCCCCGCGGCGCGGCTCTGGCCCTGCTGCGCGAGTTGGAGCCCCACGACCGCGGCCTCTACGGCGGCGTGCTGGGCTTCCGCGACGCCGGCGGTTGCGAGGCCCGGGTGGCGATCCGTGGCGCCCTGCTGCAGGGTCGCCGACTCTGGCTCTGGAGCGGCGCCGGCCTGGTGGCGGGCAGCGATCCGGCCAGCGAATGGCGCGAGACGACGGACAAGCAGCAGGCGCTGCTGCGCGCCTGGGGGAGACCGGCATGAGCCCGCTGGACCAGTCCCGCCGCGTGCTTGATCTGCTCGTGCAGGCCGGAGCGGGCTTTGTCGCCCATGCGCCCGGGGCGCGGGACCTGCCGCTGCTGGCCGCCCTGCGCGAGCGTCCGGAGCTCGAGCGCGTGGACTGTCTGGACGAGCGCGCGGCGGGCTACCTGGCCCTGGGCTGGATCCGTGGCCGCGCCTTGTCGGGAGAGACCACCGGGCTCCCGCCGGCCCTGGTGGTCTGCACGTCCGGCGGGGCTGCGCTCAACTTGCTGCCCGCCGCGGCGGAGGCCACAGAGTCTGGCCTGCCGCTGATTCTGCTGACCGCGGACCGCCCGCAAGCGGAGATCGGGCGCGGCGCCAACCAGACCATCGACCAGTTCGGACCCTTCACCCCACTGGTGCGCGCCCAGCTGCGGCTGGACCCCGAACGGCCGGGCTGGGCGGAAGAGCTGGGGCGCGCGCTGGCCGACCTGCGCCGGCAGCCCGGCGCTCTGCAGCTCAACTTGGCCTTCCGCGAGCCCCTGCTGGCGGCAGGCGCGGATCCGCCCATCGTCCCGCTTCCCCCGCTTTCACAATCTCCCATAGAGCAGGACTCGCTGCCCGAGTTCCTGGACGAACGCTGGGCCGCTGGACCGGCCCGGGCCCGGCGCGGCCTGGTCTGGGTCTGCGACCTGCCGCGGTTGGCGGATCGCCAGGCGGCCCGCGAGCTGGCCAAGCGACTGGGCTGGCCCCTCTTGGCCGACGGCGGCAGCGGACTCTGGGGTCAGCAGCCCGGCGGGCCACTGATCCTCCGCCAGGGCGAGGACCTGCTGCCCCAACTTGCGGACTGCGATTTCGTGCTCCAGCTGGGCAAGCGGCCGGTGAGCCGGCGCTTGCTGGAGGCCCTGCACCAGCGGCCGGGCGTGCTGGTTGACGACCATCCGGGCGTGCAGGATCCCCTGGGCCTGGGTCGCGAGCGCTGGCGTTGCCGGCCCGCCGGGCTGCTGGAGGCGCTGGAGCGCGGGTCCTGGCCCCGGTCCACCGCCAACCCCGACTGGAGCGCGGAGCTGGCTGCGGCGCAGCGCCGGGCCGCCTGCCGGCGCAGCGCCGTGTTACACGCGCCACCTCGGCTCTCAGAGGCGGAGGTGGTTCGCCACCTGCTGGCGCAACTGCCCGCCGACTGCGGCCTGTTCGCCGGCAACAGCCTGCCCGTGCGCCTGCTGGACCAGTGGCTGGGCGGGCTGGAGCACGACGTGAAGGTGGCGGGGAACCGGGGCCTGTCGGGCATCGACGGCCAGCTGGCCTGCGCCCAGGGCTTCCAGCGCGGGCTGGGCCGCCCTGCCGCAGCCCTGCTGGGGGACTTGAGCCTGCTCCACGACCTCTCCAGCCTGGCCCTGCTGGCCCGGGAGCGCACGCCCCTGCTGGTGCTGGTCCTGCACAACGATGGCGGCGGGATCTTCCGCCTGCATCCGGATTCGGCCGACCACCCCTGGGCGTGGAGTTCCCACGGCCTGCGGCTGATGGAACCCGCCCGGGCCCTGGGCCTGGAAGCTGCCCGGCCGGCGGATCCGGAGCAGCTGGACCTGGCGCTGGAGGGCTGGCGCGAGCGGCCCCGGCCGCTGCTGCTGGAGCTGCGCGTGGCGTGCGCCGACCACGGCCGGCGCACGCGCCGGCTGGCCGAGGCGCCGATTCCGGCCGCTCCCGCCGGACCC
>DYSB01000150.1:0-3747 GCA_020726405.1 Acetofilamentum sp. | reverse complement strand
GATCAGTGTCGGCATACAGGGACGTCAGGGGACCCCGCCGGACCCGCGCGGCGCATTTGGCTGCACGGTTTCCTGGGAGCACCGGCGGACTGGGACGAGGTGCGGGCCCGGCTGGGGCCGGCCCCGGGCGCCGAGTGCCTGCCCACGTTGCCCGGCCATGGAACCCGGCCCGCGCCAGTTCCGGAGCGGCTGGAAGGCTGGCTGGAAGCGCTGCTGGAGGAGCTGGGCGGCGACGATCCGCTCGAGCTGATCGGCTATTCGCTGGGGGCCCGGCTGGCCTTGCGGCTGGCGCTGCGGCTGCCGGGACGCGTGCGCCGGCTGGCCCTGCTGGGGGCCGGCGTGGGCCTGTCCGGCACGCAGGAACGCACGCGACGCGCGCACCTGGACGATGAGCGCGCGTCCCAGTTGCGCAGGCAGGGCCTGGCCCCCTTCCTGCACGACTGGTACGCCCAGCCACTGTTCGCCACGCTGCGTGCCCGGCCGCGTTTCGCCGAATGGCGCGCGCGCCGGGAACAAGGCGACGCAGCGGCGCTGGCCCGCGCCCTGGAAGTGGCCAGTCCCGGCCGCCAGCCCAATCTCTGGCCGCGGCTGGGCGAACTGGCCCTGCCCGTCCTCTGGCTGGCCGGCGAGCACGACACGCCCTACGCGGCGCTGCTGGAGCGGGCGGCGGCGCGCTGTCCCGATGGTCGGGCGGCCCGGGTGCCGGGGGCCGGCCATCCCGCCCAGCTGGAGGAGCCGGCAGCCTTGGCCCGCTTGCTGGACGATTTCCTGGCGCCCGACCTAGAACACACCACCTGAAGCGGGAGGAATCCATGAGCGGACTCTGGCAGGCCGTGGGCGAGTGGAGCGACATCCGCTGCGACTTCGGCGTGGAGGGTGGCCCGGCGGCGGGCATCGCCCGGCTGACCATCAACCGGCCCGAGCGCCACAACGCCTTCCGTCCCCTGACGATCAGCGAACTGCGGCGTGCGCTGGACCTGGCCCGGGAGGATTCCCGCGTGGGCGTGGTGATCCTCACCGGTGCCGGGGACCGGGCCTTCTGCTCGGGCGGCGATCAGAAGATCCGCGGCGACGCGGGCTACGTGGACGAGGGTGGAGTGGAGCGCCTGAACGTGCTGGACCTCCAGCGCGAGATCCGCAGCTGCCCCAAGCCCGTGGTGGCCATGGTGGCGGGCTGGGCCATCGGCGGCGGCCACGTGCTGCACCTGGTCTGCGACCTGACCATTGCCGCGGACAACGCGCGCTTCGGCCAAACCGGCCCCAAGGTGGGCTCTTTCGACGGCGGGTTCGGCGCCAGCTATCTGGCCCGCGTGGTGGGGCAGAAGAAGGCGCGGGAGATCTGGTTCCTCTGCCGCCAGTACGATGCGCGCCAGGCTCTCGAGATGGGGCTGGTGAACACCGTCGTGCCGCTGGAACGCCTGGAGGAGGAAACCCTGCAGTGGTGTCGCGAGATGCTGGCCCACAGCCCGCTGGCGCTGCGCTGCCTGAAGAGCGCGCTCAATGCCGACTGCGACGGCCAGGCCGGCCTGCAGGAGCTGGCGGGCAACGCCACGCTGCTGTACTACATGAGCGCCGAGGCCCAGGAAGGCCGCGACGCCTGGGTGCAGAAGCGCCCGCCGGACTTCGGGCAGTTTCCGCGCCGGCCGTAGCCTTTCCTCTGTCAATCGCTGGAGGAACCCATGAACGAGATCCTGGCCGCCTGGTGGAGCGCGGCCCGTCCCAAGACCCTCTGGGCGGGCGTGGCTCCCGTGCTGATGGGCACGGCCGTGGCCCGGGCCGAGGGCGGCCTGCACGTGCCGGCCGCCGCTGCAGCGCTGGTCTGCGCGCTGCTGATCCAGGTGGGCACCAACCTGGCCAACGATTACTTCGATGCCCGCAAGGGGGCCGACACGGCCGAGCGCCTGGGACCGCGCCGCGGCCTGCACCAAGGTTTGCTCACACTGGCCCAAGTGCGGATGGGCTTTCTCGTGTGCTTCGGCCTGGCCATTCTCTTGGGCGCCTACCTGCTGGCCCGCGGCGGCTGGCCCATCCTCTGGATCGGGCTGAGCAGCGTGGCCCTGGGCGTGCTCTACACAGGCGGGCCCGCGCCCTTGGCCTACCTGGGGCTGGGCGACCTGTTCGCCTTTGCCTGGTTCGGGCCCATCGCCGTGGCGGGCACGACCTACGTCCAGACCCTGGCCTGGTCCACGCCCGCGCTGCTGGGCGGGCTGGCGGCGGGCTGCCTCTCCGTGGCCATCCTCACGGTGAACAACTACCGCGACCTGGAGCAGGACCGGGCGGCGGGCAAACACACGCTGGCCGTGCGCTTCGGCCCGGACTTCGCGCGCTGGGAGTTCCGGCTGGCCCTGCTGGCGGCCGCCCTATTGCCTCTGCTCCTGCTGCTGCGCCCCGGCCAGCCCCAAGGCCTGCTGGCGCCCTCCTTGCTGCTGCTCGCCCTGCTGCCCCTGTTCTGGCGGACCCTGCCCGCCCAGCCCCGGCGGGACGCGCGCTTCGGGGAGGCCATGAACCGCCTGCTGGCCCTGACGGGCAAACTCGAGCTGCTCTACGCCCTGCTGTTCAGCGCGGCCTATTGGCTGTGAACGCCCCGCGTCTCAGCTGGCGGCCGGCCCGCTGGGCTCTGCTTCGTCCGCTCAGCACGGGCGTGCCAGACCGTGTGCGCCGCGTGGTGGAAGTCCGCCTGGAGCGGAACGGCGTCACGGGCTCAGGCGAGGCCGCGCCTCTGCCTGGCCTGCATCACGAGACCGTGGAGGATGTGCTGACCAGCCTGCGGCGGCTGGTCGCGCTCGCGCAGCGGCTGTCGCCCACACAGCCGCCCGCCGCCGCTGCCCGGCAATTGGGGCTGGCGCTCCCGCCCAGCCTGGGCTGGGCCCTGGACTGGGCCTGGCACGAACTGACGGAACCCGAGTCGACGGACCCGCCGCCTCCGTCCGCCGGCCTGCTGCTGGAGCCGCCCACCCGCTGGTGTGCCGCCATCGAGGCTGCGCCGTACCCCACCTGTTGGAAACTGAAGATCGGCCGACATGATCTGCTGACGGAGGCCCGGGCCTTCCACGAACTGGCGCGGGCCTTTCCCCGTCACGAGTGGCGCCTGGACGCCAACCGGGCCTTCAGCCTGGCGCAGGCCCGTGCCTTCCAGGCCGCCGCGGCTCCGGCGCGACCGCGTTGGATCGAGGAACCTCTGGTTGACATTGCCCAGCTGGCGGACTGGCTGGCGGGCGGCGGCTGGCCCCTGGCCCTGGACGAGAGCCTGCGCGAAGCGCTGCCCGCCGGGCTGGCGGAGCAGGCGGTGGCCTGGGTGCTAAAGCCCCAGTTGCTGGGTCTGGCCGCCGTGGAGGAGAGCTTCACTCGGGCCCGGCGCCTAGAGCAGATGGGCGGTCCCGCGCCCTGTTGCGTGATCAGCGCTTGTTTCGAGAGTCCGTTGGGTCTGCGCGCGTTGGAACAGTTGGCCGCCCGTGCGCCGGGCCGGCCCGCGCCGGGTCTGGGCACACGCGACTGGCTGGGTGCCCGGCTGGACGAGGCGGCGTGGGAGGACGGAGTCGCATGAAGAACGCGCCCGACTCCGGCGGCGTGAGTCGCTGGCTCTGGGGCCGCGACGGTGCCCCCTGGCTGGAAGCCGGCTCCGCGGTCTGGACACGCGGCCAGGCCCGCCGGGACGTGCGCCGCCAGGCGGAGCAGCTGCGCGGGCTGGGGCTGCGGCCCGGCCAGCGGGTGGGCTGGCTGCCGGCGGCGCGGCCCAGCGAACTGCTG
>DYSB01000149.1 GCA_020726405.1 Acetofilamentum sp. | reverse complement strand
CCCCCCCCCCCATGAGCGCCACCAAGGTGTGGCTCAGCCCAGCGGCGACATCACCGCCGACACTCCCTTCGCGCCGAAAAACGGCGAAAGTGATGCTCCCCTGGGGCCGAATGTCAATCCAGGCGTCCCCTCGCACCCCGCGCCGCGCCAGGGACGGCCAGCCCGTCTTAACCGCATCCAACACCGCTGCGCGGGCCGGAGACTCGCCCCCCACCGCACCGTAGCGTACTCCAACCGTGAAGGGGCCGCGCTGGCCATCCTCCAGCGCGCTGAGCAATTTCTGAAGATCCGTCGGTCGCAGCGCTTGTCCGCCCATACCCCACGACGCGCTGACGAGTAGTGGCTGCTGCGCCACGGGAATCGCCGGCACCTGTGCATGGGTATTTGCACCAAAACGAGCATTTTCCCCTGCTTGGGAGAGCGCAGCCCGGACCTCACGGGTGAGCGGCGTGTCAGAGGACAGGTCCGCGCGACTGCGGTCCAACACCGCCACCGCCTTCAAACCGCTTAGGGCGTTCGCCACGTCTCCGCTCGGGAATGGGCGCAGGACGCGCAACGCGACGACTTTGGCAGACCCCGTCTGGTCAAAACGCCCGATCGCTTGCGCGGACTCTACCGCGGAGCCTGCACACAGAACCCCATAGGACGTGACCTTAGGCCCGCTGACTTCGACTGGCGCGAGCGTGCGACCGGTCAGTTTGCCTAAGGCCTCCATTCCCTCGCGAAGGATCGCCAGCAGCCCATCTGTAAAGAACGGGTTTCCGGCCGCTGCCAGCGCAAAATTCTCGTCCGTGTAGGTCGCCCCGACCAACGCAGGGTTGTCCAGGTCAAACCAACGGGGCGTTCGCCGGCGTGTTGGACCAAACACCAGGCGTTGTGCAGGATCCGCGACCTCAATCGACTCCGTCGAAGCCCCCAAGTAGGTGGCGATCAGGCGAGGATCCGGCAGGCGGAGATCGGCGACCGCGCGCGCCGTCTCCTCCCCGTCCATGAGCACCATCCCAGGGACCAGCGCGCGCTCCGCAACCCAACGCGCGACGAGGGCGAGATCCGAGGCTTCCTGTGCGTTACGCGCCACGAGTTGAAACCAACCCGCGTCCGCAGCAGCCATAAAACCCTCGTGACCTGAACCCCTAGAGATCCCCTGTGCAGGCAGCCCCTCCGCCACAACGTGCATCACCAGCGGCAAGTGCTGCCCTGCCGCACGGCTGAGCAAATCGCTGAGCGTCGCGAGGCTGGCGGAAGAGCAGAAAGCCGTTGCCCGGATACCACCGAGCGACAGCCCTATCGCCAAGCTGAGCGCACCGCGTGGATCCGAGGAAGCCAAATCGTCCAGGGGCCGGTCAAAGAGGTTGAGGGTGCGCGACGCGCGCTGCCCATCCCAGGCGAGAGCGAGGCTGCGCGACGCATCGGCACCCGAAAGCCCCGCGACCTCGGCGAGGGCCGCTTCTGTAATCGCAACCGCAGAAGCACCATCGAGAACTGCGGCCATACCGGAAAAAGCGGGGCTCACTTCCGCGGCCGCGAAGAGGGAGCGGAGCCAGTTCAAGCCCAGGCTAGTGAGGGATGCCATGCATACTCCTGGCGTCGGATTCAGCCGAATTCGGAAGCCCCTCGACCCCGCGGATGGCGCCGATAGGGAGCATCCACGCGGGTGTGAGCGTAGAAAGGAGAACAAACTCATCGACAACGGAGGGGTAGGTCACGCGCCCATCGGGCGGTCCCTGCGGTGAGTCAGCCGCGCCGCGACCGCCGCGTTCACAAACACCTGCGTACCCAGCCCCCACCTTTTCATCCCAGGAGGACCGAGCCCACCCATCATGGAACGCCACGCCAGGTATCCTCAAATCGTCGGTCGAAAATCGAATATCAGCGGCAGGGATAGCGGCGAAACCGATACCCAAGCCGCCCAAGATTTTCGCCCCCGTTGCGATGGCACTCGGCATGTTCGTTACCCGTGTGGCTCGGCGCCAGCGCGCTTAGTTGAAGCGCGCCGCGCGTGAAATGAGCTCGTCCAGACCGGGCTCACTCTGATTCTTGGGCTTTCCTGGGTGAATACAGCGCGCGGGGCACTTCTCTGCGGCGTTCACGAGTTCCTTAAAGGAGCCCTTGCTCGCGTCCCCGATCGTAGCCTGCTTATTGCCGTCGAACACAAAGAGCAGCTTGTTGATGTTGATACACTCGCTGCATGAGGTGCAAAGGAAGCTATCGATGTAGGGTTCGCCGGACGAAACCGCCGCCACCGCCACCTCGGCAGCCGCGACAGGGGCCTCCACAGCGGGCCCCTCCAGGACAGGAGCTGCGACAGGAGCCATCCCGACCGGCTTCGCCGTGGTTGCTCCCACCAAGGACCCCGAGAAATCGGCGTCCAGAAGCACCGTGGTTAAGCGCCGCATCGCCTCATCGGCCGACTCTCGACGGACCCGGTCTAGCTCCGCCTCATGCGCAACGGTGAGGCGGTCCATCTCCGCACGCGCCTCGACCCGCGCCGCTGTCCACGCCTCCTCAGCCGCCCGAATGGCATAGGGATTGCGGATGCCAGCCATCTCCTGGAGAGTGTGCCAGGTGGCCAAGCGATCTCGGGTGAGAAGCGCCATCGCGTGAGACAGCGCAACCCTATGGAGCTGGTTCTCGGCGTCCACACCCCAGACAAAGGGAATTCGCCCCACCGTCTCCTCAGCGGGGAGGGACAACCACGTCACTACATCGACTAGGTTTCCCACGGGCATTTCAGCAGGGAGCGCGAAGAACTCGCCGGTATGCACCGCTTCAAGCAGCGCGAAATCCGCATAAGTAAAGGCCAAGTCAAGGGTGTGACCAGCACCCAGAGAATCTACAACCTCAAGCGGGTAATGCGCCCAATCCGCCTCCACGGACTCATTGCCACCAAAATGGAAATGGGCTGCGTGAGAAATCCCGCGCTCGGGATTGAAGCGGAAGAAGGGGTGCGCGCGACCTTCAAGTGCGGCCCCCGCGTGCAGCCAAGCTCCCACGAGCGTGCCGATGCCGTTCGTCTGGAAGCCCGCCCCGACAAGGTGCAAACTCGCACGGGTACCCTCAAGCGCCTCTCGGAACCCCTCCACAAGATGCACCGGGCGCGCATCAGAAGACTGCTGCACATAGGCGTGGCGCAGTCCCATCGCGACCAGTCCGAGATCAAGGGCGAAGGATGAACCCCCTTGCGATTCAGAGGGAGCGCTAGCGGTCCCCGGCGCGACCACGTGAATAGGGCGCCCCGACAGCAGCGACGCGGAGAGCGCCTGCAAAGAGGATGCGGCATCCCGCGCATCCACGTACACCACTACCACCGGGAGCAGCGCGAACTCGCTCCGAGAGAAGGCCTGCCAGTCAAAGCCATCCAACCACGGACCATGAAGATCCGCCTTCCACTCGCCCGCGATCTCCAACTCACCCGCGCGTACCGCGCGGACGACCCGAGAAAACTCTGCCGCGGCGCTGTCGAAGGTCCGCATCGCACAGGCAAAGGCATCATCGTCCGCCACGAACTGGGCGTGAAGGCCCCAATTGGCAACTGCGGCGTCGCGATGGACCACGAGCGTGGGGGGGTCACCGGCCGACAGCCACGAGTCCAACACGGCAAGCAGGCGCTGAACGCGCTCACGCCGCTCGGCGGAGAACATCTTGAGCTGCGGACGTTGCGAGGCCACATCGGCGATCCCAGCGGCGCTCAACAGCGCGCCGCTTCCGCCGAGCTGCCGTGACAGCGCCTCTGCCGTCCGCGCCTCAGGGCGTTTCGCGTCATCCACCTGGAGCATCACCGCTAACTTGCGACGCAGGCCAACGGCTCGGTTGCGGAAGGCAGCGAGATCTTTGGCGCGATGCTGGCGGACAGCGTGCAAAAAGAGCTGTAGCGTCGCCGCCTCTCCATAGGGCAACAAGCGCCCAGCGGGCACGGCGGCCATGAGCTGGTCCCAGGCCCCGGACAACTCCGCCGCGTGCTCTGGCCGCAACGAGAGCTCGGCGAGCAGCAGCGGCCTCACAGCCTGAAGCGCCTCCGCCATTCCCACCGGAGCTTCCCCGACCTGGGCGCGAACCAAGCGCTCAGCGCGCCTGAGGTTATCCGTGAGCAAGCGGACCGACGGCGCCGCGCCAGCGAGCACCTCGTCGAGCGATTGGCATGGGCCATCCTCGCAAGGGACAAAGAGCGGATAGGGCGTGCGAATCCGCGAAGCGTCGCGGAACGCGCCGAGCAACGCCGGGTAGAGCCCAGAGGGCAGCGGCGGAGCGGCCTCCTGACCGACGAAGAAGGACTGAATACCGCGCAGTGGCTCACGCGCGGCGAGCAAGCGCTCGCCCTCGGCGACGACAGGGAGACGGGGGCGCAAATCGCCCTTGGTTTGGCTGGAAGAATCCTGCATCATCACGGACCACCCCAAATTCGCCACCCTGGTCGAGCGGACCCAGGGTGGCCGATGTGTGCTAGATGGAGAAGAGGTCGATGACCCCGTTCATGGCCTTGAGCTTGTCCTCGACGGACATACCCAACCCCTCGACGGTGTGATCGTTGTAAACGGGCTTCGTCTCATCCTGAAAGAGGATACCGATGGGGAAAGGATCGGTCTGTTCCGCCACCCGCCGCGCGGCATGAATATCCTTGGGATTGTGCTCTACGCGGTTCTTAAACATCCGATCCACCGAAGGGTCGAGCTTCACCGAGCCGGGGCCCGTGAGCAGCGCGAGGGTGTTCGGATCCGCCTGCATCCCATCGAAAAGATAGGAGGTGAAGGCGGTGCAGCGCTGGAGCACATGCACGAACGAAAACCCGCGGTGATTAAAGGCTGCTTCCAACACCGCATTAAGGTGGGCAGAGTTCCAATCCACGGTCTGCGCAAAGAAGGAGGCGTTGCTCATCCCCAGGGTTGCCGCTGCCGGGTTGAGCGGGGGAAGAACGGAGCCCCTCGGGTGGGTGTTGCTCTTCAGCCCAATCCGCGAAGTCGGCGAAGTCTGCTTCTTGGTCAGACCGTAGATCTCGTTGTTGAACATGATCACGGTCATGTCCATGTTGTAGCGCACCGCGTGGACCCAGTGCCCAGCACCAATGGAGCAGCAATCGCCGTCCCCCGTGATGACGAACATGGTCAAATCAGGGCGCCGAGCCCTAATGCCCTCGGCAATCGGGAAAGCGCGACCGTGCAAGCCGTGAAACCCATAGGTGTTCATGTAGTGAGGGAAGCGGCTGGAACAGCCGATACCCGACACCACCATGCTCTTCTCAGGGGGAACCTGGTGATCGCGCAGGATGCGCTGCACCGCCGTGAGGATGGTGTGATCGCCGCAACCCGGACACCACCGCGCCACGCCGTCGTTATAATCTTCCAGCGTGAAGTAGCGGTTCTGAACCTCAAGGGACCAATCTGCTTTAAGACCGAACATGATGCAATCCTCCTTGGGGCTCAGTGTGCCAAGCGCCGCAGAATTTCTTGGTAAATGGCACCCGGCGGCATGGGCTGACCGTGAACGTTGGTCCAACTGTCAATGTCCACCAGTGTCCGATCGCGCAGGATCATGGCGAGCTGCCCGCGACGGCGGTTGTCGAGGGTGAAGTTCCCTACAGGCTCGGGGTCGGAGTAGTTGATCTCGATGGTCATGACCTGCTTAAAGCGGGCAAACATCTCTTTGAGACCAGAGGGCAGAGGAGAGACCACGCGAATATGCGTCGAGGAGACCTTACGGCCCTCGGAACGCGCTTTGAGCACCGCCTCCTCAATGGAGCCGCGGGTCGAGCCCCAGCCCACGATGAGCAGGTCTCCCTCGGGGTCGCCCAAAATGTCCGGCGTCTTCAGGGTGCGCTGGAAGGTGGCGTACTTCAGGGAGCGCCGCTCAGAGGAGCGCTGGTTGACCTCGGGATCATAGGCCACGCGGGCGTCCTCGGTGTGGGCGAGGCCGGTGAGCGTGTACATCCCCTCCCGCTGGCCGGGGATGGGTCGCACAGAGAGGCCCGTGGTGGGGTCCCACTCATAAGGGCGCACGTCCTCGGGCCAATCGGACTGGTCGATTGGAGCGGCGAGCCACCCCTCGTTCACCTGAGGACGGGGGTACTGCGACACGCCCGTAGCGAGGTTCGTGTCGGACATGACAAACACAGGGGTGCGGTACTCCTCGGCGAGCTTGCGCGCGAGGATGACGTCGTGAAAGCACTCCTCGATGGTCGAAGAGGCGATCGCGATCTTGGGGGACTCGCCGGGCTGGCCGTAGAGCACCGCCAGGAGGTCGGACTGTTCCACCTTCGTGGGAAGACCGGTCGATGGGCCTCCGCGCTGCACCAGCACCACAACCAAGGGGATCTCCGCCATCGACGCCAAACCGAGCATCTCGGTCTTCAGGGCGAGGCCAGGACCCGAGGTAATGGTGGCGGCGGTCAGCCCCCCGTAGGAGGCGCCGATCGCAAACCCCACCGCGGCAATCTCATCTTCAGCTTGGTGAAGGTAGCCACCCACCTTGTAAAAGTGCTCGGCAAGGAAGTGCGACACAGAGGTGGCTGGGGTGATGGGGTACATCGCCACCAACTCAATTCCCGCCGCCATAATCCCCATCGCCGCAGCCTCGTTCCCATTGGAAACGATGGTTGATCCTAGGTTAACCCGTGATGGGATTTCCCAGCAATACTGCGGCAGGGTCTGCTTCGCGAAGGCGATCCCGCGATCGTAGAGCGCGTGGTTGAGGTCCACCACCTTCTGGGGCTTCTTACGGAAGGTATAGGAGATGTCGTTCTTCGCGAGCTGCACATCGCGCTGATAGATCTGCGAGAGCAGCCCCAGCACAAACATGTTCTTGCCCAACTTGGGGTTGGGGGTCAACTCCAAGCAAGCATCCTCGAAAGCCAACTCGTGAACAACCAAGCCCATCTCATGGAAGGCCTGGATCGCAGCGGCGTACTGAGCGCGAATCTCGGGGACCGGATCCTTGGCCCACTTGTTCTCAATTAGCAGGATTGTACCCTTTTTATAGGCGTGTTGGTCCATGCGGCCATAGAGCACCTGCTCGTTAAAGGCCACCACCAAATTCGCCTCATCGCCCATGTTGGTGATGGCGTGATCCCCAAAGCGGATGCGAATGCCCGACGCGCCAGCCTTGGACCGCGCGGGGGGCCTAATCTCCGCGGGGATAATTTCGACCGTCCAAACCCCGTTGCCCATCTTGGCCGAGAGAGAGCCGAAGGTCTGTCCTGCCTTCTGCGCGCCCTCACCGGAGTCCGAAACGATCTCAATGATATGCTCTGAAATCCGCTTGGGCCCTTGACCCAAGGCGTTCACGTCGTCCTGCATAGTACTCCCCATCGGTGAGGGTCGTTTACGGGTGTTCTCGTGGTCGCCTCGTTTATCGAAAACAGGTGATGTGGTCCACAACCACGACAATAAAAAATGGGAAGAGACGCACCATTCACGGCATCGCTCGCCGAGCAACGGAGACATAATTCCGTGGCGATATGCTGGGCGCTGGGCG
>DYSB01000148.1 GCA_020726405.1 Acetofilamentum sp. | reverse complement strand
ATCTGCTGGGTCCGCTGGACCTGACACTGCCGGCGGCGGCGCGCATCGTGCTGGCCGGGCCCTCGGGCTGCGGCAAGAGCACGCTGCTGCGTGTCTTGGCCGGGCTGGAGCGCCCCGCCGCTGGCAGCGTCCGGTTCCGGGGGGATCTACTGCTCGCCGGACGGCTGCCGGCCCATCGCCGGCGCGTCCACCTGGTGACCCAGCAGCCGCAATTGCCGGGCGAGAGCCTGGGCGAGGCACTGGTCCTGGGGCATCGGCTGCGCGGCCTGCCGCTGCCCGACGCCCCCCGGCTGCGCGAGGAGCTGGCGGTGCTGGGGCTGTCCAATTTGAGCCTGGACCAGCCTCCTGGCGGACTCTCCGGCGGCGAGGCCATGCGTGCGGCCGTGCTGCGCGGGCTGCTGCTGCCCGTGGAGATGCTGCTGTTGGACGAGCCCACCACGGGCCTGGACGATGAAGCCGCGGCCCGGTTGATTCAGCGCCTGAGCGATCCGGAGCTGCCCCCCGTGCTCAGCGCCAGCCACGATCCCCGCTGGTGGGCGGCTTGTTCAACTCGCCTGGAGTTCCGCGCCGGGAGGCTTTATGAGTCCTGAGAGCGGCGCGCCGACCCTCAGCTGGCTGGGCATGGGACTGGCCTTCCTGCTGGCCCTGGTTCCGCTGGTTCTCTTCCGCGTGCTGCGCCTGGGGCTCAGCCGTCAGCTGCTGATCGCGCTGGCCCGCATGGTGCTGCAGTTGGGCAGTTTGGGCCTGGTGCTCGAGTTCCTCTTCCGCCAGGACCACTGGAGCCTGACGCTGCTCTGGCTGTTGGTGATGCAGGCCGCTGCCGCCCACACGGTGCTCAGCCGCCTGCCCGTGCGCGTGCCCGGCCTGGCGCCGCTGGTGGGCGGGGCGCTGGCCCTGGCCAGCTCCACCGTGCTGGCCTGGTGTCTGCTGCTGGTGGTCCGGCCCGAGCCCCTGCTGGGCGCGCGGCTGCTGATCCCGCTGGCCGGGATGATCCTGGGCAATTCCATGAACGGGATCACGCTGGCCCTCGAACGCCATCTGGCCCAGCTGACCGAACCCGCCGGGCGCCGGGAGTGGGAGACCCTGCTGGGTCTGGGGGCCGAGCCCCGCGTCGCCCGGAACCGTCTGCTGGGCCGCGACCTGCGCGTGGCTCTGCTGCCCACCCTCAACACCACAGCCACAATCGGTCTGGTCTCCATCCCGGGGATGATGACGGGTCAAATCCTGGGCGGCAGCCCGCCCGCCACGGCCATCCTCTATCAGATCCTGATCATGCTGGCCATCCTGGCCTCCGTCAGCCTCTCGGCCTGGGGGGCCGCGCGCCTGCTGCACTGGCGGCTGGTGGACGCCGACGGCCTCCACCGCCGGTCGCAGGCCTGAGCCGGACGGCTGTTTGTGAGTTAACCGCTTCCTTTGACATTTCGCATTGCCGCGGGTTGAGGCTCACTCCATCTTGATCGCCGGGGCACCCCGTGCCCCCGAGCCGCACCCTGCCGCCGCAGCCGCGCAGTGGCGGCGGCCAAGGCCTTCCCGGTGGTGGCCACAGGCCTTCCAGAACGGAGTCTCAGGTGAACACAGGCCACGGAACCCCGGTCCCGTCCCCCTCGGTCCCGGGAATCCCCAGCAGGAGGCAGGCTCCCATCATGGAAATCCCGGCACATCTCAAGGCCTGGACCGTGGAGCAGCGGCCGGAATTCTACACGGCCATCGACCATGCCGCCTGGCGCTACATCCTGCGCATCTCGGGTCGCTTCTTCGCCCAGGCGGCCCACCCGGCCTACCTGGACGGCCTGCAGGTCACGGGCATTTCCGGCGAGCGCATTCCGCTGATCCAGGAGATGGACGAGAAGATGAAGCGCATCGGCTGGCGCGCCGTAGCCGTCAGCGGCTTCATCCCGCCCCAGGCCTTCATGGAGTTCCAGTCGTTGGGGATCCTGCCCATTGCCTGCGACATGCGCAAGCTCGAGCACGTGCTTTACACGCCGGCCCCCGACGTGGTGCACGAGGCGGCGGGCCACGCGCCCATCATCGCGGACCCGGACTACAGCGACTACCTGCGGGCCTACGGTGCCATCTCGCGCCGGGCCATCTATTCGCACCACGACATGGACCTCTACCGGGCCATCCGCCGACTCTCCGTGGTCAAGGAGGATCCCGCCGCCACGGCCGCCGAAGTGGACGCGGCGCAGCGCGCCCTGGACGAAACCTTGGCCGCCCTGGACTGGGTCAGCGAGGCCACGGAGCTCTCGCGCATGTACTGGTGGACTGTGGAATACGGCCTGGTGGGCGGGCTGGAGAACCCGCGGATCTACGGCGCCGGGCTGCTCTCGTCGGCCGGGGAGAGCTGGCACTGCCTTGGTCCGCAGGTGGTGAAGCGCCCGCTGGACGTGGACTGTGTCCACGAGACCTACGACATCACCAAGCCGCAGCCGCAGCTCTTCGTCACGCCGGACTTCCTGACCCTGCGCGCCGTGCTGAGCCGTGCGGCGGCGTCGGCCCGTGAATCGATCCTCCACACCCAAACAGGACCGGCCAATGACCCTGCTCTACCTCAATTCCGACCGCATGGGCCAGGGCGACGAGGCCCTCGGCCGCAAGCTGCTCAAGAGTTTCCTCAAGGAAGTGGTGGCCAGTCCCCACACCCCGGACATGGTGGGTTGCGTGAACGACGGTGTCCAGCTGACCACCACGGGCAACCCCGTCCTGGAGGAGCTGGAGATCCTGGCCACCCGCGGCGCGCGCATCGCCAGTTGCGGCACCTGCCTGGACGCCCTGAACCGGCGCGACCAGCTGCTCATCGGCGAGGTGGGCAGCATGAACCAGGTGGTACACGTGCTGTTCAGCGCGGAGCGCGTGATCCGGATTTGAGGGTGTTGGGCGGCATTTCAGCCGTCAATCTGCATCCAATGCGGATCCTGTACTGTCAGACCGCGGATCCTGACCCCGGAATGGACCCGGGCGGGATGCGCGGGCACCAGGCTGTCAAGTCCGGTTTACAGATGGGGCCAAGGACGGGGCAAAATGAGGCTGCCGGGGGCGGAAATCACTGGAACGATTTTTGCTCGGAAGTAGAGGCTGGGTGGGTCCGCTCATCCGGTTGCGGCGGAACGACATACGCAAACACAATGGGCAAACATGAAAATGTCTAGAATTCTGTTCGCCTGCCTGGCGGGCGCGGGGCTCTTGCAGTCGTGCGCCGAGCGCGAGGATGCCATCCAGAGCGAGATCAGCCTGGTAGGCAGCTGGGGCGACGCCTGGGGCGAAGTGGCCGATGTGGCAGTGGGCCAGGACGTGCTCTATCTGGCCGCCAACCAGCGCGCTGGCGTGTTGACTTTTCCGCTGGCCGCGGAAGCCGCCCCCTTCCCGGCGGGCGGGGCGCCGGGCATTGACAGCCTCTACGCCCCGGGCGACGTGAACTACCTGTCGGCCCACCTGCTGGCCGAGCGCTACCTCTTCCTCAAGCTCTCCACCAACCTGCTGGTCTTCGACGTGCAGGACCCCTACCAGCCGCGCTACATGCGCACCTTCTTCGCCAGCGGCGTCAACGAGGTGGAGACGGTGGTGGAGGACGGGACAGCCTACCTCTACTACAGCGACCGCTCCGATGGACTGAGCTTGCACGCGTTCCCGCTGGATTCCGCGGGCCTGCCGGCGGACAGCCCGGCGCGCTGGTTCCACACCGGCGCCAACCCCACCACGGACTACGTGGACACCTTCCTCGACTATGAGAACGACGGCAACGACCTGGACGTGGTGGACGACCTGGTCTTCCTGGCCGACGGCCGCTTCGGGCTGAAGATCTTCCAGCACCAGGGCGTGCGCATGCCCATGCACCTGAGCGAACTGGCCACTTTGCGCCTGCCCGGCGACGCCCTGCGCCTCTCGGTCCAGGACGGGCTGGCAGCCGTGGCGCTGGGTTCCGGCGGCTTGGCTGTCGTGGACGTCAGCGATCCCAGCCGGCCTTACTTGCGCAGCGTGCTGCGTCCGGGCGGCACCACGCTGGACGTGGAACTCAAGGACGACCACGCGTATCTGGCCTCCAGCTCCAAGGGCGTGATCGTCGCCGACCTGCGCGATCCCTCCCGGCCCGTGCCCCGCTGGCAGCACGAGGGCGGCTACGCGCGCCGCCTGCACCTCGCCCACGGCCGCATCTATGTGGCCGACGAGGACGAGGGTCTGCTGATCCTGGCGGATCCGCTGGGCGCCAACTAAGACAACAACGAACCAAACCGAAAGGATGCCTCATGAGCAAAACCCTGTGCCGGATCTGGTTGCGAAGCCTGCCGGCGGTGGCCGGGCTGCTGTTGCTGGCCTCGGCCGCGCGCGCAGTGGAACCCCCTCTCTACTGGTCCAATGAATTCGGCACGGCTGTGCGCCAGGGCTACCACATCGAGTGGCAGCGCACGGCGGAGGAGGGCGGCCCCGGCGAGTTGATCATCAGCTGGTCGGACACGCGCTTCGGCATGCGCGACCTCTTTGCGCAGAAGATCGACGTCTCCAATCCCGGCCAACCGGCCGTCTGGAGCACCACCACGGTCGATCACGGGCTGGTGGACGCACTGATCGTCAACAACTACGAGATCCGCCAGGAAGACCCGGTGCTGATCGGCGACGGCGCCGGCGGCGCCATCATCAGCTGGATCGATTTCCGCACCGATCCGCGCGGCGACATCTACGTGAATCGCTTGGTGGACGGCACGGGCTCGGGAGCCTTGGCCTGGGGCGCCGACGGCGTTCCGCTCTGCACGGACTGCGCCAACGGCTCCGAGAACATGCCCAAGAGCCAGTGCATCGACGGCGCGGGCGGCTCCTGGGTGGCCTGGGCCGACCACCGCAACTCCACCTGGGACCTCTACGTCAGCCGGGTGACGGCCGCCGGCAGCATACCCGCAGCCTTCGGCAGCAACGGCCTGCTGGTGGTGGGCGAAGTGGGCGACCAGGAAACCATGTCCATGGAGCACGACGGCAACGGCGGCGCTTTCCTGGTCTGGGTGGACAAGCGCGACGCGGCGGACGACGACATCTACATCGAGCACGTCCTGGCCGATGGCACGCTGGAGGCCGGCAACGGCGGGCGGCCCGTGGTCAGCCTGCCGGGCAGCCAGCAGTTGGTGAAGGTCACCCGGGACGGCGGCACGGGCTGCTTCGTGAGCTGGGTGGACTTGCGCAACGACAACGCGGGCGACATCTACCTGCAGCACTTCAACAGCTCCTTGACGGAGACCTTCGCCGAGGGCGGCCTGGCCGTGGCGGCGCAGGTGGGCAACAAGGAGAACAACCCCCGCCTGAGCTACGCCGGCGACGGCACCACACTGCTCATGTGGGAAGACAACCGCAACGACCCGAACAACATCCAGGCGGACATCTACTGTCAGAAGGTCAGCACGGCCAACACGGCCATCTGGGGCGCGGGCGGCGTGCCCGTCTGCCTGGCCGCCGGTCACCAGCAGCAGGCCCGCGCGCTGGGTGACGGCACCGGCGGCGTCTTCTTCACGTGGCAGGACAGTCGGGACGAGGACTATTCCGCCATCTACGCCCAGCACCTGAACTCCAGCGGCGTGCGCCAGTGGGCGGCGGACGGTGCCGTGGTGGTGGACCGCGCGGATCTCGAGTCCGACGCCATCGCGCCGGCCTTGCGCCTGGACCAGCAAGGCGGATTGTTCGTGGCCTGGGGTGACCTGAGCCGCGGCAGCCTGGGCATCTTCACCCAGCACCTGAACGCTGCCGGTCAACGCAGCCTGGCTGTGACCGGCCACGACTCCGTCTGGGGCATCTCCGGCTCCTGCAGTCTGGTGCGCAACGTGTCCACGCCGGACGGTGCCCTGGTGTTCTGGATCGACCCGCGCAACGCGGGCGGCCCCCACGTCTACATGCAAAACCTAGCCCGTCTCACCGGCGCCCTGCAACTACCGGAGAATGGCGTGCCCGTGGCTTTGCAACTCGATGGCGGGCAGAAGTACTTCCAGACCGTGGCAGACGGAACGGGCGGCGCCTACGTTCTGATCGAAGTGGGTTCTGAATCCGCCCAGCGCGCCTGGCTCACCCGCGTGAACGCCAGCGGCCAGCCGATCTGGGACGCTCCGCGGCCCGTCACGCCGGGCTTCGATTCCGGTTCCGGGCTCGAGTACCAGGAGCGCTCGCGCCTGCTGCTGCACGGCGACCAGATTCTGGTGGCCTGGTCGGGCGTGGACACGGATTACAGCAACTTCATCGCCGAAGTGGGCATCCAGGCCTTCGACACCGCAGGCAACGTGCTCTGGGGCGACGACGGACTGCGGCTCACATCCACCAGCGCCATCCATGAGAAGCTCTCCGATCTGGTGGCCGGCCCCGACGGCGGCGCCTGGCTGTTCTGGGATTCGGGCACCTGGCAGGACGCCAACGTGCTCGCCCAGTTGGTGAATGCCCAGGGCCAGCCGGTCCTGGCGGCGGGCGGCGTGAGCTACGCTGGCGGCACGGGCAAGCAGGAACGCGCCGTGGGCGCCCCGGGCAACCATGGCAATCTGCTGGGCGTCTGGCTGGATTACGCGGCGGAGGAGTCCGACAGCGACCTGATCGCCCGCAGCCTGTCCCCCGCCGGCGCGGTGGAGTGGACGACCCAGATCGACATGCGCGCTCTCTCCCAGAAGTCGCCGGTCATCATCTCCGACGGGCAAGGCGGTGCCTACGTGGCTTACACGGACTTCTCCAATGCGGCCAACGACGACGTTTACGCCACGCACATCCTGTCCGACGGCAGCCTGGCGTGGACCGAAGCGGAGACCCAGGTGGCCGTGGGCGCAGGCGCCCAGGATGACATGGCGCTGGCCCTGGTGCCGCGCGGCGGCTGGAACGGCCTGGTGGTGGCCCTGGCAGCGGAGGAGATTGGCGACACCACCGGGTACAAGGACCTCTGGGCCCGGGATTCCCACGTGAATCCGGTAGGCGGCGACGTGACTGAAACCCGCTACGAGGGCACGCTCTTCAATTTCTTCCACACCCAGCGCAAGCCCGTGCTGAGCCACGACCTGGCCGACGGCACCTATCTATCCTGGGTGGACATGCGCGCCTCCGGCAAGGAGGACCTGCAGGACATCTACACCCAGCGGCTGGCCTTCGGCGACGTGGACGTGGAGTCGCCGCCCGCCGTTGCGCGCGGGTTCCAGTTGGCGCAGAACACGCCCAACCCCTTCAATCCCGACACACGGATCGACTTCCAGATCCTGCGCGCCGGCGACGTCAGCCTGCGGATCTTCGATCTGCAGGGCCGGCTGGTGCGCACGCTGCAGGATGGACGGCTGGCCACGGGCACCTATCAGCGGGTCTTCGACGGCCGCGACGCCACTGGTCGTCCGCTGGCCTCAGGCGTCTACATCTATCAGATCCAAGCCGGCGTGCACGAGGAGAGCCGCCGCATGCTGCTGGTCAAGTAGACCCTCCCCCACCCGGTCACACAAAAGCCCCCCGGTCCGCGGATCGGGGGGCTTTCT
>DYSB01000147.1 GCA_020726405.1 Acetofilamentum sp. | reverse complement strand
GCCAGCGGCGCCAAGCCCAGATCACCAGCCCGCCCAACGCCAGCAGGACGCCCACCCGCAGCAGCCACCAGCGCCAATCGTGCCGCAGACGGCCCGGCTCCAGGATGTCGGCAGGCTGGGCGCTGTCGGGCAGGGTGGCCAGGATCTCCAGCCGCAAGGTGTCCCCCGTGGCGGGCAGGCCGGCCAGCAAGGGTCCAGGGGTCGGCAGAGGCGCCGGTCCCAACCGGTAGCGGGCCAGACGTAACTGGCGGGTCAGAGTGCGCGCGCCGCCCTCGGTTAAATCCGTCAGGGAATCGGCGCCCAGCAAGCGCCAGCCGCCCAGTTGGTCGGGGCGGGGCAGGGCCCAGTCCACGGCTTCGTCCGGGGCGGCCGTGACACTCAGGCTTAGGGTCAGGGGATCGCCCAGGGTCAGGCTGTCCCGGTCCACCGTGGTGGCCTGCCATTCCCAGGCCCCTCCCCCCACAACCAGCCCGAGCAGCAGGCCGACACACCACAGGAAGGGTCTCATGTGCGATGACTCCGGCGCAGGAAAAACTGCTCCAGCGGACGCCCCGGATCCTCGCCAGCGCTCAGCCGGACCTGGTCCACGGCGGCCGCGCGCAGGGTCTGATCCAAGGTCTGGCACCGCCCTTGCCAGTGGGCCCGCCAGTGCGCGCGCACGGCGGGATCCCCGGCGTCCAGCCAGCGCCGGCGGCCCGTCTCCAGGTCCTCCAAATGCAGCAAGCCCAGGGGCGGCAGCTCCTCTTCCAACCGGTCCTGGATGCAGAGAGCCACCAAATCGTGCCGGCGGCCCAGCGCGCGCAGTCCGCGGGCTTCCAGCGGAGCCTGGAAATCACTGATCAAAAAGATGATCGCCCGCTTCTTCTGGGTGCGCTGCAGGTGCTGCAGGGCCAGGGCCAGATCCGTTCCCCGACCTTCCGGCTCGTGGGCCAGCAGGTCGCGGATCAGCCGCAGCCCGTGCCGCGAGCCCTTGGCGGGCGGCACGTGGCGTTCCACGCGGTCGCTGAACAGCAGCAGACCCACTTTGTCCCGGTTGCGGATGGCGGAAAAGGCCAGCACGGCGCCCAGTTCAGCCATCCAATCGCGTTTGCATTTGCCGGCGGAGCCGAAGCGCCCGGAGGCGGAGACGTCCACGGCCAGCAGGACGTTCAGTTCACGCTCTTCCTGGAAGACCTTGACGAAGGGCGCGTCCATCCGGGCGCTGACGTTCCAATCCAGCGAACGCACCTCGTCGCCGGGCACGTACTCGCGCACTTCGGCGAAGTCCATCCCCTGGCCCTTGAAGGCGCTGTGGTATTCGCCGGCCAGTAGCGTCTGCACGCGGCGGCGGGTGCGGATCTCCAGGCGCCGGATGCGCTCCAGCAGTTCGCTCGTCAGCATGGGATCAGGCCACTTCGATCCGGTCCAGCAGCCGGCCGATCAGCTCGTCGGCGCTGATGCCCTCGGCCTCGGCCTCGTAGGAGAGGCCCAGCCGGTGCCGCAGCACGTCCCGGGCCACGCGCTTCACATCGTCCGGCGTGACGAAGCCGCGCCGGCGCAGGAAGGCCTGGGCCCGTGCCGCCCGGGCCAGGAAAATGCTGGCCCGCGGGCTGGCTCCCACCTGGATCAGGGGCTTTAGATCGCGCAGGCCGTGGGCCTCGGGATAGCGCGTGGCGAAGACCAGGTTGAGGATGTAGTCCTCAACCGGCTTCTCCAGCAGGATGTCGCGCGTCACGGCCCGGGCGGCCAGAATGTCCTCCACCCGGCAGACGGGATTCACGGGCTCGGGCTCCACGCCGCTCACCCGGCGCAGGATCTCGCGCTCCTCCTCCCGGTCGGGGTAGTCCACCTTGACCTTGAGCATGAAACGGTCCGCCTGGGCCTCGGCCAGCTGGTAAGTGCCCTCCTGCTCCAGCGGATTCTGGGTGGCCAGCACCAGGAAGGGCGCAGGCAGCGGGTGGGTCTCCCCGCCGATGGTCACCTGGCGCTCCTGCATGGCCTCCAGCAGGGCGCTCTGGACCTTGGCCGGGCTGCGGTTGATCTCGTCGGCCAGGATCAGGTGCGAGAACAGCGGGCCCTTGCGCGTACTGAACAGACCCGTGGCCTGGTGGTAGACCTGGGTTCCCAGCAGGTCGGCGGGCAGCAGGTCCGGCGTGAACTGGATGCGCTTGAACTCCGTGTCGATGGCCCGGGCCAGCACGGAGACGGCCGTGGTTTTGGCCAGACCGGGCACACCTTCCAGCAGGATGTGGCCGTCGGCCAAGAGACCGATCAGCAGTTTCTCCAGCATGTCCCGCTGCCCCACCAGGACCTTGCGCACCTCGCGCTCCAGGCCTTCCAGAAAGGCCGAGGCCGCTTCCACGCGGCGCGTCACTTCCAGCGCATCCACTTGCATGGCTGCCGACTCCATCTTGGATTCTAGTTGGGATCACGGTTCGCCACCGGCACCGCAGCCGCCCCTGGGCGACCGGCCGGACCGGACGAATGGCGCCTCAAACGGGGCGGGAACCGCCGAGGTTCCCGCCATTTGAACGAAGGATCGGTTTAGTCGCCGGGTCAGGGCTGGACACCCTCGAGCTGCTCGGGCTGGGCCGGCTTGTCCGGCTGGGCGGGCGGGTTCAGGAACTCGAGCTCGCTGATGTTCTGGCCCAGGTGCTCCAGCTCCCACTCGGCCGACATGCGCAGGCCGGCATCCGCCGCGGGGAAGGCATCCAGGAAGGACTGGTAGGCCTGCCGCGCGCGCAGGGTATCCTGGAAATCGTTGGCGTAGATGAAGCCGATCATGAACGAGCAGCGCGCCGCCTGGCTGGAATCGGGGTAGTATTCCACGAACTGTTTGAACTGGTCCAGGGCCTCCACCAGCTTGCGATCCTTGTAATACAGCTCCCCTTTGCTCAGCAACTCGGTCGCCGGCGGTTTGCTTTCCCCGCAGGACAGAATGAAAAGCAAGCCCGTCAGCAGCAGCAAATGGCGCATGGCGACCCCCGGTTCATGGAGACTTGTGTTGGGCCTAAAGTCGAAATGTGCCCTTCCGAAAGCAAGGACGGCGCAAGCAGTCTGCCTGGCTTGGGTCAAGCCGGGCAGGCTGCTGGTTTGTCCGGCCGGCGACGGGCCCGCCAACCGACTGCCGAGGGCCTCCCTTGTCCCGCTCTCGCCCAGGTTCTATCTTGACCGTGTCACAACAAGGAACAGGCCCGGACCATGACTTCACGCCCGTCCTCCGCCCCGCTTGCACCTCCACGCCCCAACACGGTCTTCCAGGGGGACTGCGCCGACCTGTTCGCCCTCTTGCCCGACAACAGTGTGGACCTGTTGCTGACGGATCCGCCCTACAAGGACTACCAGTCCAACCGGCCCGTGGCCCACGAGAAGGTGACAGCCATCTCGGCCTCGACCTTCGATCTGGCGCGCTTCATCCGGGAATCGGAGCGCGTGCTCAAACCGGGCTGCCACTTCTACTGCTGGTGCGACCACCTGAGTTTTCCGGCGATCTTCGAGGCCATCCAGGAGCGTTCGCGGGACCTGAGCCCGCGCCAGGCCGCCCAGCGCTTGAAGTACAAGAACTGCCTGATCTGGGTCAAGAACAACCACGGCTCCGGCGACCTGCAGGGCAACTACGCGCCCCAGCACGAGCTGGTGATCTACGCCAGCAAAGGCCGCACGCGGCCGTTGCTCTCCGACAAGCGGCCCTCCAACGTCTTCTTCGAGGGCAAGCAGGGCAGCATCAGCTTTTTCTCCAAGGTGGCCAACCAGCGCTACCAGCACGGCACGTCCAAGCCGTTGCCCATCCTGCAGCGGATGATCCAGGCCTCCTCCAAGCGCGGGGAAATCGTGCTGGATCCCTACGGCGGCAGCCTGTCCACGGCGGAGGCCGCCGTGCGCGAGGGTCGGCAGTACTGGATCGGCGAGCTGGATGCCGGACACTGCGAGCGCGGCACCGAACGCCTGGGGCAGCTCAACTTGGAGCTGGCGGAGGAAGGCTTCGACACGCAGTGGTTGTCCGGCCCGCATTTCCAGGCGCTGGAGGCGCCACACCCCATCCCAGCCCCCCACTTCGAACGCGCCGAACCCCGGGCGGAGTCCCCAGGCCTGGCCGCGGCCACGCGCGAGTTGCCCGACCTGCTGCGCGGGGATTGACCATTTCGAGGTCCGCATCGGCGTCGCGACCGCCGCGGATCTTCCACAGCTTGATGGAGGAACCCATGAAGAGACAATGGATCCCCGTGGCCCTGCTGGCCCTGTTGACGGCCTGGGGCTGCAAGCCCGCGGAGCCACCCGTGGACTCCACCGCCGCTCCGGCGGATTCCGTGGTCCGGGCCGGCGAACCCCTGGCCCCGCTGCCGCGCGTCATTCCCGTGGCGGATTCGGCCAAGGTGGAACTGGGCGCCCTGCTCTTCTTCGACCCGCGCCTGTCCAAGAGCGGTTTCCTGTCCTGCAATTCCTGCCACAACCTGTCCAGCGGCGGGGCGGACAACATGCCGAACTCCATCGGGCACGGCTGGCAGCTGGGCCCGATCAACAGCCCCACCGTGCTCAATTCCAAGTACAACCTGGCCCAATTCTGGGACGGACGCGCCAAGGACCTGAAGGAGCAGGCGGGCGGCCCGGTGGCCAATCCCGGCGAGATGGCCTTCACGCATGAGGCCGCCATCGGCACGCTCACCACCATCCCGGGCTACGTGGAGCGCTTCCAGCAGGTCTACGGCGGCCCGGTGAGCATGGAGGGCGTCCAGGACGCCATCGCCGCCTTCGAGGAGACCCTGATCACGCCGGACTCCAAGTTCGACCGCTGGCTCTACGGGGATGACGCGGCGCTGGACTCCACGGAGCTGGCCGGCTACCAGCTGTTCAAGGACAAAGGCTGCGCGACCTGCCACAACGGCATCGCCGTGGGGGGCGCCATGTATCAGAAGATGGGCCTGAAGAAACCCTACCGCGACGTCAAGACCCTGGGCCGCTTCAACGTGACCCAGCAGGAGGCGGACAAGTACGTGTTCAAGGTGCCCGTGCTGCGCAACATCGAACTGACCTATCCCTACTTCCACGACGGCAGCGTCTGGGACCTGAAGGAGGCCGTGCTGATGATGGCCGACCTGCAGCTGGGCATCCCCGTCTCGGACGCGGAGGCGACGAAGATCGTGGCCTTCCTCAAGAGCCTGACCGGCGTCCAGCCGCGGATCCTGCTGCCCGTGCTGCCGCCCAGCAGCCCGGCAACGCCCAAGCCGGATCGCAGCCTGTAACAGGCGGCGACAGCCAGTGAATCATGCGGGCGCGGGTTTCAGGCCTGGGTCCGGATGGCGGGACCGACCTCACCGGGGATGACGCAGCACGCGCCAGCCCCAGGCGGGCAGCTCCAGCTGCAGCGTACCCGCGGCGTGTTCAAGCGCGCCGTCTTCCCAGACGCGCCAAGCGCCCGTCAGCGCGGGATCCGCCAACTCCACGTTGATTGGTTGATCGCCCAGGTTGACCACGCAGAGCAGGTCCTCCTGGCTGGAGCCGCGCAGGAAGGCCCAGACCTTCTCCGCCCCCGGTGCGGAACCCGCGGCCAGGCGCCGATAGCTGGCCGCGTTCACGTCCGTCTCCCAGAGGGCCGGACTCAGGTGCTTGAGGCGGTTCAGGCTGGCGTAGAGCGCCTGGCGCGGATGGGCCTGCCAGACGATCTCGTCCTTCTCGAAGAAACTCAGGCGGTGGGCCAGCCCGGCTTCCTGCCCGTTGTAGAGCAGGGGCATGCCTGGCAGCGTGGTGGCCAGCACGCCGAAGACGTCCGCCGCCGGCCCCAGCCGCTCGTCCTCGGTGCCATTCCAGCTGTTCTCATCGTGGTTGGTGGTGAAGCGCATGCGGATGTGCCCGGCCGGCCAGCGGCCCTCTTCGGCGCGCAAGAGGGAATCCAGCTGGTCCACGCCCAGCGTGCCCTTCATGAAGGCGTTGCCGGCGCGGTGCAGGTCCCAGGAATAGCTCATGTCGAAGGGGCCGGCCAGGACCGGGTCCTCCCACTCGGCCAGCATGAAAACGGGCTTGACCGCCTCCAGGGCCGGCCGGACTTCCTGCCAGAAGTCCGTCGGCACCATGCCCGCCACATCGCAGCGGAAGCCGTCCACGTCCGCCATCCGCAGCCAATAGGCCATGGACTGGATCTGGTAGTCGCGCAGCCCGCGCTGGCTGAAATCCAGGTCCACCACGTCGCTCCAGTCGGCCACGGGCGGCTGCGGGCGGCCGTCCGCCCCGCGGGTCAGCCACTCCGGCTGCTGGGTCAGCAGCGGATTGTCCCAGGCGCAGTGGTTGGCCACCCAGTCGAGAATCACGCTCATGCCCAGGGCGTGGGCTTCCCGCGTCAGCTCACGCAGATCCTCCAAGCTGCCCAGCTCGGGGTTGACGGCCCGGTAGTCGCGCACCGAATAAGGGCTGCCCAAGCCGCCTTTGCGATTCTCCACGCCCACGGGGAAAATCGGCATCAGCCAGAGGATGTCGACGCCCAGCTCGCGCAGTCGTGGCACATGCTCGCGGAAGGCGTCCAGGGTCCCCTCCGCCGAGAACTGCCGCACGTTGACCTCGTAGATCACCTGGCGGCCCCAGCGCGGATCCGGCCGGCGGGTGTCCTCCACAGGTTCCAGTGCGCCAGCCTTCATGACCAGCAGGGCCAACAGTCCGGCCGTCCAGTGTCCGCGTCCCATGTCAGACCTCCATTGATGGTCAGGTGAAGCACCTGACCTTTATTATGTAAACACTGGCCATGTTCCACTCCATTCCCCCGTGTGTCCAAGCCGCCACAGCGCTCAGCGCGGCAGCAAGGCTTCCAGCGCCTGCTCCAGGCGCATCAGGTCCGCCTCGCGGTTGTAGGCCTGCAGCGAGACGCGCAGCAACGGCTGGCCCCGGAACTCGTGGACCGGCACCTCTACGCCAAAACGCTCGAACAGCGCGCCGTGCAGGGCGGCGGCGTCCAGCGGCGGCAGACCCAGGGCCAGCATCTGCAAACTCGGGTCGCGCACTGTGACACGCTCCAGTCCCAGCCGCGCGCAGAGCTGGTCACCCCACTCCTGAAGCCGCTCGCGGCACCGGGCGGCCCGCTCGTCCCAGTCCCAGCGGCGACGGAACTCCAGCGCCGCGGGCAGGGCCAGCCAGGCACAGGGATCCGTGGTTCCCGCCCACTCCAGCTCGTCCAGATAGGCGCTGCGGCGCTCGGCCTCCGGCCGGTTCTGGTTGCCCCAACTCGTGACCAGCGGTTCCACCCAGGCCTGCTGGCGGGCCGGCACCTGCAGGAAGCCGCAGCCCTTGGGAGCCAGCAGCCACTTGTGGCAATTGCCCGCGTAGACGTCGGCGTCCAGGGCGCGGATGGAGAGCGGCAGCTGGCCCGGGGCGTGGGCGCCGTCCACCAGGCTGGTCCAGCCGCACCGACGGGCCAGGGCCACCAGCTCCTCCGCCGGCAGGCGCAGGGCTGTGGGCGAGGAGATGTGGCTGAAGAACAGGACGCGCGTGGCGGGGCCGGCGGCGGCCTCGAAGGCCTGGACGATGGCTTCCGCAG
>DYSB01000146.1 GCA_020726405.1 Acetofilamentum sp. | reverse complement strand
CCACCCCCCACCCGCCCAAAGGCGTTGGGGAGCGGCGGCTGAACAGAAATTTCGCCCATTCAGGTTCCCGCCCAATCCCCACAATCTGACCCCATTCGGAAGTCATTGTCCAGCGCCACGGTCAGACTTCCCCGGGGATCCCCCGTCATCCTCCATTCCAGTCATGCTTAGCTGGCGACCGGACTCAGTGCAGCCCGGGCGGCTCGTCCAGGGCCTGCCGCAACTGGCTCAGTCCCCGGCCCCGATACGGCGTGGCCCACGCCGCGCGCCAGGCCTGCTCCGCCGCAGCCCGCTGCCCCCGCGCCGCGGCCGCCAACCCCAGTTGGCATTCCACCAACCCCAGGTTCCAGGCTGCGTCCTGCAGGCCCGGCCGCAGACGCAGCGCTTCCTGGTAGCACTCGCGCGCGCCGGACAGATTCCCCAGCCCCTGGTGCAGGGTGCCCAGGTTATTCCAGGCCTTGGCGCTGCGCGGGTCCAGCGAAAGCTCCGCCCGAAACAGGCTCTCCGCCCGGGCGGGCCGCTGCGCACGCGCCAGCAAGCCCAGGTTCAGGCGCACTTCGGGCAGGGCGGGCCAGGCTGCCAGCGCCCGCTCATAGGCGACCCGGGCCGAATCCTTGGCACCCAGCCGCAGCCAGGCGTTGCCCAGCTGGAAGTGCTGCCAGCCCGCCTGGGAGCGGGTCTGGTTGGCGTCCATCGCTCGAGCCTCGAACACGGCGGCGGCGCCCAGGGCCAGCAGCGCCAGGCCGGCCAGCGCCAGCCGAGCGCGGCCGGGCCGCCAGTGTGGCGCAGCGGAGTTCCGACTCAGCCAGTGCCCCAG
Organism: Acetofilamentum sp.; assembly: GCA_020726405.1. Classification (GTDB taxonomy): domain Bacteria; phylum CAIWAD01; class CAIWAD01; order CAIWAD01; family CAIWAD01; genus CAIWAD01. Next base: position 6,730 of record DYSB01000146.1, on the reverse strand, counting down.
GCAGACCAGCAGCTCGGCCGCCGGAAAAGCCAGCAGCGGCAGCAGGGGCAGGCGAAAACGACCTGCGATGAAGAAGGGCAGGAAACTGCCGGCGTAAAGCAGCAGGGCGCCCAGCAGCCAGTGGCGCAGGGCTGGGTTGCGGGGCAGGCCCAGGGCCAGGCCCAGCAGGCCAGGCAGCGCCAGGCTCCACCAGGAGAGCGCCAGCAGCCCGGCCAACCAGCTCCGGCGTGCAGCCAACACGGGCGGACTGGTGTTGTTGCCCAGCTCCACCGGCCCCAGCAGCCAGCCCAGTTTGCGCAGAGTCAGGCGGGCGGCGGCGGCGGGCTGCTCCAGCATCCAGCGCCGGGCCTCGCGCTGGAAGAGGCGATCCTCCTCGCCAGCTGTGAGGGTCCGGCCGGCCAGGCGCTCGGCCCGTGCGCGGGCGTCGGCACGCTCCCAGGCATGACCCGTTCCCGGCAGTACGGCGCTGCGTCCGTCCGCCTGGGGATTGTTGCCGATCCAAAGATTGACCCCGCCTTGACTGGCCACCAGCACGCCGGAACCGGGCCAGCCGTTGAGCACGGCCACCAGAATCAGCGGCGGCAACCAGCCCGCACACCACCAGGCCAGCCGGCGCACACGCCGCCCCGCGGGCTCGGCCATCCGCCAGAGCAGGAACACCGCCAGGGGCGCCAGCAGTAGCGCATTGGGCCGGGTCAGGGCGGCCAGCGCCAGGGACAGCCCCAGGCCCGCGTCGGCGACGCCGGGAGGCCGCTCCTGCAGCCAGAGCCAGGCCAGGGTGGCGGTCAGCAGCAGGAAGAGCACCTGGTGCTCGAGCAGCAGCTGCGGCTCGTAGTAGATCCAGGCGCCGCTTAGTCCACCCAGCGCCAGCAGCCAGAGCGCGGCACCACGCCCCAGCCAGCGGGCGCCCATCCAGGCCATCAGCAGCAGGCTGCCCAGCCCAAGCAGGGTGCCGGCCCAACGCAGGCCGGCCAGCCCGAGCTCCCCGCGCTGCAACAGGCCCAGCCACCACGGATAGAGCGGCGCACGGAAGTAGGGCCGCTCGGGCGAGCCGTCGCCGGCGGCCAGGCTTTGGGCCCAGTCCCAGTGCAGGGCTTCATCAATGGCAGGGGAGAAATAGAGTGGAAGTTCGCGGAAGGCCAGGTGCCAGTCCACGCGCAGCAGAACGGCCACCAGGATGAGCAGCGCGGCGATCCAACGCTGCCGGGTTTCCGTCGTCATGGGCGCGCGATTCCACACGCTTGTCTGGATTTCCAGATGAATCTGTCGTCGGCTGCGAATGTGGAAGGAGAGAAGGACATGTCACTCAACCAGATTGACTTTCCGGTCCGCGGGCGGGCAGATCGGTTCACAAGGCATGAGATTTGCACGATATTGCAGAATGAAGCTGGACCCTGCGCCAGATCGGCGTAGCGCCAGATTGGCGTAGCGCCGGGTCGGCGAATTCCGGAACCTGTTTCAACGCGCAAGCCAAACATATCAAAGGGGAGGGTTCCTCTTGCGTCTCACCATGCTGTTGATGGCCGGCCTGACGGCCGCCCCGGGCCTGTGGGCCTCGCCGGGTCACTCCTACGTCCCGGGCCGCCTGTCTGTTCGCTTCCTCGATCATCCGGACATCACGGAACGCGCTGGCGGCATCAGCCTGGGCACGGAGTTCGACGATCTGCTGGCCAGGCAGCCGGCCCTGGGCGTGCGGCCTCTCTATCCCCAATTGCAGATGGCCACCACGCCGGACCTCTCGCTCAACTACGTGCTGAGTTTTGACACGGGGCAGGACATGGAGGAGCTGGCCGCGGCCTTCGAGGCCAGCGGGTTGGTGGAATACGCCGAACCCGACTACCTCATGCCCCTCTACCGGACACCCAATGACCCGAGCATCAACCAGCAGTACACGCTTAGCCGCGTGGACGCCTACGAGGCCTGGGACCTGATTCCCACCACTCCCAGCAACCCGGACATGATCATCGCGATCATCGACTCCGGTGTGGATTGGAACCATCCGGACCTGATCAACCGCATCTGGGTCAACCCGGCCGAGGACTTGGACAGCGACGGCGTCATGTCCGCTGGCGCCACGCCGGGCGACCCGGATGACATCAACGTCACGGACGATGGCGGCAATGGCTTCGTGGACGACTTCTACGGCTGGGATTTCGTGGACGGGGCTGACGGCGCCAATGGCGAGGACAGCGACGACGCGGACAACAACCCGATGGACTTCGACGGACACGGCACCCACTGCTCCGGCATCGCCGCGGCCCAGACCAACAACGGGACGGGTGGAGCCTCCATCGCCTGGGACGCGCGCATCATGTGCCTGCGGGCCGGCTACCACGCCGCGGACGGCAACGGTTATGTGCTGCAGCTTGCCGCTTCCCAGGCCATCTATTACGCCATGGCCAACGGGGCGAAGATCATCAGCATGAGTTTCGGCGGTTCGGGCAGCATCCGCACCGCGGCCACGGCGGCCTACAACGCCGGCCTGCTTTGTTTCCACGCCGCGGGCAATGAAGACGTCACCGAACAGGACGCGTTGGACCGCTCCGCGGGCATGGTGAGTGTGGCTGCCACGGAGTCCAACGACTGCAAGGCGGACTACTCCAACTACGGCGAATGGATCGATGTGAGCGCTCCGGGCTCCAACATCTACTCCACCTACTTCAACAATACCTACTCCAGTCTCTATGGCACTTCGATGGCCTGTCCCAACGCGGCCAGCTGCGCGGCGCTGATTTGGTGGATGAACCCCGAGTTGACCAATGTGGAAGTGCGCGAGCGCCTGCTGGGCACTGTGGACGACATCTACGGACTGGGTTGCAACGCGGACTACGCGGGCCTGCTGGGCTCAGGCCGGATCAACGCCCGCAAGGGCCTGCTCAATCTGCGTGAGACCACGCTGGGGCTAAGCGACGTGCACGTGGTGGACCTGGACGGCGATGGCCATTACCTGGCCGGCGACACGCTGCGGGTGGGCTACGCGGTCACCAACACGGGCATCAATCCCAGCCAGGACCTAAGCGTTGCCCTGAGTTGCGCCGACGCCGCCGTGGAGGTCCTCACTCCCACACTGGGCCTGCCTGCGCTGGCCCCGGACGGCACCCTGGACGGCGACCTGCACCCCGTGCTGCTGCGCATCCTGGACGGCAACCCGCACTACATCGACCTGACACTGAGCCTCACGGCGGCCAATGCCCCGGAGCAGTCCGCCGCCGCTTCGGCCATGCTGGGCCTGCCCACCATCCTGCTCTATGACGACAGCGCAGGGGAGAGCAACCTGGTCACGTACTACAAGGCCGCTTTCCGGCAGTTGGGCTGGATCCTCGACTGGTACCGCTCCTCCACTGCCAGCTTCCCGGAACTGACGGGCATGAACCTGGATCCTGCGTGCTACGAGTGGATCCTCTACGCCTCGGGCCAGAACCTGGCCACGGCGGATTCCAGCGAACAGGCCCTGTTCGCGGACTATGTGGCCGCCGGGCACGATCTGATCTTCGTCAGCCAATTCGCCGACGAGGAGCTGAACGGCACGCCCTTCTTCAGCCAGCTCCTGGAGGCCACCGACGGCACATCCTCCAACAACACGCGCGGCGCCAAAGGCGTGGCCGAGACGATCACGGCCGGCATGAGCCTGATCCTCCAGGGTTCGGGCGGCGCCAACAACCAGTCGGTTCCCATCACCGAGATCACCCCTGCCGGTGACGGCCAGACGATTTTCCTGGACAACGCCAACGTGTTCTCCGTGGGCGTGCACAATGGCTACGATGCCAACCGGGTGGTCTACCTGGCCTTCGCGTTGGAGTCCGCCGGCGGCGCCGGCTCCTCGCTGAACACGGGCGAAGTGCTGCAGGTGCTGGTGGACCAGTATCTGCACGGCACGGATGTGGCGGGCGGGGCGGCCCTGCGGCCCTTGCGCTCGCACCTGACCCCGGCCTGGCCCAATCCCTTCAACCCGGTCACGCGCGTGGGTTTCGAGCTGTTGCAGCCGGCCGACGTGCGCCTGAGCGCCTGCAACGTGCTGGGCCAGGAAGTGGCAGTGCTGCAGGACGGCCGCCTGGCCGCGGGTTCGCACAGTCGCCTCTTCCAGGGTGCCGGGCTGCCCAGCGGCCTCTACCTGCTGAGCCTGCAATTGGACGGTCGCCCGGCCGACCAGCAGAAAATCATGCTGGTGAAGTAGCCCGCCGATTCACGACAACTTCACGCACAGCGGCGGTCCCCCGGGGCCGCCGCTACTGGTCCCGAGCTTGGCGCGGACCCGTTCTTTCCTACCTTTTTCCGCGTTCGAACCCATCACGCTGGATCACGAGGACCGCATGTCGAACCCCATCGTCCGTCGCGCACCGCGCGGCACCGACCTCACCTGCAAGGGCTGGCTGCAGGAAGCCGCCTATCGCATGCTGCTGAACAACCTGGATCCCGAGGTGGCGGAGGACCCCGAGCACCTCATCGTCTACGGCGGCACGGGCAAGGCCGCGCGAAACCCCGAGTGCCTGGAGGCCATCCTGGCCGCCCTGCGCGAGCTGGAGGCCGACGAGACTCTGCTGGTGCAGAGCGGCAAGCCGGTGGGCATCGCACGCACCCATGCCGACGCCCCGCGCGTGATGATCGCCAACTCCAACCTGGTGCCGCGCTGGGCCACCTGGGAGCACTTCCACGAACTGGAGGCGGCGGGCCTGATGATGTATGGCCAGATGACCGCCGGCTCGTGGATCTACATCGGCACCCAGGGTATCCTCCAGGGCACCTACGAGACCCTTGTGGCCGCCGCCCGCCAGGACTTGGGGAAAGACGACCTGGCCGGCACACTCACCGTCTCCGGCGGGCTGGGCGGGATGAGCGGGGCCCAGCCCCTGGCCGCCGTGATGGCCGGCGGCGTCTATCTGGGCGCGGAGGTGGACCCCGCCCGGCTGGCCCGGCGTGCGGCCAGCCGGCGACCGCGCTACCTGGATGAAGTGATCGTGGACCTGGACGCGGCCATCGACCGCGCGCTGGCGGCCCGGACTGCGAGCCAGGCGCTGAGCATCGGCTGGTGCGGCAACATCGTCACCCTGCTGCAGCGACTGCTGGAGCGCGGTGTGACACCGGACCTGCTGACCGACCAGACCAGCGCGCACGACGAACTCAACGGATACGTGCCCGACGGCCTGCCCTTCGAGGAGGCGCTGTGCCTACGCATGGCGGATCCCGCCGCCTACTGCGCGGCCAGTTTCCGCACCATGGCCGACCACGTGCGGGCCATGCGCGCCCTGCAGCAGCGCGGGGCCGTCACCTTCGACTATGGCAACAACCTGCGCGCCAAGGCCCTGGATGGCGGCTTCCTGCGCCCGGAGGAGATCCGCGGCGCCGACGGCCACTGGCTCTACCCGGGCTTTGTGCCGGCCTACGTGCGCCCGCTCTTCTGCCAGGGCAAGGGCCCCTTCCGCTGGGCGGCCCTCTCCGGTGATCCGGCGGACATCGCCGAGACCGACCGGATCATCCTGGAGCTCTTCCCGGACAACGCGCCCCTGGCCAACTGGATCCGCAAGGCCGGGGAGATGATCCCCTTCCAAGGACTGCCCGCGCGCATCTGCTGGCTGGGCTACGGCGAGCGCCACCTGGCGGGCCTGGCCTTCAACCGCGCCGTGGCCGAAGGGCGGCTCAAGGCGCCCATCGTCATCGGCCGCGATCATTTGGACTGCGGCAGCGTGGCCAGCCCCAACCGCGAGACCGAGGCCATGCGCGACGGCAGCGACGCCGTGGCCGACTGGCCCCTGCTCAATCTGATGCTGGCCACGGCCTCCGGTGCCAGCTGGGTGAGCTTCCACCACGGCGGCGGCGTGGGGATGGGCTACAGCCTGCACGCCGGCCAAGTGGTGGTGGCGGACGGCACGCCCGCCGCCGCGGCCCGTCTGGAGCGTGTGCTGACCAATGATCCGTTGATGGGCGTGCTACGTCATTCGGATGCCGGCTATCCCGCGGCCCTGGACTGCGCCCGCCGGACGGGCGTGCGGATTCCCCTGGCTGACCGCTGAAAGGCGCGGAGCTGTCTGGTGGAGCGCGGCCGCTCTCCGGGCCGCAGGTCTGGGTCGCGACCATCAGCCGCTGGGCCGTGCGGTTGATCGCCGTGCCCTACGGCCGCTTTGAGGTAGAGGCCCTGGCGCCCCTGCCCGAGGGCGCCTGGATCGGGATCTTCAACCACGCCTCGGTGGCGGACGTGCCCGCGCTGGCCTGGGCCATGGACGGGCCCGTGGGCTTCTGGGCCAAGGCGGAGCTGGGACACCGTCCCCTGCTGGGTCGCTGGCTGCGTGCCTGCGGCGCGGTCTTCGTCCGGCGCGGCCAGCAAGACGAGGCGGCCTTCCGCGAAGCCCTGGGCCGCGTGCGCGCCGGCCAGCCCTTCGTGCTGGCCCCTGAAGGCACCCGCCGCCACGGCGAGAGTCAGGCACGAGTGCACACCGGATTCGTGCGTCTGGCCCTGGAGGGAGGCTGTCCCGTGGTGCCCTTCGCCATTGCCGGCGCCCTCCGGGTCTTGCCCCCCGACGCTCGCCTGCCCCGCTGGGGGCGGCCGCGCGCCCGCGCCCGCTGGGGGCGGCCGCGCGTGCGCGTGCGGCGTGGCGCGCCCATCTGGCTGCCGGAGCGGCCCGTGGACGAGGAGCACCGTGACGAGTTGGTGGCCCTGGCCGGCGAGCTGATGGCCGCGATCTACCGCACGCGGGACGAATTGGAGGGTCTGGAGCGATGAACACCTGCTGCTGAC
>DYSB01000145.1 GCA_020726405.1 Acetofilamentum sp. | reverse complement strand
CTGCACGACGACCACGAAGCGGCGGGGCGGTCCGTTGGGCTCGGGCAACGCCGAGACTGTCAAGTCCACCCAGACCAGGCCACCGCCCTGGCGGCGCAGGCGCTGCTCAAGCCGATGCTCGCGCCGCTCGCCCTTGAGCAGGGCCACCACTCCCTCTCGGTTGGCTTCCTGGCTTTCAGGGTGCTGGATTTCCAGCGGACTGACCAGCTCCAGCTCCTGTCGTGAGTAGCCCACGATCTCGCAGAAGCGCTGGTTGGCGCGCTCGATGCGGTGCTCGGTCCAGTCGAAGAGCAGCACGCCCGCGGCCGCCTGCTCGAACAGGGCCCGGAAGCGCTCCTCGCTGACTTGCAGGGCTTCCTCCGCCGCGCGGCGTTCGCTGATGTCGAGGACCAGGGCCAGCACCACGCGCTGGCCGCGCAGGTCCGCCCCGCGCAGTTTCACGTCTGCCCAGAACAGGCTGCCGTTCTTGCGCCGCGCCTGCCACTGGAACAGCTGGGGCTGGCCCTGGGCGGCTTGCAGGATGCGGACCAGGGCTTCGGATTCCGTCCACAGACCCAGATTGGAACTCAGGTCGCCCATGCTCAGCGTGGTCAGTTCCGCGGGCGTTTAGCCGAACAGGGCTTCACCGGTGGAGTTGGCCTGCAGGATTCGCCCCGTCCGCGAATCGTGCAGGAAGATGGCGTCGCCCACGCCATCGAAAATGGCGCGCAGACGGTCCTCAGACTCCTGGCTGCGTCGAAGCAAATCCTGCTGTTCCTGGAAAGCGCGGCGGGCCAGCGTCACCACCAACAAGGCGGTGACGACCACATAGAAACTGCCCTTCCAGGGCTGCAGGGCGGCGTAACTCGCCGGGTCCGTCGCCAGCAGTCCCAGCAGATGGTCGCTGAGCAGGATCCAGAGCACGCCGAAGCCCGCGTAGATGCCGGCGATCTTCCAGGCTCGTTGCAATGGAGACATGCGCACTCCGTGCTTGAATCAGGCGCTTGCCAGGTCCGATCCGGCCGGAGCTTTCGGCCCCGCCGGAGTTGTCGACGCGGGCACTTCCAGTTCAGCCAGGCGCGCCGCGCAGCGCACCGCCAGCCTCCGGCGCTCGTCCGCGGGCAGCCAGCAGGACTCCAGGGCCCGCCAGAGGAACTCCAACACTTCGGCGCGCGTGGCTCCCAGGCCGAGCTGGGCCTCGAACTCACCGGCCAGCGACGTGTGGAACAGGGCTGGAGCGTCCGTGTTCAGCGAGACCTTGAGCCCGCGCCGCAGCCAGTCCAACGCCGGATGCGCCGCCAGGGAGGCCACCACCCCGGTGCGCAGGTTGGAGAGCGGGCAGAGTTCCAGGGCCACGCTCCGCGCACGCTGGTCGGCCCGGGGCCGATCCAGCGCGGCAGCGTCCAGGGGCAGCAGGAGGGACTCCAACTCGGCAAGGGCGCGTTGCAGCTCATCAATCAAAGCCCCGATGGCGCCGGGGCGCGATGGGATGGGGGCGCGCCACGCCAATTGTTTGCCATCGCGGAGACTGCCGGGCGCCTTGTTTTCCACCTTTCTGCTTGCGCCAGAAAGGTGGAACGGCCGGTTAGGTGCCAAAGAGGCGCTTTTTTCAGCGGCCGTAACTAGCCCGCCTCACGGCGGGCGTCGGACAGACGGCCGAGCCGTGTGATTCCTGGTCCGCTGGTAGTTGGATCGCGCTGCGCGCTTCACCCAATTTCTAGTTCAGGCCCGAAGGCCTTCACCTCACGTGACACAACTCATCTTTGAGACTTCGAGTCTTCGTGCTCAGGCAGACAGTCGAACGTGTCACGCCCAACCCAGGCTAAAACCAATCCAAACTCTGTGCCTCTGTGACTCTGTGTTGAACTCCGGTTCGTCGGACGCTACTCCTGTTCGTCAGGCGCGGGGACTTCCAGGGCCGGCAGGCGGAGGTTCAGGGCGATGGCCGTCAGGCGCAGGGCCAGGATGGTCAGCATGGCCAGCCAGGCCCCGGTGGGGCGGCTGAATCCCGCCCCCTGGACCAGCAGATAGAGCGAGACCCCGGCGATGCTGGCGGTGGCGTAAAGGGTCTCCGAGGGGCGGAAGAGCAGGGGCACGTCGCCGGAGAGCACGTCGCGCAACAGGCCACCGGCCGCGCCTGTCAGGAGGCCCATCACCACCACGACGATGCCCGACTGGCCGGCAGACTCGGCCACCTGGGCGCCCACGATGCTGAAGAAGGCCAGACCCAGCGCGTCGGCGACGAGCAGCAGGCGCCAGGGCGGCCGAGTGAACCGCACCGCCAAGAGGCTGCCCACGGTGGCCAGCACAGTGGCCCAGAGGTAGAGGGGCTGCCGGATCCAAAAGACCGGGTGCAGGTCGAGCAGCAGGTCGCGCAGGGTGCCGCCGCCCAGGGCGGTCACGCCGGCCAGGAAGGTGGCGCCGATCAGGTCGAAGCGCTTGCGCCCGGCCGCCAGGGCCGCCGAGGCGGCGAACACGGCCACGCCCAGCAGGGCGAACCAGTTGTGAAGGAGGGTGGCGTCCATGGCTCAGCCCGCCAGTGGAATGACGTAGAACAGGATGGCGAAGTAGTGCAGGATCCCGCCGGCCAGCACGAATACGTGCCAGATGGGATGCCCCCAAGGCAGGCTCTTCCGGGCGTAGAACACACTGCCCAGCGTGTACGCCAGCCCGCCCGCTGCCAGCAGGACCAACCCGCCGGGCGCCACGTGGCGCAGCAGGGGCATCACGGCGGCCAGGATGGCCCATCCCATCAACAGGTAGATGCTTAAGCCCGCCCAGAGGTGGGTTCGTAGCAGGCGGGTCTGGAAGATGATCCCCAGCAGGGCCAGGCCCCAGACCACGCCGAACAGCGACCAGCCCCAGGGTCCGCGCAGGTTGATCAGCGTGAAGGGCGTGTAGGTGCCGGCGATGAGCAGGTAGATGGCGCTGTGGTCAATGACGCGCAGCACGGCGCGCACCCGCGGTTTGGTGACGGCGTGGTAGAGCGTGCTGGCGCCGAAGAGCAGGATCAGCGTGGCGCCATAGATGCTGCAGGCCGTGACGTGCCAGCGTGTGCCGTGCGTACTTGCATAGGCCGTGAGGACGCCCAGTCCAGCCATGGCGAACACCAGGCCCACGCCGTGGATGATGCTGCTGGTGATCTCCTCGCGCAAGATCAGGGGCCGGGGCTGCTGCGCCATCGGATCCTTCCGGTTGCGGCGGGCCGCGCGAAGCGCCACTGCTTCGTTCGTCGACCTTACAAAAGCCAAGATAGCGCCCACGCCCGTGCATTCCTGACCAATGGTCCAGATTCAACCCCGCCGCAATCCAGCCGCACCACGTCCCCCGCATCGCTTCCACATCAGCCAACGCTGCGTCAGATCAAAACAATCCTCAAGTCCTCAACGTCTCCAACATCTTCGAGACTTCGAGTCTTCGTGTACCCCAGACCACTGTCCCGCGCCACTCACAACCACGGCGAAAAAAGCACGGGCGGTCAACCAAAGAGCCAACCGCCCGCGCCCAAATCCTAAACCCAGAGATGCATCGTGTTGACCGGCTGGCCCTGCAACTTCAGGTAGTAGAAGAGCTGGCCCTTGTGCTGCTTCAGGTGCTCGACCATCTGCAGCAGGCGCTGGCCCAGCAACACCTGGGAGGGATCCCAGGGCGCCGGCGCGGGCCGGGTCTCGAGGTCCGCTTCACTCGCGTTGGCCAGTGTGGCGAGGGCCAGGGCCTTGTCTTCCTCCACCAGCTTGCGCGCTTCGGCCACGCTGGCCACGGCGGGCAGACGCTCGGCGGGTGGCAGCATGTCCTCATGGGAGGCCGTGCTGGGATCGAAATCCGCCGGCATGCCACAGTCCCCGGTCACGAAACCCTTGAAACAGAAACCGCAGGCGTTGGTGAGGTGGTGGAGCAGCTGGCCCGTGTTCATCCAATTCTCGCCGCTGGCGGGCTTCCAATTCAGGGCGCCGTCGTCCACGAGCTCAAGCAGTCCGAGAGTGCGGCAGTAGGTGTCTTCGATTTCCGCCTGCAGCAGGTTCTTCCACGTCATCGGGAAGTCCTTTCCGGTTGGGTTGTCCCAGGCGCTCGTCGCCGGGAGTCGCTGCGGATCCGGCCCCAATCTGCAACCGGGGTGGGACAGACCCGCCCGCGCCCGCAAGATTCCACCCCGGGGCTGCCAGGACAAGCCGGAAAGAGGCTGGTCAGCTATTTGACAGGTCGCGGGGCGCGTCAAGGTCGCGGGGCTCCCGCCATGGAGCTTTCCGACACGCAGCTTCCTACTTTTCTGTCAACTCCATCCTCACCGGGGGTTCCATGCCGGCCTCACGCTCCGTGTTCCTTCCAGTCTTCAGCCTGTGGCTAGCGCTGCTGGCGGCTCTGGCCGCGCCCGCGCGGGCCGACTACCTCATCAAAGAGGGAACCGTCCACAAGGAGCAGCACACCGACGCGCTGCCCTGGCTGGACAACCGCACCCACCGCTTCGGCAGCATCTGGCTGACCGTGAACAACTGGGGCTGGCTGGGCAACTTCAACGACTACGACGAGGATGCCTACCTGGACGCCGAGGCGTTGGACTGGGCGCCCCAGTGCGAGGTGCCCGGCGGCAGCCGCGTGCAGTACCTGTTCGCCGCGGGGCTCTGGATGGGCGCGCTGATCGTCGAGCCCAGCGGATTGGAGACCGCCCGCGTCAGCACCGGAGCCGACGGCTACGTGGCCGGCGAGGCCCACGAGTTCTATCCCGACGACCACACACCGATCCTCGAGCGCTCCACGCGCTCAGGGGCCTACAACCGCCTGGGCGATCCGGTCAGCAGCGAACTGGCGGTGAGCGAGCAGGACTTCATCGCCGCCTACACGGACACGCTGGTGGACAACCAATTCACCCCGCCGGTGGAAGGTGTGACCCACCGCCCGCTGGGCCTGCGGATCACCCAGAAGAGCTATTCCTGGAGTTACGAGTACGCCAGCCGGCTGCTGATCATCGACTACGAAGTGGAGAACGTCGCCTCGCGCTACCTGAAGAATCTCTACGTGGGCCTCTACGTGGACGGCGACGTGGGCCGGCGCGGCTACCAGGAGAAGAACCTGGACGACATCGCGGGCTTCATCGAGCAGGCCTACGACAGCGCGCGCGGCCAGTGGATCGCCGTCAACACCGCCTGGATCGCCGACAACGACGGCCGCGACGCCGACATCGACCAGGGCAACCAGTTCACCTCGCCCCATGTGACGGGCTTCCGCGTGCTGCGCAGCCCCAATCCCAAACTGCGCACATCCTTCAACTGGTGGACCTCCAGCCTCAGCGCGACCCAGGACTTCGGCCCCGCCTGGCAGAGCTGGGGCGGGACGCCGCGCGGCAACTGGAGCCTGTTGCGCGGCACGCCCACCAGCGACGGCGAGAAGTACTTCATCCTCTCCAACGGCGAATTCGACTACAACCAGTGGAGTGTGGACGACACGCCCTGGATCCTGGCCCACCCGCAGGAGTGGCACGCCGGCGACGGCAGCCTGCTGCGCACGGAACCCTGGAGCGATCCGGCGGCGGGGTCCTACGACGCGGCGGACGTGGCCAACGGCTACGACACGCGCTACCTGATCAGCTGGGGACCGATGGGCGTCTATGACCACGTGGACGGCCAGGGCAACTGGGTCTACCGGCTCAACCCCGGCGAGAAATTCGGCTTCAGCGTGGCCCTCGTGGCGGGCCTCAATTTCCATTCGCCCAACGCGCCCCAATCCGCCGACGGCACGCTGGATCCCGGGCTCTACGACTTCCGCTCGCTGGAGCACAGCGCGCTCTGGGCCCAGCGCATCTACGACAACGAGCTGGTGGACACGCCGATCTTCGACTTCGGCCTGGACGGCGTCCCCGATACCCAGGACCTGGACGAGGGCGACGGCGTGGCGGACACGGGCGACGGCTGGTACGGCGAGGACGCGGGGAGTGACGGGCTCTACGCCATCCTGCCGACGGACCAGGACAGCGCGGCGGTCTGGTACTTCGGACACTTCCTGGGCTGGTATCGCGGACCCGACGCCGACGGCAGCGAGAACAACGGCCTGCTGGATCCCGGCGAGGACGAGCTGCTCTGGAGCCTGCAGAACTTCGTGGCGGACTCGGGCTACGTCTGGGCCGGCCCCAAGTTCAGCCAGTCCGGCCACGCCTGGGTCAACGACGGCGCCGGCGGGCGTCGGCGGGTCAGCCTGGGCGGAAACGACATCTGCGACTGGTTCATCGGGCACCTCAACCTCAATGGACTGCTGGACCGCGGCGATGGCATTCCCGACTTCCAGGGGCCGCCCCCGCCACCGCCGCCCGTGGTGCTGGCCTCCACCGAGGACGAGGCCGTGGTGCTGCGCTGGAAAGACAACGCCGAGCGCTACGTGGATCCCTTCAGCCACCTGCGGGACTTCGAGGGCTATCGGATCTGGGTGGGCGACGAGAACCTCGAAGGGCGCTACGCGCTGCTGGCCGAGTACGACCGGGTGGACTACGCCTATTTCGATCGTGAGGGTCTGTTACGCAGTCTGCCCGACTCGCGGGGTTTTGACGAAGCGCCGCCCGACAGCACGGAAGAGAACTGGAACCGCCAGGCCGTGGGCCCCAACAACGGCCTGGAGCCCATCCGCCGGCCCCATGGTTGGACCGAGCCTTTCGACGACCTGAGCGGCGATCTGGTCTGGAACAGCCCGGAGCCTTACAGCGACCGCAACGGCAACGGTCAGTGGGACGAGGGCGAGCCCTTCCAGGATCTGGACGCCAACCGCCGGCGCGATGCGGGCGAACCCTTCAGCGACGAGAACGGCAACAGCCAGTACGACGTGGCCGAGGACTACACGGTCTACGAACTGCGGCTGGCGCCCGTGCGCTCGCTCTTTCCGCGCTGGTACGCCGTGACCTCCTACGACTACGGCGACTTCTTCACCGGCACGGAGCCCCTGGAGAGCGCCCGCACGGCCAACGCCCAGCGCCTGGCGCCCTCCGGGCTGGCCGGCCGCCAGGTGCGCGTGGTGCCCAATCCCTACCGGCTGGACCAGGACTACACCACGCGCTACATGGCCGGCTTCGGCGGCGGCGCTGGCCTGGCCTGGGAGAATCAAGACGACGGCGACCCGCAGTACCTGCCGCAGCAGGACCGGCGCCTGGACTTCTTCAATCTGCCCGAGAAGTGCCTGATCCGCATCTACACGGTGGCCGGCGACCTGGTGCAGATCCTGCCCCACAACCTGCAGGGAGACGCCAACCTGCGCTGGGCCAGCCCGCACTCCGAGAGCTGGGACCTGAACAACCGCAACTTCCAGCAAGTGGCGCCGGGTCTCTACTACTTCTCCGTGGAGGACCAGACCCCCACGCTGAAGGGTACCGTGCAGGTGGGGACCTTCGTCATCGTGGGCTGACCGGCTGACTGTGACACCGGTCACTCCCATGCGAAGGTCGGATTTACATTCTTGAGGCCGTCGCAGCAGATCAAGTCCCATTCAACGGGGCTTGACTCATGATCACAGCCACAATGACAAGCCAAAGGAGTGTACCCATGAACTGGGTTGCAGCGGGATTGTGCGTGCCAGGAGTCTGTCGGACTTGGCCGCTTGGCGGGCTTCATCGTCCCAGCCGGCCCGGA
>DYSB01000013.1 GCA_020726405.1 Acetofilamentum sp. | reverse complement strand
AACTCGCTGCCGGTTGCCGTTCGTGACATGATCGCACCTCCCAAATGATGCGATCTATATAATTCTAAAGAAATAGAAATGGAATCAGGACAAGGATGGCACGCCGCTGGTCAAGAAAAAGGGGGCCGCGAGGCCCCCTGAGCAGTCGCTTGCAGCGGCTCAGAACTGGCTGAATGTGGCCTCGATGATGGCCAGGGATTCGTCCAGCTGGGCGTCGTTGATCACCAGCGGCGGCGCGAAGCGGATGATGTGCTCGTGGGTGGGCTTGGCCAGCAGGCCGTTGTCCTTCATCGCCACGCAGATGTCCCAGGCCGTCTTGCCATTCTGTGGCGTCACCACCACGGCGTTGAGCAGGCCCTTGCCGCGCACCGTGCCGATCATCGGGTGGCCCATGGCGGCCACGCGCTCGCGGAAGACATGACCCAGCCGCTGGGCGTTCTCCGCCAGCTTTTCCTCCTTCACCACCTCCAGCGCCGCGATGGCCACCTTGCAGGCCAGCGGGTTGCCGCCAAAGGTGGAACCATGCTCGCCGGGCTTGATGCAGAGCATGATTTCCTTGTCGGCCAGCACGGCGGAGACCGGCAGCAGGCCGCCGGAGAGCGCCTTGCCCAGGATCAGCACGTCCGGGCGCACGTTCTCGTGGTCGCAGCAGAGCAGGCGCCCGGTGCGCGCGATGCCCGTCTGCACTTCGTCGGCGATGAACAGCACGTTGTGGCGCGTGCAGATCTCGCGAACCTGGGTCAGGTAGCCGTCGTCCGGCACGAAGACTCCCGCCTCGCCCTGGATGGGTTCCACCAGGAAAGCGCAGACCATGGGATCGGCCGCCGCGGCGTCCAGCGCCGCCAGATCGTTGTAGGGGATCTTCACGAAACCCGGCAAGAAGGGGCCAAATCCATTGGTGCAATCCGGATCCGTGGAGGCGCTGATGATGCCCAGGGTCCGCCCGTGAAAATTGCCCTCGCAGACGATGATCTTCGCCTGGTCCGTCGGGATCCCCTTCTTCATGTAGCCCCACTTGCGGGCCAACTTGCAGGCGGTCTCGTCGCCCTCCACGCCCGTGTTCATGGGCAGGACCATCTCGTAGCCGAAGGCCTCCGTGACATAGCGCTCATACTCGCCCAGCACGTTGTTGAAGAAGGCCCGGCTGGTCAGGGTCAGCACGCGGGCCTGCTCGATCAGCGCCTGCACGATGCGCGGATGGCAATGCCCCTGGTTCACGGCGCTGTAGGCGGACAGGAAGTCGAAGTAGCGCCGGCCTTCCGGATCCCAGACGTGCACGCCCTCGCCCCGCGCCAGCACCACGGGCAGCGGGTGGTAGTTGTGCGCCCCGTAGCGCTCTTCAAGTTCGATGGCCTCGCAGGACGAGACGTGTCCGTGGGCGAGCGGGCTCATATGTGGAATCCTCCTGGTTGATGGTGGTCGCGGATGCCGCGCCCCAAGTTCGAAAATGCCCGCCAAGGGGCCAACACACGCCCGCCCACGGGCCAGCAAGACCCTGACCCGGCTTGGAATCAACCTGATCCTCTTCTACTTTGGCCGGTTGCCCACGCATCCATTGTTTCGGAACAGGCCGGGTTCGCCCGGTCGTGGGACCTTCCCACCCGGACCTCAAGCACGAGAGAACAAATGTTTGGATTTCTGAAGAGCATCTTCGGAGGCAAGACCGACCGGCGGGCCCACACCCTGGCCTCCTACCAGCCGGACGTGGACAAGATCAACCAGATCTTCACCACGCTGGCCTCCCTGACGGACGAGCAGCTGCAAGCCAAGACCGGCGAACTGCGCCAGCGGCTGCAGGACGGCGCGTCCACCGAGGACATCCTCCACGAAGCCTACGCCGTGGTCAAGGACGCCTGCCGGCGCAACCGCGGCGTGGAATACACCGTCATGGGCAAGACCATGACCTGGGACATGGTGCCCTACGACGTCCAGCTCATCGGCGCCATCGCCTTGCACCGGGGCGGCATCGCGGAAATGGCCACCGGCGAGGGCAAGACCCTGGTGGCCGTCCTGCCCATGTACCTGAACGCGCTCACCGGGCGCGGCGCACACCTGGTCACCGTCAACGACTACCTGGCCCAGCGCGACAGCGAGTGGATGGGCCTGATCTATCGCTGGCTGGGCATGAGCGTGGGCGTGGTGCTCAACGGTCAGTACCCGGACCTGCGCAAGCAGATGTACCAGTGCGACATCTGTTACGGCACCAACAACGAGATGGGTTTCGATTACCTGCGAGACAACATGGTCCTGCACGTGGAGGACCGCGTGCAGCGCGACTACCACTTCGCCATCGTGGACGAAGTGGACAGCGTGCTCATCGACGAGGCCCGCACGCCGCTGATCATCGCGGGCCCGGTGGACAAATCCACTCACAAGTTCAACGAGCTGAAGGAGCCCGT
Organism: Acetofilamentum sp.; assembly: GCA_020726405.1. Lineage (GTDB taxonomy): Bacteria > CAIWAD01 > CAIWAD01 > CAIWAD01 > CAIWAD01 > CAIWAD01. The sequence goes on along the minus strand of DYSB01000013.1, from coordinate 26,203 downwards.
CCGGCGATTGGTGGACGACCAGTTCCAGATGACCCAGGGCCTGATCCGCGAAGCCCGGGACTTGTGGAAGAGCGACAAGGACAACGATCGCTACGAGGCGGGCATCCGCCTGCTGCTGGCCCAGCGCAGCGCGCCCAAGCTCGCCGAGTTCATGGATATCGCCAAGGAGGAAGGCATCAAGCGCATGATCACGCGGGTGGAGAACGACTACCTGCGCGAGAAGCGGCTGCATGAGCTGGACGCCGAACTCTTCTTCTCCATCGACGAGCGTAGCCACACCATCGACCTGCAGGAGAAGGGCCGCCACAAGCTGGCCATGTACACGTCCTCCGGCGAGGAGATGTTCGTCATCCCCGACCTCTCCACCGAATTGGTGAAGATCGACGAGGATCCCGCCTTGGGCGAGGAGGAGCGCCTGCGCCTGGTGGATGACCTGAACCGCGTCTACGGCGACCGCAGCGAACGTATCCACAACATCAGCCAGCTGCTGCGCGCCTTCACGCTCTATGAAAAGGACGTGGAATACGTGGTGCAGGACGGCAAGGTCCAGATCGTGGACGAGTTCACGGGCCGCATCCTGCACGGGCGCCGCTTCTCCGACGGCCTGCACCAGGCCCTGGAGGCCAAGGAAGACGTCAACATCGAACGTGAGACGCAGACCGTCGCCTCCATCACGCTGCAGAACTTCTTCCGCATGTACGAGCGGCTGGCGGGCATGACCGGCACGGCGGCCACGGAAGCCAACGAGTTCTTCTCCATCTACAAGCTGGAAGTGGTGGAGATCCCCACCAACCAGGCGGTGATCCGCAACGACCGCGACGACCTCATCTACCGCACCAAGCGGGAGAAGTACGTGGCCATCACCGAGCGGATCCGCGAACTGCACGCCGCCAAGCGCCCTGTGCTGGTGGGCACCATCAGCGTGGAGGTCTCGGAGATCCTCTCCGACCAGCTGCGCAAGGCCGGCATCCCGCACAACGTGCTCAACGCCAAGCAGCACAGGATGGAGGCCGAGATCGTCGCCAACGCCGGCCAGCCCGGGGCGGTGACCATCGCCACCAACATGGCCGGCCGCGGAACGGACATCAAACTCGGCGAGGGCGTGGTGCAGACCGACGCCCAGGGCATCAAGACGGGCGGCCTGTTCATCCTGGGAACGGAGCGCCACGAGAGTCGGCGCATCGACCTGCAGCTGCGCGGCCGCTCGGGCCGCCAGGGCGACCCGGGCGACAGCGTGTTCTTCCTGAGCCTGGAGGACGACCTGATGCGCCTCTTCGGCTCGGAGCGCATCGCCGGTGTGATGGACCGGCTGGGGATCCAGGAGGGCGAGGTGATCAGCCACAGCATGATCACCAATTCCATCGGCAAGGCCCAGCGCCGGGTGGAGGAGCAGAACTTCGCCATCCGCAAGCACCTGATCGAGTACGACGACGTGATGAACGTCCAGCGCAACACGGTCTACGCCCGCCGCACCAGCGTGCTGCTGGGCGAGGACCAGTCCAACACGCTGGAAGAGATGATCGACGACGTGCTGGACACGCTGGTGGAGAAGCACTGTGATCCGCCGCTGCAGCCGGAGGACTGGAGCTGGGTGGCGCTGCGCCAGGACCTGTTGCGCATCCTGCTCATCAACCTGGTCCTGACCGAGGAGGAGATGAACTCCATGGCCGTGGAGACGCTGCGCGAGAAGCTGCGCCTGCTGGGCCGCGAGACCTACACGCGCAAGCGTGAGCTGCTGGGGCCGGAACTGATGCCCCGGCTGGAGCGCTTCGCGCTGCTGACCGCCTTCGACCGCCGCTGGAAATCACACCTGGCGGAGATGGACGAGCTGAAGGCCGGCATCGGCTTCCAGGCCTACGCCCAGAAGAACCCACTCGTGGAGTACAAGAAGCAGGGTCTGGATATGTTCCACGACATGCTGATGGGTACCTACGAGGACGCACTGCAGATGATCACGCGGGCCAACCTGGAGATCCGCCAGGAGGACACGGAGTTCAAGGGCCGCGGCGACGAGGGCGCCCAGGCCCACCACCAGGAGGCCGGGCTGCTGCAGTCCGGCGGCAGCATGGCTCCCAAAACCACATCCCGGGAAGAGCTGGAGGCGGCGCGGGCCAAGAAAGAGCCGATCAAGCGCGAGGGGCCGCGGGTAGGCCGCAACGATCCTTGCCCCTGCGGGAGCGGCAAGAAGTACAAAGCCTGCCACGGCAAGGAAGATTAGGCTTTCGGGTAGGGACACGACGCGTCGTGTCCCTACAACGCGCCCAACTTGACAGGGCAAGGCCTGGACGCTATACTGTGCGCTTTGCAAGCCATCCTAGCTCAGTTGGTAGAGCAGCGCATTCGTAATGCGCAGGTCGGGAGTTCGAGTCTCCCGGATGGCTCTCAAGGCCCGGATCCATCCGGGCCTTTTCCTTGGAGCCAAGGTGTCCCAAGAGATTCCCGTTCCCCATCCTTGCGGCCTGGTCCTGGAAGGCGGCGGCCTGCGCGGCATCTACACCAGCGGCGTGTTGCGCGCCCTGCACGACCTGGGCCTGGGCTTTTCGGCCGTGATCGGCACGTCCATGGGCGCCTGCAACGGGGTCAACTGGGTGGCCGGGCAGCCGGAGCGCAACCGCATCGTCAACACGCGCTTCGTGCGTGACACGCGCTGGTTCAGCTGGGCGCGCCTGTTGCGCACGGGCGAGGCCTTCGGGATGGATTTCATCTACGGGGACATTCCCTTGCGCCTGGTGCCCTTCGATTTCGCCGCCTTCCGCGCCAAACCCACCGGTTGGACCACCAGCGCCACGGACGTGGACACGGGCGAGGCCGTCTACGTGAACAAGCCCGGACTGTCGGACAAGGAGTTGATGACCGTGCTGCGCGCGGCCACCAGCCTGCCGTGGATCGGCAACCCGGTGGAGTTTCGCGTCCGGCGACCTGCTGGACTTGTGGTCCATGTCAGGATTATTCCATCTGGGGATCTTCCCGGACGACGAGGCGCCGCCCGGGCAGCCCATCGCCTGGCGCTTGGAGCTTCCCTCGGTCGAGACGTGGTGTCCCTGTTTTCCCGACAACATCACACCGGAACTGGCACTGCCCATCACACAGCCCTGGAGCAGTGATGAAGCCTGCTCGTTCGGCTATCACAGCAGTTTGACCGGCCCGCTTGACGTCTCCCATCTCATGCTGCCCTGGCAGGGAAACTACGACCCCATGCGCACCGCCCAGGGAGGACAGGTGTGGTATCGTCTTTCCCATGCCGAGCCACTCCATCTGCAGGCAACCTACAGCAGCCTCAACCAGGGCGCCCTCCTCATCTACCAGGAAATCGAGGCAGATCTCCAGCTGTTGCTGGGCGGAGCCACTGTCTGTGGTGAGTCGCTGCAGTTCCAGGCATCCCTTCCCGCCGGCGACTTCCTGGTGGCGATGGCGGCGGACGCCGAGAACTGCAACACAGGATGGCTCCGTTTGGAGGCTGTCGCCTGCCCGCCACCGGCGGGTCTGAGCATCCGCCGACTGGGAACGGGCGTGCGGCTGGACTGGGAGGTGGTGCCGGAATGCACCGGATATCAGGTGTGGTCGGGCGCAACGCTGGACGCTCTTTCGCCACGGCTGGAAACGGCATCATCATCACCACCACTACTCCTGCCGGACGAGCTGCTGTCCCCGCGTCGCTTCTACCAGGTGCGCGCGCTCTGTGAGTAGCCCTCGGCAGGCCACCGGAGAAGTGCCTCACCCGCCCAGTTGGAAGAGCAGATCCAGCCGCCAGGTGCGGCCGGGCATGCGGTAGCGCTCCATCTCCTCGTAGGCCACGTCGCCCAGATTCTCCACCGAGCCCGCCACTTCCACCTCGCCCAGGCAGTAGGCGGCCTTCAGGCCCACCAGCGTGTAGGCCCCCGGCGCGTCGGAGAGGTAGAAGCGCACACGCTCGGTCTCCGAGACCTGGCGCAGGCTGGTGCTGAGCCGCCACTTGCCCGGCGTCCAGCTGGCGCTCCCGGTGAGGGAATGCCGCGGCTGATAGGGCAGCGGTTCGTGCGTGTCCTGATTCAGCGCGTCCACAAACGTGTAGCCCAGCGTCGCGCCCAGTTGGTTCCAGCGGCACTCCGACGAGATCTCCCAGCCCTGGATACGCGCCCGGCTCAGGTTGACGATCTCGAAGACCGACACATCCCCCGTGTCCCGGTAGTGGATCATGTCGCGGTACTGGTAGTGGAAATGCGTGACATCCACGCTCAGCCGGCGGCCGCGCCAGAGCAGGCCACCCTCCCAGCTGCGGCTCTCTTCGGCCTTGAGATTGGGATTCGCGATGAAGCTGTAGTCGTTTCCCGGCACGCTCTTCAGAAAGAGATCGGCGATGGCTGGATTGCGAAAAGCCGTGCCTGCGCTGCCGCGCAGAGTCCACTCGGCGAGCGCTCCGGCGCCCTTGAAAATCATCCCGACCTTGGGCGACAGCTGCAATTCCTCGCGCCCGTTGTAGACCAGGTGCCGGTCCGCGCGCGCACCCAGAGTCAGCAGCGGTTCCTCCAGCAGCTCGTCCACGGCCAGCGGCAAGCGGAGCTGGTTCTGGGCGAAGACGGCATAGGTCGCTGTTTGGTGGCTGCCGTAGAAAACGTCCGCCGGGCGGCCGTCCACTCGGTCGGTCTGGGTGTCCAGGCCCAGAATCCATTCCTGCCGGCGCCAGCCCAGCCAGTCCCAGCTCAAGCGCGCGCCCTGTTTGTCCGCGTTGCTGCGCGTGTTCCGCAACTCGGCGTCGTGATACTGCGTGCGGCTGAGTCCCAGGTTGGCCCAGGCCATGGCCTTCAGGCTGGAGCGGCTACCCGTGCTCTGGTAGGAGAGGTCCGCGCTGGCCGCCTGCTTGAACTGCCGGTCGTCCAGCCACTCCGGATGGTGGTGGCTGATGTGCAGCGGCCGGCGACGGCTATCCCAGCTGTGGGGAAAGCCGCGGTTGAGGCTGGACCAGCCCAGCGTGACTTCCCAGCACCGGGCGGCCTGGGGCGCGCCGAAGCGGAAGCGGTTGCTCAGCGCGTGCAGCAGGTAGTCGCTGTTCTGCCGATGGCCGTTGGCCTCGCGCTTGGTGTAGCTCAGGTAGTAGCCCAGGTTGGGCAGCTGGTTGGTGTGCGTGATGGAGAGGTGGTTCTCCGTGGCCGGTGTGTCACGGAAGCGCGCATCACCCGTGGGCAGCTCGCCCAGGCCGTAGCCCGTCTGGACCACCGTGCGGTGCTTGGGAAACTCGCGCATGGTCACCAGGTTGATCACGCCGCCCATGGCCGTGGAGCCGTAGAGCGAGCTGTAGGAGCCTTTGGCCACCTCCACGCGCTCGAGAATGGCCAGCGGCGCCATCGACCAGTCCGCGCCACCCGTGTCGGCGGTGATGGCGGGCTTGCCGTCCACCAAGAGCAGCACGCGGTTGCCCACGCCGCCGCCCAGCAGGTTGGAGCTGCCGCGGATGCTCAGGGAATTGGTGGTGGCGCCATCGGAACGTTTGATGGAGATGCCGGGCACCACCTCGAGCACGCGGGAGAGTTCCTGGGAGGGCGTGCGGTCCAGCACGGCCCGTGACACAATATCCACCTTGGTGGTGGCGTTGCGCGTGGTCTGCTCCCGGGCATCCGTGCTGTAGATCAGCTCCTCACTGTCCAGCCAGGTGGCGCGCAGCCGCACCAGCAGCGAATCCGACCCACCCGCAAGCACGGCCAACTCCTGCTCTTCGTACCCCACATGGCTGACCAGCAGCCGGCCCTGGCGCCGCTCGCCCAGCTCCAGCCGGAAGCGACCATCGAGATCGGCCGCCGTGCCCAGCCGCGTTTCGAACAGCCGCAGGTTGGCTCCGGCCAGGGCCTGACCCGTGTCCTGGTCCACCACGCGCCCGGTCAAATTCCAGCCCAGCGCGCCGCGCGCGATCAACAACAGCAGGATCGCCTGTGTCACAGTTTTCGTGGACACCCCTAGTCCCGGACGTTGCGGCAGGTGAGCACCAGGCCGCCCAGGCCGCTCTCGCCCTCCTGGAGCACCAGCGGCGTCAGATCGGGCTCGGAGGCGTCCCAATCCCAGCCGTAGCCGCCGTAAAAGGCCGCCCAGGGATCGGCGCCGTAGGGGAAGCCATAGACGGCCAGGTGGCCCGCGACGGGCGAACCCACCTGAATCTCGAAGTCCGGACTGGCGGCGCTCACTTCCTGCATCGAGGCGCCGGGATTGGAAGGCGCCGCGGGGTCGGAAGAGCTCATGAATACGATATAGATGTGCGCATAGGTCGAAGGCCAGGAGTCCGCGAACTCCACCGTCCCCGCCACCAAGCCGGGATCCAGCTCCACGGCGGGCGCGATGCGTTCCAGCCAGCCCTCGAAATTCAGTTCCAGTTCCTGCCCGGCTTGCAGTGTGACGGCCTCGGGCAGCGAGTCCCCGTCGGCCAGGTTGGCGCCGTAGAGGCCCAGCACGGGTTCATCCACACCCAGTTGCCCGCCATTGCGCCAGCCCACCACCAGGCTGGGATAGCTGCCCGGATTGACGTCCGGGATTTCGAAAGTCACCTGGTGAACCTGCAACGTGCTGTCAGGGCTGAAGAGGCCATCCGTGTGAAAATCCGGCGGGCCCTGGGGCGCGATGTTGATGGCCATTTCGGGGTGCCAGGTGGAGAACAGCGAGACCTGGATCTTGCCCTCCGCGGGCCAGTCCCCGTGCAGGGTCACGCTGCCCCGCAACGTGGCCAGGCTGGAGCTTCCGCCATCGCTGGATTCTGAGCAACCGCCGACAAACAACAGGCCCAGTCCAGTCATTCCCAACAACCAACTGCGCATCAGAAGCCCCTCCACTTGTGGGGGATCAAGGTTGGACGAGACTCCGTGGCGAGTGTCAATTAACTGTCAGGTGGAGGTGGGAGTAAAAAGCCCGCGACCGGATGACCGCGGGCCCTGGGGTTCGCTGTTGTCCGGCTCAGGCCTCCAGCCGGATCTCCGTGGCCGCACCGGCCTTGTCGTCGGTGGGCTCGCGCACGATGTAGAAGCTCACCGCCTGGCCCAGCAAATCGTCCGTGTACTCCACTCCCTGTGAGAGATCGGAGAAGTGGAAGAAGTAGTCGTAACCCGCGTCGGAGGTGATGAAGCCGAAGCCCTTGTCGAGTTTCAGCGTCTTCACGTGGCCGTAGGTCAGTTCGCCGGCCTCCACGGCGCGGTCACGCTCGTCGTCGTAGCTGGCGGCCTGGGTTTCGCGCTGCTCCTCGAAACGCGAGCGGCAATCGTCGCAGAAGAAGCGCTGGCCCGGGCGCGGATAATAACTGGTCCAGGTCATGCGATCGCCCGTGTGGTCCGGGCCTTGGCATTCCAGCATGTGCGGTTGACGGACCAGTTGGATGGAGGACACCATCTCGTCCATCCAGATGGTGTCGAAGTCCGCCACCTGGGTGCGATCTTCCGGGGTGGAGAACTCAGGCGTGCAGGCGTTTTGGATGCTGACGATGGCCGTGCGGCGCCCCAGCCGGCGGATGGCCCGGATAGCCGGCTTGTAGTCGCGATCTCCGATGAGAAAAATGAAGATGTCGCAGGCATCCGTGTAACAATGGTGCACGGCGGACACCGCCAGGCTGATGGCGCCTTGGGATTCCCGCGGATGGAAGGGGTCGCCGGGGTCCCGGTCGCTGCGACGGATGCGCCGCCCCTTGAAGTTCACCGGGTAGGTTTCCACGTGGAAGTAGAATTCTTCGCGCATGCGCATGTAGAAATCACGCTGCCGTAGCGAGAGGGATTCGTCTTGGGGGTCGACCTTCACAGGGTAGGCCCCAAAGCAGTAGCCGCGCACGAATTCGAACTGCGTGCCCGGACACTGTTCCTTCAATTCGGCCAGGATAACGTGGGGCAGTTTGAGGAAGTCGATCTGGTAGTTGCGGTCTTCGGTGTAGTTGAGCAGGCGCGACATATTCTGGTACAACCACGTTCCATCCACGAACAACATGACCCGGGCCATGGGAATCTCCTTACTGTTCCATGATGATGAAAGGCCCCGCGGGGCTCGCTGATGACAGAGTATTGGGCGCCTGCCCAGGCGGCGGCGCCTGTATCTTGACGATGGACGAAGGTACTAAGTTGGGCCCGCGAGCCACAAGAGGAGGAAGGATGAGCGACCCCGGCGAAACCCTGCTGTTCGGGCTGGACAAGCTGGATATGCTCCTGCGCATGGTCACGCGCGACTTCGGCGCCGAACACTGGTCCGCCCGCCCGGGGGACGGTCTGCACAGCGCCCACTGGATCCTGGCCCACCTGGCCCTCAGCCTCAACCAGGAAGCCGGCGTGGCGTGCGTGTTCAGCGCGGAATTGGACAAGGCTTTCGACGTCGGCGCCCCCGGCGCGGAAGATCCCGCCGCCTGGCCCGGCATCGAGGAACTCCTGGAGCGCTTCGCCACGGGCCGCGCTGCGCTGGCGCAGCGCTGGCGCGCCCGGACGCAGGAGGAGTGGCTGGCCCCCGTGCCGGAGAACCGGTTGGGAATGAAGAACCCGGCCCAGGGCGCCATGTTCGTCCTGGAGCACGCCGTGTATCACGTGGGCCAGTTGGGCGCCATCCGCCGCCTGCTGGGACTCAAGGGCGTGGTCTGACCTCCCTCAGCGGGCCGCCTGCTCACCCGGCGGATTCTGGCAGACCTTCCGCGACCACTGCAGCGGCACTGTGGTCGTCGCCGCCGGCAGCCGGACCTGCACCCATTGCAGGTCGTTGGGCGTGCGCACGGGAAGCGTCTGCTGGGCGGTCAGGTCCTGCCAGCTGTCCCATTCCACCAGGGTCACGTCGTCGAACCAGGCCGTGGCGCCGGCCGTCGGCGCCTGCAGGGCCAGCCGGAACTGATAGAAGTTCGTCTCCGCGGGCGGGTTCAGGTCCAGCCAAGTCCACGTCCAATCCTGGGTTCCCGCCACGCTGGCCGTGTTGACTGCCGAGAGCAGGTCCGAGGTGCGGGTGGCGTAGTAACGCGCCTGCAGGTTGGTGCTGGTGGCGTTCTGGCTGCGCGTCCAGCCGCACAGGCTCCACTCCGACTCCAGGTCCAGCGGGGCGCGCACGGTGTAGTACGTGTAAACCGTCGTGCCCGCGTCCGCCAGCCGCAGCGAGCGCTCGCCGCGCCGGGCCACGTCCCCGACGAAGCCTTCCTGCGCGGAATTGATGTCCCAGATCCCCGCGCCCTCGTCCTCCATGTTGCCCCACCAGCACTGGTTGCGTCCCAGCCGGATTTGCAGGCCCGTCGCGGCGGCCGTGGACAGCAGCCCGGCCAGTTCGCCCTCGCCGTCCAGCAGGACGGGCGGACTGGTGTACCAGCCACTGCGCAATTCCAGCGGCAGGCTGCCCTGGTAGCTCTGCTCCGCGAAGACCAGGCTCGTGGTGTCCAGGGCGATCCAGGCCTGCCCGGCGCCGGGCTGCCGCAGCACCCAGGTGTCGAAAGGGCGCGAGATGCGCGCGAAGTGGTCCAGTAGCAGACCCGCCGTCTCCCCGCGGCAGATCCGCGGTTTGTAGCCCTCGATGAACACGGGCTTCAGCCAGGCCTCCTGCAGAGCCTGGCCGTCGTCCTCCACTTCCAGCAGAACACTGGGCATGGTCTCCTGATAGCTCAGGTCCATCACCAGGTTGCCCAGGCTGTGGGCGATCAGCCCGCCGTGATACGCCTCGAAACCCTGCACGATGTGCGGATGGTGCGTGACGACCAGCCGCGCCCCCAGGTCGACGGCCTCGTGGCGCAGGGCGCGCTCCGTCTGGTCGGGCAGCAGTTCGCGGGCGTAGAGACCGCGCAACTCCGGATTCACCGGCAGGCCTTCCTCCGCCTGCAGGGCCGGACCGTCCATGGCCGGCAGACGGCTGCGATCCTCGCCCATAGCCTCCGGCCAGAGCGCCAGGCTGCCGCTGGGTTGGGTGGAATACTCATTGCCCGAGTGGACCTGCAGCACCAGGAGGTCAACCTGGTCCCGCAGGGCGGGAATCAGGGTCTGCATGTCGCCGCGGCTCCACATGGCGAAGCCCGGCCGCGAGAGGCCGGCCTCCAGGAAGGGCTGGGCGTTGTTGTAGTTGCCTGTCCGATCGCAGAAGCCCGCCACGCCCACGGCCAGGCCATTGGCGGACAGGGCCACCGGCCTGCGCGCCCGCGTGCTGTTCATGCCCGCTCCCGTGCCAGGCAGATCCAGGGCGGTCAGACCGTCCATGGTCTCCTGCAGGCCCGCCTCCAGCCAGTCGAAGACGTGGTTGTTGGCCAGGCTCACGGCGTCCACGCCGGCGTTCTTGACGCCCACCAGATTCTCCGGCCGGCTCTTGAACGTGATGCTCTTGGTGGGGTGCTCGGTCTCCGCCGTGGTGTAAGGACACTCCAGGTTCACGATCGCCAGGTCCGCGCCCTGCAGGTCCGCGCGCAGGCTGTCGAAGATCGCGTCCACACCCTGGGTTTCGATGATGCCGCCGGGGTTCTCATAGACGCGGGCGGTCATCACATCGCCACCGAATGTCAGCCGGACGCGGCGTTCTGCGGCCTGCCCGGGCACCACCAGCGAACCCAGGTCCCAGCGGCCGGCCGGGTCCTCCGTGAGCAGGGTCACCCGATGGGAGCGCGCCGCGGCCAGTCGCAGCTCCAGGGAATTCCCGGTCACCCGACGCCCGTCGCCCAGATTCCAGCTCTCGCTCAGCTCCGCGCTGTGGGCGGCGTTCCAGAGCCGCACCACCAGCGAATCCCCCACCTGGCCCAGGGACTCCCAGCGCGCGTCGGCCAGCGGCGCGGCGGCGGCGGGATCCACCCGGCGCAGGTCGTCGAACCAGACCTCGCCGGTATCGTCGTCGCTCTCGTTGGCCCAGACCACGTGACACAAGCGGGGCAGGTAGCCGTACTTGCCTACCCAGTCCTGGCCCACGGGCAGCAGGGCCTCCACCCACTGGTTCTCCGGGAACCAGCCCTGGTAGCAGCTCACTTCCTCCTGCCCCGACTGGCCGGGCGTGTCGTTGTAGCCACCGCGGGATCCCCACAGCACGTACCACATCACGTTGGCGCTGTCCGCCACGCCCACCATCTGCCGGTCGGCGACGCCCACCACCTGGGCCGAGACCCGCCAGACCTCGTCCAGGCTCAGGGCGGCCCCGGCCAGCGCCTGGGCCTTCACCGTGTTGCCGAACAGGTGCAGACTGGCGGAGCCGTCCACCGATTGGGTGATATCCTGTTCCCAGCCGGCGGGCGCCAGATCCTCCTGGGCCCAGGACTGCAGACCGGGCATCCACTCGAAACTCTCGATGGTCGTGGCCACGGGCAGCTCGCCGGTGGCGGGCACCACGCGGAAGAAGCGCTGGCGCTCCCCTGGCAGCAGGTTCCAGGTCCAGGCCGGCATCTGCACCGTGGCCAGCACCAGCGAATCCGCAAATCCAGGCTCCTCGGAACTGGAGATGGTCCAGGCGGCCTGGGGCCAGATGGGCCGCCAGTTCAACTGGATCTGGTTCTGGGTGGAGTTGGCGTCCAGCTCGATGGGCGCGACGCAGGCGGCCCGGAGGGCTGGCGCCGCTGTGCCGAGCAGGCACAGGGTCAGAAGCAATGCTGAGTGGAACATGGGTTCAGCTGTTGTCACCCTGGGGCGCGGCAGGCCGCCAGAGCGGCAAGTCTCCAAATTGACCGCGCAGGACCTCGTCACACGCGGCCTGGATGGAGTCCGCGTCGCCCAGGCTCATCACGCGGTCGGTGAAGGTCCGGCAGTCCTCCATGCGCAGGGCGCGGACCAGCAGCTTGATTTCCGGCAACAGGACCGGGCTCACCGACAATTCGTCCAGCCCCAGACCCAGCAAGAGCATCAGCGCGGCGGGATCCCCCGCCAACTCCCCGCACAGGCCCACCCAGATCCCGGCCCGGCGGGCCGCCTCCACCGTCAGACGGATGCTGCGAAGCACGGCGGGATGCAGGCTGCGGTAGAGATGGGCAACGGTGTGGTTGTTCCGGTCAACCGCCAGAGTATACTGGGTGAGGTCGTTCGTTCCAATGGAAAAGAAGTCCACCATCCGGGCCAGCTCGTCGGCCACCAGCACGGCGGACGGCACCTCGACCATGATGCCCGTCTTGAGCTCGCGGTTCCAAGGAAGCCTCTCCGCGTCCAGCTCGGCCTTCACCATTTCCAGGAAGTCCAGCGCCCGCCGCAGTTCCACCACGCCGCTGACCATGGGGAACATCAGCTGCACGTTGCCCTCCACCGAGGCGCGCAGGATGGCCCGCAGCTGGGTGCGGAACATGGCCGGCCGGTCCAGGCTGACACGGATGGCCCGCCAACCCAGGAAAGGATTCGCCTCGTGAGGGAATTGCATGCCGCCCGGCTGCTTGTCCCCGCCCAAGTCGAAGGTGCGGATGATCACCCGGCGCGGATGCACGGCCCGGGCGGCCTTGCGGTACTCGCGGAACTGGGTCTCCTCGCCGGGCATGGTCTCCGCGGCCAGGAAGAGGTATTCGCTGCGGAAGAGCCCGATTCCGTCGGCACCCACCTTGGGCAGATGCTCCAGCTCGGTGGGCAGTTCGATGTTCGCCGAGAGCTCCACCCGATGGCCGTCCAGCGTGGTGGCCGGTTCGTGCGTGAGCTGGTCCAATTCTAGCTGGAAGCCCGCGAACACGCGCCGCAACTGTGAGTATTCGAGCATCGTGGAGGGGTCGGGCTCCACCAGGATCAGTCCGGAGTTGCCGTCCAGGATGCAGACCTCGCCCTGCTTGATCTGCTCCAGGACGTTCTCCACGCCCACGATGGCCGGCACGCCCACACTGCGGCAAAGGATGGCCGTGTGGCTGGTCTGGCTGCCCTTCTCGGTGATCAGTCCGATGACGCGCGTGGTGTCCAGACAGGCGGCTTCGGAAGGGCTCAGGTCGTCGGCCACTAGGATGTGCGGCCCGGTGGGCTGGCTGCGCGCCTTGTGGCTGCGTCCGCTCTGGATCTGGTCGATGAGCCGCCGCCCCACGTCCTCCAGATCATCCAGACGCTGCCGGAAGAACTCGTCCTTGACGTCGCTGAAGGCGCGCTGGATCTCGCTCATGGCGGTCAGCAGGGCGAAGTCGGCGTTGAGCTTTTCCTTGCTGATCAACTCCCGCGCCCGCCCGGTCAACATGGGGTCATCGAGGATCAGCAGGTGGGCCTCGAAGATATTGGCCGAGTCCGCGCCCAGACGGCGCCGCACCTGGGTGGAGACCCGCAGGATCCCGCGTCGCGATTTCTCCACCGCGCGCTCGAAGTGCCGCAGCTCGGCGTCCACCTGGTCCACGGCCAGCGCCCGCGGCCGCACCATCAGCCGCCGACGGGCATGCACGCGGGCCTCGCCGATCACGATGCCGGGGCTGACGCCGATGCCCTGGATCCGCTGTTCACGCATGGCCGTCCCCGTTCCTCAAGGATCCGCCCGGCGCGGGCCGGCGCGAACCGTCCATCCGACTCTTACTCGTAGAAGTGGGCGTCGAACAGAGTCTGGATCTCGCGTAGCAGCTCCTCCGCGCCCTCGCCGTCCGCGGTCAAAGTCACGGTGGAGCCCTGCTCGGCGGCCAGCATCAGCACGCCCATGATGGATTTGCCGTTGACGCGGTTGCCGTCCTTCTCGATGAAGAACTCGGCCTTGTGCCGCGAGGCGATCTTGACGATGTGCTGGGCTGGCCGGGCGTGGATTCCCAGCTCGTTGCGCACTTGCAGGGCGATGGTCACAAGGTCCTTCCGATCTGTCTCAAAGTGATTGGAACAGGAACACAGCGGCCAGCAGCACGGGCAGGGCCCAACTGCGGGCCGGTAGTTGCCAGCTCAGCACGGCAGTGGCCAGCAGGGCCAGGACGCCCAGCGGCTTGCCACCCGCGCCCATGGCGGCCAGCAGGGGCAGGGTCAGGCCCGAGATCAGTCCCAGCGCCAAGCCTGACGCGGCCAGGAGCGGCAAGTGCGCCAGCTCCCGCAGCGCGCCGGCCAGTCCCAGCCCCAATCTCCGGCCGTCATGCAGTGCCTTGCGTCGCCAATGGACGTGGATCACGTTGTAGCCGACCGTGGCGGCCACGGCCACGCCCAGGGCTGTCAGCCAGTGCCGATCGTCCGCGACCGGCGGGGTGATCACCAATACCAGGAAACCCAGCATGCCCAGGACACCGCTCAGGGGCTTCAGTCCGGCCCAGAACAGGCGGTCCCCCGTGACACCCAGCGGCGTCACGCCCGCCCGTTTGAGGCGCGAGAGGGCGGGGCCCTGCCCCGTCGCCTCCAGGGTCGAAGCGGCTCCCAGCAGGTAGCCGCAAAGGTAAGGATGGGCGTTGTAGAACTCAGTGGCCCGCAGCAGGGCCGCGCGGCGTTCGTCCTTTGGCAATTGGCGCACGATGGGCAACAGGGCCCACAGATAGCCCAGGTGCTGCATACCCTGGTAGTTCCAGGCGCCCTGGATCAGCAGGGAACGCCAGAACACGGAGCTCGGCAGGCGCACGCTCACGCGAACCTCCCCAGCCACCAGAGCGTCGCGATCACCAGACCCAGCAGCGCGCCGCTCCAGAGTGCCCGGTTGCCCCGCCGTCCCGCCGTGTGACGCCAGAGCCCGCCCACGGCCACGGCCAGCAGCAGCCAGGCCAGGTTCAGCTCCAACAGGCGTCCGCTCTCCGGCAGCGACCGCCCCCAGCGACCCAACCAGGGTCCGACGACCCGGACCAGCACCAGTGCCAGGCCGGAGACCAGCGCGGCCAGGCCGGCGGTCTGCAGCAGCACGCGCCCCATCAGCCGGCCGCACAGCCGATCGTCCCCAGCCTGCGCCGCAGCCTCGAAGCGCGGGCGCCACCAACGGCCGTTGATGCGCCGCTGGGCCTCGGTGAGCCAGGGGCTGGCCCAGCAGAGCGGCACGGCGACGGCCAGGGCCGTGGCCACGCCCGCCTCCGTGGGCAGCCTGTCCAGCAGCGAGGGCGTGCCCAGATCCAGACCCAGCAGGGCCCAGAGACCGGCCAGCGCGGGATCCGGCGGCAAGGCGCTGCCCATGGGCAGGCTGCGCAGCGTGAGGGTCTCCAGCACCAGCCCGAGCCAGAGCCCGGCCCAGGGATGTCCAAGCGCCCAGCCCAGCAGGGGCAGCAGCAGCACGGGACGTCCCAGCTGGAACTGGCCCACCGGCCAGGAATCCAGATAGACCAGGGTGCAGATCAGGATGGCCAGGGCGACGTGCACGTGGCCTCCGGCTTAGAAGGTTCGGTGCAGGATCCAGTCCGAAAAAGTTCCGAGCTCCATCGTCCGCTCCGCGGGCAGCACGGCGGCCAGTGCCGCGCGTCCGCGCAGGGCCAGCTCTTCCACGTCCCGGCGACCGGCCTCGGGGACGCCGCCCCGCTCCAGCAGGTCGCGGATCTCCGCCACACTCTCGGGCCGGCCGTCCTGCAGCAGGCGCCGCAGGCGTTCGGCCGCAGCCCCTTCCAGCAGTGCGCTGCCTTTGAGGGTCGCATAGGTGGCCTTGTGCATGGCCAGGTCCGAACCCACGATCTTGCCCAGCTCCTGGGTGGAGCTGAAGTAGTCCAGCAGGTCGTCCTGGATCTGGAAGGCCTTGCCCAGGCAGGCGCCGAACTCCTCCAGCGCATCCACCTGGCTCGGGCTTCCATTCGCCGCCAGCGCGCCCAGGCGGGCCGACATGCTGATCAGGCGGCCGGTCTTGCGGGCGATCATCTCCTCGTATTCCTGCAGGCCGATGTCGCCGCGGCCCTCGAATTCCTTGTCCAGGGCTTGGCCCTCGCAGACTTCCACCACCGCATCAGTGAAGGTGCGGATCATCTCGCCCATCCGCGGCCCGTCCTGAAGGCTCAGGCAGCGGTAGGCCAGCCCGATCAGGGCGTCGCCGGCCAGAATGGCCGTGCCATCGTCCCAGCGGGCGTGGATGGTGGGATGGCCGCGCCGCATGTCGTCGCGGTCCATGATGTCGTCGTGGACCAGGGTGAAGGTGTGCAGCAGCTCCACGGCCACGGCCAAATCCAGGATCTCCTCGTCCGCGGCGCCCAGACTGCGGGCGGAGAGGACGAGCAGCAGGGGCCGGACACGCTTGCCGCCAATGCGCATGACGTAGCGGATGGGGTCGTAGAGGGAGGCCGGATACGGGCAGGAGTCCACCACCGCCTCGATGTGGCGGTCGATGCGGTCACGCAGTTCGAGGAAGGGGATCGCCACCCCGGATCAGCCCTCCATGGGGTCGCTGAAGGCCTTTTGGATCAGGTTGGCCATGGACTTCAGCTTGACTGGCTTGACGAGGTAGGTGTACCCGTCATTCTCGATGGTGCGCAGGATGGTCTCAGAGGAGGGGAAACCGGTGATCACGATGACCCGGACATTGGGATCCCGCTGGCGGACGCGCTCCAGCAGGGTCATGCCGTCCATTCGGGGCATTTTGATGTCGGTGATGATCAGATCGATCTTCCGTTCCTGAAACATCTGCAGGGCCATCTGGCCATCGGTGGCGGTATAGGCCTTGTGCCCGATTTCGGCCACCAGATTGGCCAACACGTCGCATTGGTCGGCGTTGTCGTCCACGATCAGGATATTGCGGCTAGTACTCACGAAGTCCTCCATCCAACGGCTGGTGGAATTAGCGGAACAGGACTGGATTATGCAACAACAGGATTCCCGCAAGCCCACTCAGCAGAAGACCCAAGCGCCGCTGGAGCGCGGCGCGGTCTGGATCATCGGCATCGCCGGGGTGGCCATGGGCGGGCTGGCGATCTGCCTGCGCCGGATGGGCTACCAGGTGGGCGGCTCGGACCAGGGCGTCTACCCTCCCATGTCGGACATGCTGGCCGAGGCCGGCGTGCGCTGGGAGGACGGCTTCGCACGCGAGCACGTGGCCGCCTGGCTCAAGCTCCATCCGGAATCCCGGGTGGTGGTAGGCAACGCCATCCCGCGCGGCAATCCCGAGCTGGAGGAGGCGCTGGCCGCGGGCTGCCGGCTCACGTCCCTGCCGGAAGTGCTACGCGAAGATTTCCTGCCCGGCCGCCTGAGCGTGGTGGTGTCCGGCACCCACGGCAAAACCACCACTTCCAACCTGGCAGCCTGGCTGCTGAAGCGCCTGGACCTGCAGCCGGGCTGGTTCGTGGGCGGCAAGCCCGGCGGGCTGGCGGAAAGCCTGCGCCCGGCGGACCCCGGCCGGCCCATGGTCCTGGAAGGCGACGAGTACGACACGGTCTTCTACGACAAGCGCAGCAAGTTCTTCCACTATTGGCCGCAGGTCCTGGTGATCAATCACGTGGAATTCGACCATGCCGACATTTTCGAGGGCCTGGCGCCGATCCTCACCGCCTTCCGCCGACTGGTCAACCAGGTGCCGGAGAATGGCCTGGTGCTGCTGAACGCCGAGGCCGACGAACCCTGTGCCGTGGCGGCGCGGGGCTTGGCTCCCCTAGTAGGCTTCGGTGCCGCCGAGGACTGCGCCTACCGCCTCCTGGACGAAGTGCCCGTGCCCGGCGGCAGCCGCTTCCGTTTCCGCCTGCCTCCAGCGGGCTGGCTGCGCTCGCTGGAGCGGACAGGCGAGCCGGCCGCCGCACTGGCGACCCTGGTGGCGGCCCGGCATCCCGGCCGCGAGGCCGCCCGCCTGGACGAGGTGGAACTGGCCGCGCTGGGCCGGGCCCGGCTCCTACGGCCGCAGGAAAGCATCGAGGTGGAGGCAGAGGCCGCACTGAGCGGCGCCTACAACGGACGCAACATCCTGGCGGCCCTGGCCATCGTGGACGCCTGCGGTGGCGAGCGCGCCCGAGCCCTGAACCTGCTGCGCGAGTTCGCCGGCCCCGCCCGGCGCATGGACGGCTACACGTGCGCGGATGGTTTGCTGCTTTACGACGACTTCGGCCACCACCCCACCGCCGTGCGCGAGGCCTTGGCCGCGCTGCGCCGCCGCCACCCGGAGCGCCGGATCACGGCCATCGTGGAACCGCGCTCCAACACCAGCGTGCGCAACGTGCTGCAGGAGGCTTGGATCCAGAGCTTGGGCCAGGCCGACGCAGTGCTGATGGGCGCTCTGCATCGGCCCTGGAAGTATGATCCGGCGGAGCTGTTCGACTTCGCCGCGGCCTCGCGCCGGTTGGCGGAGCGCGGTGTGCCTTTCCAGCAACTGGACGACCCGCTGCGGATCGCAGCCTTTCTGGAAGACCTGCTGGCGGGGCGCTGTGCGGCAACGGGCTGGGAACAGGTGGCGACCTGGGCGCCCTCCGACCACCTGTGGGTGATCTTCAGCAACGGCTCCTTCGGTGGGCTGCGTCAGCAACTGCTTGAGCGCTGGCAGGGCGCTCCAATCGCTTGATCATGCAACATCATCCCCCGGTTTAGGCGAGGCGAAGCCACTTCCCTTCCCTCGCGCCCCGCGGGGGAAGGCGCGACCCGGCAACGCCGGGGCGCGGTGGGATGGGGGCGCGCCCATCACTCACTCCGGAGACCTCCGGGTTGGCTTGTTTTCCACCTTTCTGCTTGCGCCAGAAAGGTGGAGCCAAAGAGGCGCTTTTTCTCAACCGGCCTGACCGGCCGTCCAGAGTCAGCCCGCCTCCCGGCGGGCTTCCGCTGGCGGCAGTTCGTCCTTCCTGTCTCCAGGTAGCTGGTTCCGCACGGCCGGTCAGGCCTGACGGCGTCACCACCTGGTTCTGGTTCAGGCCTGAAGGCCTTCACCTCGCACACTCATAGTCATCTCAATGGCTCAGTGCCTCTGTGCCTCTGTGGTGAAAGTCGGCGAGAATCAGGGCGATGAGATGACAACCCTGACGACCCTCACCTCGCGTGACACAAATCGTCTTCGAGCCTTCGGGTCTTCGTGCTCAATTGGGCTCTCGAATGGCCCAGCCTCGACCAAGGCCAAATCCAAAAAGGAACTCTGTGCCTCTGTGGTGAAAACCAGGTCGGTGTTGAGAGTCCCCGAGCCGTCCGCCACGTTCCCGCTATTGGCCAGCGCGCAGCGTGTCCAGCCGCACCACCAGGTCCCCCGCCGGGCAGGCCACAGCCGCCAGACCTCGCGCCACCGCCAGCGGCGCGGGCGGCACGTAGGGCACAATGCGAATCCGACTCCGCTCCAGCCAGCGCGCGCCAGTCTGTCCGCCCACCGCCACCAGGGCCAGCAGGGCCGCCAGTTTGAGCAGTCCGGGACTGCGTGCCGGTGGTCGCATGCGTGGCGGCAGTGGCGGGGCCGGCTCCCCCAGCGCCGTGCGCAGGTCCTTGCCCCGCTCCAGGGCCATGTACTCGATCACCAGGGAGAACCAGGGGTCGTCGTAGGTTGGGTCCAGCGCCACGGCCCGCTGCAGGTAGTCCAGGGTGGAGCTGCGCAGGGCGGGATCGTGGCGCACCAGCTGGGTCACGGCCTTGAGGTAGAGCAGCACGGGACTGCCCGGGTACTTTCTCAGTCCCTTGTCCAGCAGCTTGAGGTACTGGGGATTGCCGGCGTAGCGGGCGGCGTACATCCAATTCTCGTAGGCATCCTCGGAGGGGTACTCGTCGTACCAGGTCTGCCAGAGCTGGTCGAGCGCCACATAGACCGCCGGTTCGCGCCAGATCTTGCGCATGCTGCCCACGGGCTCGGGCCGCACCAGGTCGCGGGCCAGGGCGGCCGCGCCCAGCACGAGCACGAACGTGAACAAGCACAGAAAGCGGCGTGCCGTCCGGCACAGACCGGGGAGAAAATGCATGGCGGGCTCCTTCGGGTTGACGAAGGACAAGCCGGAGCCCGGGAAAAAGTTCGACGCTCAAGCCGGTGGGAAACCCGGACTCCGCTCAGGGCTCCAGTAGCCAGATCTGGGCCGTGCGGGGCGCCAGATGGAACAGCGTGGCGCCCTGCGCCTGACGTTCCTCGGCGCTGTTCTGCAGCAGCTCGCGCCAAGTCCCGGTCAGTTCCAGACTGAGCGAAGCTGGCTGCCCGCCGCGATTGAACAGCACCAGGGCCCGGCGGCCTTCAAAGGCGCGCTCGTAGCCCAGCAAGCCGCACTCGTCGTCCGTCACCACCCAGCGCAGCCCGCCGCTGGAAAACAGCTCGGGCTCGGCTTGGCGGATTCGCGCCAGCTGCGCCAGGAAGTCCCGGTGCTCCAGATCGGGCGTGACCGGCACCGGCGCCACCCGCCCGCTCTGGCGGCCGTCGCCGAAAGGCCGGGCCGTCTCAGGTTGATTGGAGAATCCCGGCCGCAGCACGGGCTTGCGGTTGTCCGGGTCGTCGGCGCCCCACATCAGGTACTCGTCGCCGTTCCAGATGTGCGGCGCGCCGGGCCACGTGTACTGGAGCACGCGGATCAGCCGGATCGCCGCCACGTCGTCCGCGGCGGGCGGTCCCAGTCGGGTGGCGGAATTCTCCCGCGGGTTGACCTGGAACTTGTAGCGGCCGCGGTTGGCCACGCAGGTGGCCAGGCGCGGCGTGTCGTGGCTGGCGCAGAGGTTCATCAGCGCCAACCGCCGGTCGTCGGCCATGCCCAAGTAGAGGGAGTCCAGCTGCGCGGCCAGGCCGCTGGCGGTCAGCCAGGGCGTGGTTTCGGCGAAGAAGCTGCGCACGGGCATGTACCACTGGTAATGCATCACGCTGTCGAAGGCCTCGAGCCAGGGCCGCGGATCCATCATGTCCAGCGGCCAGCGCTCCCACCAGATCTCACCCACCAGCAGGGCAGCGGGATTGACGCGCTTGACCTCGCTGCGGTACTGCAGCCAGAAGCCCAGCGGAATCTGCTCGGCCACGTCCAGGCGATAGCCATCCACGCCGTCGGAGGGGTCGCCGTCGCCGTTGGGGTCCAGCCAGCGGCGGGTCACGGCGAAGACGTGGGCCTTGACGCCCGCATCCAGGTCGCACTCCCGACAGAGGCCGCCGCGCTTTCCCGCCAGCTCGTCCGTCTCACGCACGGCCGGCAGCTCGCGGATGCCCGCCCAGCCCTCCCACTCGAACTCGTCGGCCGCCGTGCGCGGATTGTCCCAGCTCTTCACCTGGTACCAGTCCTTGAACGGCGACTCCTTCCCGCGGGCCTGCAGGTCCTGGAAGGCCCAGAACTCGGTGCCCGTGTGGTTCCAGGAAAAATCCAGGATGACTTTCATGCCGCGGCCGTGGGCTTCCTTCACCAGCGCGAGGAGCAGCTTGTCCGCCGCCGTCCACTGCCAGCTGGCGGGATCCGCCGGATCCTCCAGCGCGATCAACGCCTCGTCGCCGCCCGGATCCGGCCCGAAGCAGCGGTCCACGTGATGCCAGTTGCGGGCGTCATACTTGTGCAGGCTGGGGGCGTCGTTGACGGGGTTGAGGTAGAGGGCCGTCACACCCAGCTCCTGCAGCTCGTCCAGCCGCTCCAGCACGCCCTTCAAGTCGCCGCCGTAGCGTCGGTGATGCACCCAGGTGTAGAAGTCGCCGTCCTCCGGACGCACCCAGGGATCCGGCTGGTACCAGTCCCAGTCCCAGGGCGTGACTTTCCACTGGGGCGGTTTCTGATGCGGCCAGGCGCCCTGGGCGTCCCGTGAGACAGGATCGTTGGAGGGATCCCCGTTCCAGAAGCGCTCCACGAAGATCTGGTACCAGACGGCCTGGCCGGCCCACTCCGGCGCGGGCGGGTCCTGGGCAAGTGACAGCGAAAGGGGCAACAGGCAGAGCAGCCAGCGCGACATGGGGCCTCCGGGTTGGCTGGGGTTGGCGTGCAGACGGAGCATGGCAAAGGTCCCGCGAAGCGCCAAGGGGAAAACGGCACGGGCGGCCCCGCCCGTGCCGGAGCCGCCCGTTGCCAGGATTGCGGACGCTGTCAGTTCGTGGGCGGAACGGGCGCCAGGCTGGTGCGTGCCAGGGCC
The DNA here is from genome assembly GCA_020726405.1 of Acetofilamentum sp. GTDB lineage: Bacteria > CAIWAD01 > CAIWAD01 > CAIWAD01 > CAIWAD01 > CAIWAD01. The sequence continues at coordinate 4,511 of DYSB01000013.1, read as the reverse complement.
GCCACGTAGGCCTGGCTCTCGGTCTCGGCCAGTTTTTCCAGCCGCTGGCGCGCGCCGCTGTTCAACTTCACGGCGGCCAGCCAGGCCAGGCCAGAGAGCAGCGAGATCATCCCGAAACCCAACGCCACCACGCGGTCGTCGCTGGGGACATTGGCCCAGAGCACCACCAGACCCAGCCCGGCGCCGTGCGGGTGGCCCTGCATCGGGCGCGGGATGCCATGCGCAGCGGCTGGGACCGGGCCCACGGAGAGGGCGAAGCGGCCGCCAGTGGCGCGCAACCCGCTGCTGCTGGCCGTGCTGGCCGTGCTGCCCGTGCTGCTGCTGCTGCTGCTGCCGCTGTTCTACTACATGCAGGACGAGCGCTGACGGCCCGCCATCCGCTCACACCCACACGCGCCACACCAGTTTGGCGTTGCGTCCGGCCTCAGGCATGACGCTGCGCACGCGGCTCAGATGGTTGCGGTACTCCAAGTCGAGGGCATTGTCCAGCCGCAGGTCCAGCTGGTGCAGCCGCCCGCCCAGCACGCCCCGCCACCCGGTCATCAGGTCCAGCCGGAGCCAACCCGCCGTGCAGGCTTCGGGCAGCGCATCCGGATCCTCCGCCCGGTAGACCTGATTCTGCGCCCGCGTGCCACTTAGTTGCACACCCGCCTCCCAGGCTCGCCAGGTCCGGACCACCTGCAGCCGCGCGCTGGCGGGAGGCACCGAAGGCAAGGCTCCGCCATCCGTCAGATGCGCATTCACCAGGGAGGCCCCCAGTTGGGCCCTCCAGCGCGGGTCATGCCAGTTGACATCCAATTCCGCGCCCAGATGGCGGGCGTCCCGGCCCACGGTGCGGTATTCGAACAGATCGGCGCGGCGCGGGCTCATGCGGCCCGTGAAGCTGGGAAAGATGTAGTTCTGGAATTCCTGGCGAAATCCGCGTAGGTGGACGGTCAGACCGGTTACCCGTGCCTCCACTCCAGCCTCCAGCAGCCAGCCCGTCTCCGCGCCCAGTTCCGGATTGCCGATTTCATAGGAATAGGCCGCCAGATGCGGCCCCCCGCTGAACAACTCCTCCACGGTGGGTGGCCGCCAAGTGCGCAACAGGGTGCCTCCGGGTTGGAGACTCCATGTTCCCCAGGACCACTCCGGCGCGTCCACCTGCAATGCGGCGCTCAGACCGTGGAAACTGCGCTCGCGGATGTGCCCGACAACCAGGCTCACCCGCTCCCGATCCGGCGCCAGCAGGCGCGAGTCTCCCCGCAGGGCCCCGTGGATATGCCAGCCGCCGGGCAGCTGGGCATGCTCCAGCCAGGCTAGGCCGAGCTGCCGCTCATCGGTGTCCGGGGCGTGACTCAAACCGCCACTGGCGAAATTCCGCCAACTGCCGGCCAGCCGAATCTGCCCCTGTGCGAGCATCCCCCGCGCGGGGAGCCCAAGCTCCAGACGGCCCTCGGCCGACAGCACGTCGAAAGAAATCCCCAGCAGGCCGCTGCTCTCGTACTCCGCGTGGTCGTAATGGGAAAATGTGCCCAACAGGCGGAGGAAGCGCAGGCCGCGCACCGGCCTCAGATCGCCCTCCACGTGCAGGTTTCGGCGCGCCAGCTCAATGTCCACACCATTGGGATGCCCACCCACAAAGCCGCCGGGGATGCCGTAAGAGCTTTCGTACAGGGTGGCGCCCACGCCCACTCGCAGCCGGTCACCCACATGGCTGATCCCGGTGCTGAGGCTGCCGGTCTCCAATCCGGAATTGCCCAGGCGACCGGCGGGCGTGCGCATGTTTCCCGCCTTGCGCCAGGTACCCTCCACCATCCAGCCCTGCTGATCCCACGCCCCGTCCATGCGGGCGGATCCACCCAGCGAGCCGGAGGCCGACTCCGCAAGCAGGGCGACCGTGCCCGTCGGCTTGATGAGCAGTTCGGTCGGAATCAGGCCGTGCTCCACGTCCAGCACGCCGCCCGCCGCGCCAGAGCTGTAAAGCAGTGCTTCGGCACCGCGGATCCACACCACCTTCCGGGCCACCAGGGGTTCGATGGCCACAGCGTGATCCGCGCTGGTCGCCGACAGGTCGCCGGTGCCGGAGCCATCTTCCAGCAACAACAGGCGATCCCCCGAATGACCGCGCAACACGGGCCGGGCCGGGGCGGGGCCCATGCTTCTTGTGGCGATGCCGGTCTGCTCGTCGAGGGTCTCGGCCAGGGTGGAGCCCAATTCCCGCTGGAGTTCGGCCGTGCGCAGCACGAGGGCAGGAACGTGGAGGTGTTCCAGTCGTTCCGCGTCGGCCCGCACGTTGATCTCCGCCAAGGGCAAGGCCCGCGACTCCAGCTGGATGGCAAGCCGCAGGGTGTCGCAGCCCTCCAGATTCAATTCCTGCACATGGTCCTGATAACCCAGATGTGTCACCCGCAGGCGATGGCCGCCATAAGGCACATGGACGAAGCTGAAGCGGCCCTGGGCATCCGTGGCGGTACCGCGTGCCTGGTCCACCAGGAACACATGACTAAGTGGCAATGGCAGCTGACAGCGGGCATCCAGCACCCGACCCTGCAAGACCGTGCAATCCGTTCCCGCCAGTGTGCGGACCGCCAGGGCCAGGGTCAACGCCACCAAGCGCCAGCCGTTGCGGGATCCCCGGAGGAATCCCGCAACGTCATTGCGCACACAGGTCATGGCTGGGTCACCGTCAAGGGAATGTCCGGCGAATTGTAATGGGAATGGTCATCATGAAGGATCTGGAACTGCAGCTGGTCCTGGCCGGCGCTGGTCCCTGTGAACTGCGCGGCCCAAGGCCCGGTCCCCTCGGAGATCTGGGCACCTGTCTGGATGGACACCAGATTGCCCGCGGACGTCACGCCCAGACTGTGGTCCTCCTCGGGTTGGAAAACCACGCCCTCCGCGTCCACGAACCAGGCCTCCACCTGCAGGGCCCCGCCCACCGGCACCGTCAGTCCACCAGTCGCTGTGCCATTGGCCAGAGCTTCCGCCAGCAGGATTTCGCCGGCCATCAGCCGCATGCCCACCGGCGCTCCATGGGCACCGTCGCTGTGCTCCACATGAACAGGCAGGTTGGGTGACACATAATCCGCGTGTCCGTCGTGCAGGATCCGAACCACGATTTCCGTCTCACCCTCGGAGACGCCTGTGGCCGTGAAGGCCCACTCCGTCTGGTCCACGGTCACTTCCAAGACGAGCTGGTTGTGCAGGATTTTCAGGCTATGTTCGCCGTCCGGATCCGCCTCAGGCCGGAACCAGTGCCCCTCTTCGTCCAGGAAGTGCACCAGAAGCGGGCCCACGCTCTCCCCTTCATGCACGTGCAGTTCGCCCACCACCAGGGCGGAATCCGCGGTGGCGGCCATCACGAGGGTGTCCGTGCCCTGGACCAGGGCTACTCCCACCGCTTCCAGATGGTGTCCTTGATCGTTGTCATCATCGTTGTCATCACAGGCCGTGAAGCCCAGGGCCAGCGCCAGCGCCAGCGCCAGGGCACTGGTAGTCAGAATGCGGGACATGGGGAATTCCTTTCCATTGGGTGACCCGCGCCCGTGCGGCGGGGTCGGCGGCCGCGGGAGCCAAGCCGGCACGGCCCCGGTCCGGTCGGACGGGCGACGCACACGACAGGCTCCGCGGATGATCCACGGAACATAAGTCCCAGGCCAAGCCTGGTCAGGTGAGTGGGATCAGGAAAGGCGGGGCGGTCCGCGCGTGCGGCAGGATTCCGGCTTGCGCGCAGGGCAGCCGGGTATGGCCAGCAGCGGCGCCTCGGCGTCCGCCAGCCAGGGCTCCGGCTGGCCATCCACCCAGGCATCGCCGTGGGCCTGCTGGAAGATTTGCACGGGGCAGGGTTCGACGTGGGCCGCGGGCAGGCCCAGTTCCGGGCGCGCGGGCGTTGTCTCGGCGCCATGGTTGTGGTGCAGCTCCAGGGTGAGCACCCAGAAGGCATAGAGTAAGCCCAACCCGAGGCGGGTTGGGAGGCCCAGCCGGGTCAGGAGCTTGTGCGGCCAGGGCCGGCGGCTGGATACCCTCTGCATGCGCCCAACATAGGAATGGCAAGCTGGTCGGGCAACCGGCAACCAATCGAACCTGCCCGGCAGGCGGCCAGCATCCACGAACTGGAGAACCTGGCGCAACCCGGCGCCGATCGCCGGGTACATGCCGATCTTTTTCCGCAGGTTGAACGTCCTCGCTCTGCATTTATCTGAAACTTGTTTCAGAAATTCCGCCCAGATTGAATCAGGAGATCCCGATGAGACATCCTCTGCCGCAAGGATGGATTGGCTGGCTGGTGTCCGCCGCGCTGTGCGGCTCCCTGGCCCAGGGCCAGGAGACGGCGCCCCCGGCTCCGGAAAAACAGGCCCGGGCCATGCGACTGGCGGGCGAGCCGCCGCACCTCGACGGCCGGCTGGACGAGGGCTCTGGAGCCAAGCCGCCTGGGTGCGCGGACTGACCCAGAAGGATCCCGTGGAGGGCCTGCCGGCGGGCGAACTGACAGAAGTGGCTTTCGTCTATGACGAGAACAGCCTTTACGT
>DYSB01000144.1 GCA_020726405.1 Acetofilamentum sp. | reverse complement strand
CGGGCCGACTGGGGCGATGAAGCCCGCCAAGTGGCCAAGTCCGACAGACTCCTAGAGCCGCGGCGTGGAGTTCCGGGTGGAACTGGCCGAGCTGCCGCCGCTGCTCCTGGACGCCGATGCCTTCCGCCAGGCCGTGCTCAACCTGCTGCGCAACGCCCTGCAGGCCCTGCCCGAGACGGGCGGGCGCGTGGTCCTGGGCAGTGGCAGCCACGAGGGCTGGGCCTGGTTCGCCGTGGCGGACAACGGTCCGGGCGTGCCCGAGGAGCAGCGCCGCAAGATCTTCGACCTGTACTACACCACCCGGGCCAGCGGCACGGGACTGGGCCTGCCCCTGGTCCAGCGCTGCGCGACCCAGCACGACGGCCACGTGGATGTCGCGGACACGCCTGGCGGCGGCGCCACGTTCACGTTCTTCCTGGAGATCCCCGCATGAGCCCCTTCACCCTGTTGCTGGCCGACGACGACCGCCCCCAGCGCGAGATGCTGCCCGGCGTGGTGGCCCAGTCCCCCGAGATGCACGAAGTCCTGAGCCTGGTGGCCCGGGCGGCGCCCTCCCGGGCCTCCGTGCTGATCCTGGGCGAATCCGGCACCGGCAAGGAGGTGATCGCCCGCGCCCTGCATCAGGCCAGCCCGCGCCGCGAGCAGGCCTTCATGGCCGTCAACATCGCGGCCATCCCCGACACCCTGGTGGAGAGCGAGCTCTTCGGCCACGAGAAAGGCTCCTTCACCGGGGCGGTGGCCGCCCATGCCGGGCGTTTCGAACGCGCCGCCGGCGGCACGCTGTTCATCGACGAGATCGGCGACATGCCCCTGCACAGCCAGGTCAAGCTGTTGCGCGTGCTGCAGGAGGGAACCTACGAGCGCGTGGGCGGCAACGCGCCGCTTCAGGCCGACGTGCGCGTCATCGCCGCCACCCACCGCGACCTGGACGCGGAGATCCGCGCCGGGCACTTCCGCGAGGACCTCTTCTACCGGCTCAACGTGGTGCGGATCACCCTGCCGCCGCTGCGCGAGCGCAAGGCCGATCTGCCGCCCCTGGTGGAGCTGTTCCGCGAGTGGGCCGCCCGCCTGAACGAGAAGGATGTGCGCGGCGTGGAGCCCGCGGCCCTGGATCGGCTGATGCGCCACAACTGGCCGGGCAACGTGCGCGAGCTGGAGAACGCCGTGGAGAGCGCCGTGGTGCTGGCCCGCGGCAGCCTGATCTGCGAGCGCGACCTGCCCGACCGCGTGCGCGGCATGCTCACGCCGGACGCCGGCCAGTGCTTTCCCGGCGACGACCCGGCCCTGCCGCTGGGCGAGCGCGTGGAGCGCTTCGAGCGTCACTTCGTGCTCAAGGCCCTGGAAGAAGCCGGCGGCAACAAGACCGAGGCCGCGCGGCAGCTGCAGATGTCCGACAAGAACATCCGCGACCGTCTGAAGCGCTGGGGCGGCTGAAGTTCCGGTACCCGACGCCGGGGTCGGGTGCCCGACCACTTGGTCGGCCGTGAAGCGGCGCGCGGCCCGGCTGCAACGGGAAGTGCTTGCTGGTCAATCCGTGAATGCGCCGCCGGGCTGGCATGAAGCTTGCCTTGCAGCGGCCAAACAGGAGTCCCGCCATGAAACGCCCCCGCCGCCTGATCAGCCTGCTGACCCTTTGCCTGGTCGTGCTGGCCAGCGCCGGCGCCCTGTCCCCAGGGCGGACGCTTCCTGAACGATCCCAACGGACGCAACGGCGCGGGCGGCAATGGCGGCGGCAACGGCCCGGGCGGCCACTGAGCATGAAGGCGCCGGGCCTGCTCCATCTTTGGCTCCGCCAGCTGGCCCTGCTGGCGCCCCCGGCCGCCCACGGCTTGCCGATCCCGGCTCTCCAGCTGGGCCTGCAGTCCAGTTGGACGGACAATCCGCTGGGAGACAGCCTGGCGCTGGCCGATCTGGGCGGGACCCTCTCCCTGCGCCTGAACCAACCCCTGAGCCCGCTGCTGGGGCTGGAGGCGGGCGGGCGCGTCACGCGACTCAGCGACCACAGCGAGCTAGGCGAAGCCAACCACATCCTGCAACTCAACCTGGGCACGGGCGGGCCGGCTTCGAGAGCCTGTGGGCCCAGGCGGGCTGGTTCCGCCAGCATTACCAGGACGACTACGACCTCTACGACCGCGACCGCCTCTTCGTGGTCCTGGGCGCGCGCCGGCGGCAGGGCGAACGGTTGCGCCTGCGCAGCCAGTTCCTGGCCTCGGCCACGAGCTTCCCCTCCGTGCCGGACAGCCTGGACGCCGACTATCGCGACCTCTCGCTGGCCCTGGGCGCCAACCTGGCCCTGGATTTGCCCCTGGCCCTGGACCTGGAGAGCGGTGTGCAGCTGCGGCGCTACCGGGACCTGGACCCGCCCGTGGACACGCCCTGGCTCTGGACCAGTCTGCGGCTCTCGCGGCCGCTGGGCGAGCGCACGGGCCTGCGCCTGTTGACCAGCCGGCGCTGGCAGCTGGCGCCGGGCGCCGACGACCTGCTCAGCCTGACCGAGAGCGGGCTGGATCCAGGCGAACTGTTGTGGGATGGCTGGCAGGTGGAGGCCGGTCTGCAGCGGCTGGGCCGACGCTGGCGCTCCAGCCTGACCGTGGGCTGGCTGGCCGCGGAGTACGCCGCGGAGCCGGGCAGTTCCGCCCGCCATGACGAGAGTCTGCAGACGGCGCTGGCCTGCTCGCGGATCTGATCCGTGGGGACGAAGGGCTGGCAGCTGCAGGCCGCGCTGGAGGGCAACTGGCGCCGGACAAGCTCCAGCCTCGCCTACTATGACGCCATCACGCGCAGCCTGACGGCCGGCCTGACTTTGCGCACGCCGTGAATGGACCAAAACAAACTACCACAGAGACACAGAGACACAGCATGGGATTAAAATATTAGTTATCTAATTGCCTATCCAACAAAATGGAGATGCGTATAGTATATTTATATTAAATAATCTTTCTTTTACTCTGTGTTCACTGTGTCTCTGTGTTGAGTTCGTCTTTGTGGTGAACTAAAAGCTGCCCTGCTTAGCGGAGAATTCCACCGAAATCCTTAGTCTGGCACAGGGCGGCCCATGTCGGCTCCCCGAACCCAAGCGAGGACCCCGCCATGCAAATCACTCTTAGCGCCGCCCACACCACACTCCACGACCACGGCACGGAGTCCGAGGTGCTGGCCCTGCTGGACGACCTGCAGGCCCGGGCCCGGCGCCTGAGCGCGCGGGGCGGCTACATCAGCGTCTACTTCGACTATGAGAGCGTGGAGATCCTGCACCCGGACGGGCGCGTGCTGGCGGTGGTGGAGGCGGATCCCTGGGCCGAGGAACAGAAGGAGCTGTCCCGGCGGATCTTCGCCGCGGCGGACGGCGAGGACGTGGTCTCCCGCGAGGCCGCCGCCGTGCTGGTCCAGTCCGAGTACGGCGACGCCCACCCGGAGTGGCGCAAGGTCCAGTATGGCACGGCCCTGGCCGAGCAGATGGGCTGCTGGCAGGCCTACGCCAGCCTCTGCGAGTCCCGGCCCGACCGGCTGGGCGAGGACGAGGCGGACGGGGAGGAAGCGGGCGAGTAGCGCGCGGGCCTGAGCAGTCTTGGCCTACTTGTGGCCCTTGCCGCCGCCCTTGCTGTTGCCTTTGCCCTTCTTGCCTGACTGGCCCTGGCCGCCCGCGCTGGCGGACTTGCTTTTTCCCTGATGATCATAGACATGCTTGCCGCGCTTGAGTTCGTGAAACTCGGGCGAACCCGGCTTGATGCCCAGCTGATGAGCCAGTTCACCCCAGCCGCGCCGGCCGCGCGCCTCGTACTGCTCGATGATGTAGAGCGGTGGATGGTGGCAGACTTCCCCCAGGTAGAACACGAGGTAGGCATCGGCGGGCTGCGCCATGCGGTTCAGCACAAACTGGATCTGCAGCTCATCCACTCCGAAACGCGAGCCTAACCGGGTCCGGAAAGCCCCCGGATCCGACGAGGCGCTGAGATTGAATTGGGCGGCCCAGGCGAATTCCGCCGCCCGGACAGGGGCGGATGTCCAGGTCAGCAAGAAAGCCAGCAGGCCGGTCACCAGCACCGTGGCGTCCACCTTGACCACCCGGCGCGCCAGCTCCACCAGCACCTGCATGGGCCGGCTGCGGGTGACCATGCCCGCCGGTTCCGCATGCTCGCGCACGACCTTCTTCAACACCCGGCTGTGCAGGCGCAGCTTGTGCTCCGCGGCTTTGAGGGTCTCCGTGACCCGGTGCAGGGAGACGTCCAGGCTCTCCACTAGCCGCAGGGGTTCGTAGAAGACCATCTCCTCGGCGCGCTCGGCGCCCCACTCGGCCCGGGTGCGCCCCTGCAGATGGCAGGCCACCTGGCCCTTGCCCATGCAGCGATCCTCCAGGCCGAAGATATCCTCCCCGGCGACACAGCTGTGGTAGCCGCTCATCAGGCCGCAGATGGTCCAACAGACGGCGCTGTCGGAGCGGCCGAAATGCAGCAGGGCTGCTCGGCCTCGTAGGAGGCCAGCAGCATCACGCCCTTGCGGCTGAGCGGGTCCTCGATCTCGGGTTCGGAGCGGAACAGCCCCGCGAGGTTGTTGACCCGCGAACCCGCCCGCCGCCAGTCGGCCTTGTTGGGCCAGTTGAACCCGCTCTGCAGCGCCTCGGCCATGCGCCAGCCCTGGGCGAAGCCGAACTGGGTCAGCACGGTGCGCGCCGCGGTCAAGCCGAAGTTCTCCACCAGGTACTTGCGCAGGATGCCCATGGCCATGGCATCCACGATGAGCGCGCGCTGGTCGACGAAGCGGATCAGGCCGCCCTCCGCCAGGCGCGGCAGCTGGCGGCTGTAGCCCCGGGGGAAATGCAGGCGCGCCAGGTGGACCTGCTCTTCGATGAGCCAACGATTGTCCAGCAGCCATTCGGCGGCCAGCGCCATCCGCCGGCCGGCGGCGTGGGCCCGGGAGTGCAGCAGGTGGCAGCGCTCGATGACACGCTCGGAATCCCCCAGCCGCCTGAGCAGCCGATCGTCGCCGTGCGAGCGACCCAGCACGTGGCTGGCGGCCAGGGCGCGCGCGTGGAGTTCCAGCTGTTCGATGGCGAACACCGCCCCGTGCAGCGGCGGTTCGGTGGAGCTGGCCCGGTACAGGCATTCCGCCCAGCGCGTCAGGTCGGGGAAGGCGATGGTGCGGGATTCCCCGGCGCCGTGGAGGATCCGGCGCAGGTAGATGCCGCGGCCCTCGGCCACAGCGTGGACGATGGTGGCGGAGTCCAGTCCGTCCGGCGTGCATGCCAGCCGCGCGCAGAGCTCAGCCTCGGACAGGAGGTGCCAGGGACGCTGCGCCGAGTCGCGGGCAGCCGGCGGCGGCCGTCCTCATGCCCGGTTTTCCGCGCCCATCAGGAACCCGGTTGGTCGGCCCAGTAGTCGCGGCTCTGGTAGTGGTGGTGCAGCTTGTGCTCGTAGTCCCGGTTCAGCAGGGATTGCTCGCTGTACTCCGGGGACTGCCGGATGGTCGCGCGGGTCAGAGCGACGTGGACGGTCTGGTCCTCCCAGCTCACCTCCTCGATCCACTGGGGCGAAACCAGCACGCGGCCGCCGGGCCACCAGTTGGTCGTGTCCACCACCAGATAGCGGATGGTCCAGTGGTGGTCGTCGAAATAGAATTCCTCGGCCTGGCCGATGTCGCCGTCCCGGCCGTGCAGTTTGTAGCCGCGGATGGACTTCAGCTTGTAGAGCATGTGAAGCTCCTCCCTGTGTTGTGGATGTGGTGGCAGAACGCGTGACACACGCGCCGGCCGATGGAGCCGGCATCCGCTCCGCGGGGCCTTGTGACCGCCGGTGCCGGGCGGAGTTCTCCGGTCCGGATTCCGAGGACAAGGCTGGGTTCACGGGGAACGGGTGGCGGGTGTGGCGTCCATCGTTGCAGCAGTTCATAGCAGATATCGCGCCACAAGTAAAAGCGCTTGACCAGCTTCCACTTGAAGCGAATTCAGGGCCACGGCGCGTGGACGGTCCATCAGAACGGCGGTACGGTCGATCATTCTGATCCGGACAGAAGCAACTAGTCCAGCAGCACCAGCAGCCAGACCAGAGCCGCCAGCGTCATGGCCACGAAGACAGCCGCGCTGCCCAGATCCTTGGCGCGGCCCGAGAGGGGATGCTGGCAGGGATCGATGCGTTCCACCAGTACCTCCACCGCGGTGTTGAGCAGTTCAGTGAGCGGCACGAGCAGCCAGCTCCCCGCCAGCAGCGCGCGCTCCACTCCGCCTCCGCCCAGCGCGAGGGCCAGGGGCAGCAGCAGGCAGCTCAGCCAGACCTCGTCGCGGAAGGATGGTTCGCTGGCCCAGGCAGCCCGCAGGCCCTGCCGGGAATAGCCAAACGCGGCGCGCAGCCGGTGGGGTGAGAGGGTCCTCATGCCGCCACCCTCCCATCATCTTCCGCCAGGGCCGCGGCGCAGTTGGGCCAGTCCTGCAGCGCCGACAGCTCCGGGCGGAGCAGTTGGAAGCGGCCGTCCCGGGTCTCCGCCACGGCCGTGCAGTTGTCCACCCAGTCCCCGCAGTTCAGGTAGAGCCGGCCGGCCTGTTCCCGCAGTTCCGGGTGATGGATGTGCCCGCAGACCACGCCGTCGTAGCCCGCGGCCGCGGCCCGCTCCAGCATGTCGTCGGCGAAGCGTTCGTAGTAGCTGCCCACGCGCTTGAGCCGGGAGCGCAGATTGCGGCTCAGGCTCTCGCCCTCGGCGTAGAGCGGCCGGGTGGCCAGGCTGGCCAGGGTCAGCAGCCCGTACCCCTTGTCCAGCAGCCAGTGCAGGGGCCGGTTCTGCAGCAGCTTGAGGTAGTGGTGATGCTGATCGCCATGGGTCACCCAGAGCCGGCGTCCGTCCAGGCAGTCATGCGCGGTCTCGGAGAGGAGTTGGATACGCCCCAGGCGCGGCTCCTGCAAATCGAGAAACTCACGCAGCAGGTCGTCGTGATTGCCCGGGATGTAAATCAGCTCGCTGCCGTGCTTGGCCTTGCCCAGCAGGGTGCGCACAACATTCACATGTTGCTGGGGAAACCAGAGCCCGGCGCTGCGGAAGCGCCACAGGTCGATGAGGTCCCCCACCAGATAGATGCGGTCGGCATTGTGGGTTTTCAGGAAGGCCAGCAACCGCTCCGCCTGGCAGGCTCGCGTGCCCAGATGCAGGTCCGACAGGAACAGGGCGCGAAAGGCGCGCATGGGTCCCCCGTTTTCGCGCCATGGTGTCAGGTTCCGGTTATGTCCGCGTGAGGAACGCCGCGCGACCCGGCCCTGCCACGCGCGCGCCGGCGCTCCTCCTCACGCAGCGCTCACCGTTCCCTCACCGCATCCCAATCCGCCGCCCGCTTCTTCCGTCGCGAAAGGAGGATGCCATGCAAGCCTGGCTCGACACGCTGATCGTCCTCGACCTGCGCGGCTGCCGCCGGGCGGCCCGCTGGCACGCCCGGGCGCGTGTGATGCGCGGCTTCCGCTGGATCAGTTTCTCGGCGGACGGCTGGTTCTATCCCCTGCTGCCGCTGGCCTTCCTGACCCAGGGACCGCAGGCGGCCCTGCGCCTCCTGCTGGAGCTGGCCCTGGGCTTCGCCCTGCTGGTGCCGGCCTTCAAAGTGGCCAAGCACGGCGTGAAGCGCTTGCGCCCGGTGCAGGGTCCGTGGGGCCTGCAGCAGGTGATCATCCCCGGCGA
>DYSB01000012.1 GCA_020726405.1 Acetofilamentum sp. | reverse complement strand
GGCACTGCTCTGGCACTGCTCTGGCACTGCTCTGGCACCGACCTGGCACCAACCTTCTGGCGCAAACAGAAAGGTGGTAAACACCAATTCGCGAGAGAGTCCAGAATGGCAGAAGAAGCCCCCCGGTGCGGGCAGAGAAAAGCCCGCCACCGGACCATCCAATGGCGGGCCACCCGCTGTCCCACGCGCTGAGTTGCGGGCTGTCTTGTTCGGGTCACGCCTCCCCGGGGCGTCGCTGGGCGGCCGCTGCGGCCGCGCATTCAAGTTCTGTCGGCTTCAACTTCTGCGTCGAATCGGCTTCCCTTCAGCTCGGATTGATTTCGATCTGAACCTTGCGCGGCTGCGTCTGCTCGGCTTTGGTCAGCACGATGCGCAGCACGCCTTTGTCCATGTGGGCGCTGACCTTGGACAGGTCGATTTCGTCGGAGACCCGGTAGCGCCGCTCGAAGGAGCCGATCAGGCGGCTGGAGTGCACCAGACGATCCTTCTCACCCAGGGCTTCGCGGTTGCGCGTCCCCTTGACCACCAGCTCCTCACCCTCCACCAGCAGCTCCACATCCGCGCGGTCCATGCCGGGCAGGTCGAGGACCAACTCCCAGGCGGATTCCCGTTCGATCACTTCGCCGCGGATCAGGTGTCCGATGGTTGGTGCGCAGGTCGCGGGGGCGGCCAGGCTGCGGGTCAGTTCCCGATGCAGGGCGGCGGGGAGGAAAGTGTTGAACATCATGGCAAGTCTCCTTTCGTATTCCAGTTTGCTTGTTTGTGCGTTCGGTGTCCCAAATCTTGTGCCGGGGACAGCAGAAGACTAGGCAACCGGAATGCCAGAATTGGTTCTTGTTGATGCTCAGCTGTTTCGAATCCGGGCATGGCCACGACGTCGCGTCAGGGGACTTTCAGCCCTGACAAAGCATGGCATGTTGGCAGATGGCGCGACAGGATGTCGCCAGTTTGGCAGATGTTGGCAGGTATTGGCGGAATTCGCGAAGCCGAGAGAGAGAACGCGGGGGATCAGCGGCGCGCGGCGGCGAGCAATCCCCGCAACAACCAGGGATCCAGTCGGCTGGCGCGGCGCACGCCGGACCAGGCGTGCAGGGAGAGGCGGCCCGACCCGCGGGCCAGCACAGCGCGCAGATCGAGCACGGCGGCCGCATCCACGCCGCCGGCCAGCACCAGTTCCAGCCCGCCCGCCCGCCCGTACAGGGCCGCGAGGGCCGCCAGGTTGGCCGTGGCCGGCGTGCCGTCGCCCCACACACCGCCGGAACTCAGGACCCGGCGCACGCCCAGCTCTACCAGCTCATCGAGGGCCTCCAATGGATTCGCCAGGGCGTCGAAGGCCCGGTGAAGGCTCAGCTCCAGACCCAGTCCGCGGGCTTGGGCGCACAGGCGGCGCAGGGCGGGGAGATGCAGTCGCCCCCGACGCAGCATGCCGCAGACCACGCCGTCAGCGCCGGCCCGGGCACAGGCCGCCAGGTCCCGTTCAATTGCATGCAGTTCGCCGGGGGAATACTCGAAGTCGCCGCCACGGGGTCGCAGCATGGCCAGGAGACCGGGGCCGGGTCCCCACGCGCGGCGGGCCACCTGCAGGCAGTTGGGGGAGGGAGTCAAGCCGGCCAGGTCCATCCGGCCGCACACTTCCACGCGGGATACGCCGGAACGTGCACAGAGGCGGACTTCGCGGGCCAGCCGCAGGGGAGAATCCGCGTCCAGGCAGATCTCCAATGGCAGGGCCCGCGCAGCGGGCTCAAGGTTCATTGGTTCAGGTCCAGCGGGGGGCGGAGCAGTTCCTAATCCAGCTCCGCCAGCTCGCTCAGGATGTAGGGATCCGGATTGACCGCGCGACCGTTGCGGTGTACTTCGTAGTGCAGGTGGGCCGCCGTGCTGCGCCCGGTGTTGCCCACATCGCCGATGTGGTCGCCCCGGGTGATGCGGTCTCCCACGTCCACGCGGAGGCGGGACAGGTGGCAAAAGAGGGTCTGCAGTCCGCCGCCGTGGTCCAGCTTGACCAGGATGCCGTAGTTGCCATCGCGGCCCGCCTCCACCACCACACCATCTGCCGGAGCCAGAACGGGCGTGCCCACGTCGGCCTGGAAGTCCACGCCCTCGTGCATGCGCCACTCGTTGGTGAAGGGATCCAGGCGATAGCCGTAGTTGCTGGTGCGCTCCCCGCTGGCCACAGGCACGATGGACGGCATGCGGCGCATCTCGTCCATCTGGGCGGCCACGAGATCACGGGCACGGCTCAGGCTGGCACGCAACAGATCCGTCTCGCGCTGCAATTGCTCCAGTTCGCCGATGGCCTGGGAACCGATGCCCGGCAGGGAGGCCTCGTACAAGGCGCCGCCGACGCCCATGCGTCGGACCTCTTTGGGAATGGGGTCGAGTTTGGCGATCTGGCGGATTTCGCGGTCCAACTCGTGGAGAGAGTCCACCGACTGGCGCAGGCTACTCACATCCTCGAGAGCGACTTCAAGACTCCGGTGCAGACGGTCGTTCTCTCGCAGAAGCCGTTCCGCATTCAAATCGTGCTGGAATCGGATACCCAGCAGGATCAGGGCCGCGACCACGCTCAAATTCAAGAGCCGCTTGCGCCAGAAAGGCACCGGTCGCACCAGGCCCGGTCCGGGAGTCTCAAGCTCCGGGAGTGATTCACGGGAGGGGGTTTCTTCCAAGTGAATCCTTCGGGTTGTCGAACTAACGAGCTCCAACGTAACAAAATTTCACACTGAGACAAGCCAGTGCATCTGTACTCACCGGACTGATTTGTTCACTGAATAACAGGCGCGAACTCCGGCGGGCGTGGGCTCAATTGTCTGAGCAGATGCGTTGCATCTTGGGCGGGTCCATTCTAACTTCAAGGTTTGCAAAAAATCGTTCAGCTGACGACGAAGGAGCTTTCCATCACCATGGAACAGCACAACAACAAACTGCGCTGGATCATCTTTGCGGCCCTGTTGGCGCTGGCCGCCTGGAAGTTGTTCCCCACCCTGCGCCTGGCGAGCATGGGGGATGAGGCCTTCAAAGCCCTCACTCCGGATGCCCAGGTGGAACTGCGCAAACAGTCCATCAAACGTGGACTGGACCTGCAGGGCGGCATGCACATGGTCCTGGAAGTGGACCTGGTGGAGCTGATGCGCGGCCTGGCCCGCACACCGGACGCCCGCTTCAATGAGCGCCTGGACCGGGTGGCCGGCAAGCTGACGCCGTTGACCGACTTCTGGGAGCTGTTCCAGAACGAGTTCTCCGACATCCAGCTCAGCGAGTACTTCGGCGACCGCAAGCAGAGCAACGATGAACTGCTGGCGATGCTGAAACTGCAGGCCACCGACGCCGTGGACAACTCCCTGGTCATCTTGCGCAACCGCGTGGACGGCTCGGGCCTCCAGGAGCCCTCCATTACCAAGCAGGGTCAGCGCCGCATCGTGGTGGAGCTGGCCGGCGTGAGTGACCCGGAAGCGGCCCGCCGGATGATCGGCAAGACGGCCCTGCTGGAGTTCAAGATGGTGGAGGAGGTGACCCGCACCAATCAGGTGCTGGAGGCCATCAACGCCGCTGTCAAAGGCGAGCCCCTGCCCGCCCTGGTGGATTCCGCCGCCACGGACAGCACGGCCCTGGCCACTGCCAAGCCCGACAGCGCGGCCTTCGACCCGCTGGCCGCCCGCACCGACACCGCCAGCGTGGCCAGCGCGGACACGAACGAGTTCTTCGACCTGCTGACGGTCTTCCCCGGCCGCAACAGCCTGCTGGTGGCCGAGGAGAACCGGGCCCGCGTGCAGGCCGTGCTGGATCGCCCCGACATCCAGGAGCTGATCCCCCCCGACAAGGTCTTCCTGCTGGGCAAGAGCGAGCGCACGGGCGGCAAGAAGTACGCCGAGCTGTTCCTGGTGCATCGCGAGGCGGAACTGACGGGCAAGGCCCTGGAGTCCGCCGCCGTGAACATCAACCAGGGCGGCAGCGGCGGCAGCGCCGGTGCTTCCATCGTCGAGCTGGCCATGACCCGCGAGGGTGCCCGCCGCTTTGCGCGCATCACGGGGGACAACGTCAACCGCCGGCTGGCCATCGTGCTGGACAACAAGGTCTTCATGGCCCCCAACATCCGCAGCAAGATCCCCAACGGCCGGGCCATCATCGAAGGGCTGGAGAGCATCGAGGAGGCCAAGGAGTTGGCCAACCTGCTCAAGCACGGCGCGCTGCCCTCCACCGTGAAGCCGGTGGAAGAGCGGACTGTGGGCCCCTCCCTGGGCGCTGAGAGCCTGCAGCAGGGCACCATGTCCGCCCTGCTGGCCTTCCTGTTCACCGTGCTGTTCATGATGGTTTACTACAAGCTGTCGGGTGTCTACGCCGTCTTGGCGCTGATGGCCAACTTGGTCTTCATCGCGGCGGCCATGGCCGGCTTCCATGCCACGCTGACCCTGCCGGGCATCGCGGGCCTGGTGCTGACCATCGGCATGTCGGTGGACGCCAACATCCTGGTCCTGGAGCGCATCCGGGAGGAACTGAAGAAGGGCCGGACCATCCGAGCCGCCGTGGACGCGGGCTACACCAACGCCATGTCCGCCATCATCGACTCCAACCTGACCACCCTGATCGCCGGCGTGGTGTTGTACCAGTTCGGTTCGGGCCCCATCCGCGGCTTTGCGCTGACCCTGATGATCGGCCTCGTGGCCAACTTGTACACGGCCATCATCCTGACGCGCCTGCTGTACGATCGCTTCACCAACTACGACCGCGCCACGCGGCTCAGCATCTGAGGATCCACGGCCATGATGGAGTTCTTCCAAACACCGAACATCAACTTCGTCGACCAGCGCCGGATCTGGATCGTCTTCTCGTCGGTCCTGTTCGTCGCCAGCGTGCTGTTGACGACCTTCAAGGGCTTCAACAAAAACATCGACTTCACGGGCGGAACGGAGATCCAGTACCGGTTCAACACGCAGGTGACCGAAGGCCAGCTGCGCAGCGCGCTGGAGTCCGCGGGCATCGCGGCGGAAGTCACCACCCTCAAATCCGCCAACGCCGCCAATCCGGACTGGCAGATGAAGATCCAGGGCGAGCCCGAAGGCGTGAAGGAGAAGGTGCAAAGCACCATCCGCGCCGCGTTCCCGGCCGCCGGCGATTCAATCCTGGCCGCCCACACCATCGGTGCCCGCGTGGGCAAGGAGCTCAAGTGGGGGGCCATCTGGTCCACCATCTGGGTGGCCATCCTGCTCATCATCTACGTGACCATGCGCTTCGAATTCATCTATTCCATCGGCGCCATCATCGCCACGCTGCACGACGTCTTCGTGGTGCTGCTGGTCTTCTCGCTCTTCGGCCTGGAGTTCAACCTCGCGGTGCTGGCGGCCATCCTGACGCTGGTGGGGTACTCCATCAACGACACCATCGTGGTCTACGACCGCATCCGCGAGCAGGTGAAGAAGCAGCGCGGCGTGCCCTACAAACACGTGGTGAACGACGCCATCAACCAGACCCTGAGCCGCACCATCCTGACGGGTACGACCACCATCGCCTCGGTGATCATCCTGATCATCTTCGGCGGCGCCACCCTGCAGACCATGGCCATCGCCCTGCTGGTGGGCCTCTTGACCGGTACCTACTCCTCGATCTTCATCGCGGCGCCCATCATCATCGAATGGCACGAGAAGCGCGCGGCCAAGTTGGCGCTGAGCAAGTAGCCATGCGGACCCGGACGGTGAGGCTGCTTCCCGTCCGCCCCGGGCGAATCGCATTCAGACAGGCTCCGGCTTCGTGCCGGGGCCTTTTCATGTGGGGGACCTCATGCCTGTCACGGTCCTGATCGGCGCCCAGTGGGGTGACGAGGGAAAGGGCAAGATCATCGACGCCCTGGCGCCCGGACTGCAGATGGTGGTTCGCTACCAGGGCGGCCCCAACGCCGGTCACACGGTGATCGTGGGTGGCAAACGCACGGTGCTGCACCAAGTGCCCACGGGCATCCTGCACCCGGGCATCGCCTGTCTGATCAGCCCCGGCGTGCTGCTGGATCCCTGGGAACTATTGGACGAGCTGGCCATGCTGCGCGAGAATGGCGTGGACCTGGAGCGGCTCACGGTCTCCCCTGCCTGCCACCTGATCATGCCCTGGCACCGGCTGCTGGATCGGGCGCGGGAAGCGGCGCTGGACCGCCAGGCTGGGCCTGGCGCGGCCATCGGCACGACGGGGCGCGGGATGGGACCCTGCGCCATGGACAAGGCCGGTCGGCGGGGCGTGCGACTGGGCGACCTGCTGGATCCCGCCCGGCGCGCCGCCTGCGAGGCCGGGCTGGCGGCAGCCAACGCCGAACTGGAATCCCTGGGGGCCGAGCCGCTGGCCCGGGCCGACCTGCACGCCGCCCTCGAACGGGGCGCCGCGGGTCTGGCTCCCCACCTGGGCGACACCCGGCCCCTGCTGCATGGCGTGCTGCAACGGGGCGGCCGCGTCCTGATGGAAGGCGCCCAGGGCATGATGCTGGACCTGGAATGGGGCACCTATCCCTTCGTCACCTCCACGCACCCCTCGGCGGGCGGCGCCTGCACGGGCGGCGGTGTGCCCCTGCGGGAAGTGGATCAGGTGATCGGGATCGGCAAGGCCTACTGCACGCGGGTGGGCAACGGGCCCTTCCCGACGGAGTTCGAGCCGGGTGCGTTCGCCGACGGATTCCGCACGGCGGCGGGCGAATTCGGCGCCACCACGGGTCGGCCGCGCCGCTGCGGCTGGTTCGACGCGGTGGCCATGCGCTACGCGTGCCAGCTCAATGGCTTCACGGATCTGGTGCTGACCAAGCTGGACGTGCTGGACGGACAGCCCGAAGTCAAGGCCGCCGTGGCCTACGAGCTGGACGGCCGCCGGCTAAGCGAGATGCCTGAGGATCTGCGTCTGCTGGAGCGCGGACCGCGCCCGATCTGGCGCACCTTCCCTGGCTGGCAGGGCAGCGCGGACGCGCGTTCCTGGAACGAACTCCCACAGCCCGTGCTGGACTATCTGGCCTGGCTGGAAGAGGATCTGGGCACCCGGATCAGTTGGGTTTCCAACGGGCCGGAGCGCAGCCAGCTGCTGCGCCGGAACGCGTAACACAATACGTCAAGCACCGAGGGTCGCATGATCGGGATCTACACCGGGTTCGTCGTGTTCGTGGTGCTGATGCTGGTGCTGGACCTGGGGGTCTTCCACCGCAAGGCACACGTGATCTCCATCAAGGAGGCCCTGGGCTGGTCGGCCTTCTGGATCAGCCTGGCCCTCAGCTTCACGGTCTTCATCTACTTCGCCTACGAGAATCACTGGCAGGGTCTTGGACTCACGGCGGATCCCGTCGACAAACTGCTCAACACCGGCGCATTGGCCAGCCTGAAATACCTCACCGGCTACCTGATCGAAGAGTCGTTGAGCATGGACAACCTCTTCGTGATCGCCATGATCCTGGGCTTCTTCGCCGTGCCGCCCGTGCAGCAGCACCGCGTGCTCTTCTGGGGCATTCTGGGCGCCCTGGTCCTGCGCGGCCTGATGATCGCCCTGGGCGCCACCTTGGTGGCCCAATTCCACTGGGTCCTGTACATCTTCGGCGCCTTCCTGGTGTTCACCGGGATCAAGATGCTGGTGGCCAAGGAAGAAGAGACCGACCTGGAGGGGAACCTACTGGTGCGGATCACCCGCCGCCTCTTCGCGGTGACGACGCGCTTCTATTCCCATCACTTCGCCGTCCGGGCCGGTTGGCCCGAAGCGGCGGAACCCGACGGCGGCGGCGTGGACCCGGTGGTAAGTGTGGCGGCCAAGGGCGCCCTGGTGCTCACGCCGCTGGCTCTGGCCCTGCTCGTGGTGGAGACGGCGGACGTGGTGTTCGCCGTGGACTCCATCCCGGCGATTTTCGCCATCACGGCCGATCCCTTCCTGGTCTTCACCAGCAACATCTTCGCCATCCTGGGCCTGCGCAGCCTGTTCTTCGCGCTGGCGGGCATGCTGCGCACCTTCCGCTACCTGAAAACCAGCCTGTCCCTGGTGCTGATCCTGGTGGGCGTGAAGATGTTGCTGGCCCACTGGCTGCGCCTGCTGCTGGGCAGCCACTTCAACCTGTACCTGCTGGGCGCCGTCCTGCTGATCCTGGCCGGCGGCGTGGTGGCGTCCCTGCTGGTGCGCGAGGACACGGAGCCGGCAGCCCAGGCTTGAACTCTGTCCGGGCCGGTGGACAAATCAGCGAAATGGTGTCAGGCATCATGCCAGAGCAACTCTCCAAGTCCCTGCGTCCGCCCCGGATGGCTGGCAGTTGGTATCCCGGCCTGCCCGACGAACTGGAGCAACTGCTGAGCTCCTACCGCGAGGAATTGCCCGCGGAGCGGGGCCGGCTGGGCGCCGCGACCCGCTGGGCCGGGCTGGTCTGTCCCCACGCCGGTTACCGCTACTCGGGACGCTGCGCGGCCCGGGCCTACGCCGCGCTGGGCGACTGGCGACCCGGCCGGGTGGTGGTGGTGGCGCCTTCGCACCACGAGTGGTTTCCCGGCTCCTCGTTCTGGAGCCCGCAGCCGGACCGGCCGGCGGCCGGCGCGTGGAGCACGCCCCTGGGCCAACTGGAGGTGGACGTGGAGTTCGGCGCGCGGCTGGGGCGTTGCCTGCCCGGACTGAGCTTCGGCCAGGCCGGCCATCGCGACGAACACAGCTTGGAGTTGCAGCTGCCCTTCCTGCAGCACGCCCTGGGGCCTTTTCGCCTGGCACCCCTGGTGATGGGCGATCAGCGCCCGGAGGCCGTGCGCGAGCTGGCCACGGCGCTGGCGGCCTGCTTGGACGAACTGCCCACCCTGCTGGTGGCCTCCACGGATCTCAGCCACTTCCACGAAGTCGGAGAGGCCGCGGAGCTGGACGGCCTGTTCCTGAGGAAGCTGGAACAAGGTGATGAGGAACAGTTGCTGAGCGCCCTGCACAGCGGAGCCTGCGAAGCGTGCGGTGGCGGACCGGTGGCCGCCGTGCTGGGCGCGCTGCGTCGGGCACTGGGCAGCGTGCGGGTCGAGCTGCTGGACTACCGCAGCAGCGCGGACACGACGGGCGAGACGGACTCCGTGGTGGGTTACGGCGCCGCCCTGATTCGGGAGATCCCCCATGCTTGAAACGCGGCCCGCAGGTCGCCTGCGCATCGGATTGCTGGGAGCGGGCTCCGCCAGCCGCGGCGTACTGCCCTCCCTGCTGGGAACGGGACAGGTGGACCTGGCCTGGGTGGCGGATCCCCTGCACGCCGGCGAGCGCATGGCCGGCCAGGTCGTGCTGCCCGACATCGCCACGCCCCTGGCCGTGGACCTGCTGCTGCTGGCCGTGCCGGAGAGCGCGCTGCCCGACCTGGTGGACAACCTGGCCGCCCGGCTGCGCCAAGAGAGCGGCCGCTGCCGGGCCGTGCTGCAGTTCAGCGCCTCGTCGCCCCTGGCCCTGCTGGAGCCCCTGCGCGCGGCCGGCGTCTGGGCCGGCCTGCTGCATCCCATGCAGACCTTTCCCCAGGACGCTCCGCCGCCGGAGAACATCTCCTTCTGGGCGCTGGGCGGCGACGACGAGTTGCGCGGCTACCTGGGCGGATTGATGGCCCATCTGACGGACGACTGGATCTGGCTGGAGCCTGGCCAGCAGATCCCCTACCACCTCTGCGGCGTGCTGGCCTCCAACTTCCTGCCGCCCCTGCTCTCGCTCTGCGAGAGCCTCTGGCCGGGGGAGCCGGGGGAGCCGGGTCAGGCCCGCCGGGCCCTGCTGCCCATCATGCACCAGACCCTGGCCAACCTGCTGCGCTACCCGCCCCACCGCGCGGTGAGCGGGCCCGCGGCGCGCGGCGACCTGGGCACCGTCAACCGCCATCTCGCCTGGCTAGAGGAGGAGCGGCCGGACCTGATTCCCCTCTACTCCCGCTTGACGGAGGAAATCCTCACCTTGCGGCGGACGGCGGGAGAGCGCGACCAGGCGAGCGCCCCAGCCGCCGCGCCCGAGCAGGAGAAGAGCCTCTGAGTCTGGATCCGCTCCTTTTCATCAATCAGGAGACACCCCATGTCCCGACGTGTGTTGTGGGCGGATGACGAGATCGACCTGCTGCGGCCGCACATCCTCATTCTGGAGAAGCAGGGTTATGAAGTGGTGGGCGTCTGCAGCGGCATGGACGCCCTGGAGCGCGTGCGCGCCGAGAGTTGGGATCTTGTCCTCCTGGACGAGATGATGCCCGGCATGACCGGCCTGGACGCGCTGGTGGAGATCAAGAAGCACGATCCCGGCCTGCCCTGCGTGATGGTCACCAAGAGCGAGTCCGAGTCGCTGATGGATCAGGCCATCGGCCGGCAGATCGACGACTACCTCACCAAGCCCGTCAACCCCAGCCAGATCATCGCCGTCTGCAAGCGGATCATGGAGCGCACCCAGCTGACGGGCCGCAAACTCAGCGAGAGCTACATGCAGGGCCTGGCCCAGATGTCGCGCACCCTGTCCATGGGCGCCAGCTGGGCCGAGTTCCAGGCCATGCACCAGCAGCTCTGCGCCTGGGAGCTGGAGCTGGACGAGCGGCCGGACCTGGGCTTCGACCAGACCTTGGCGGCCCAGCGCAAGGAGTGCAACCGCGAGTTCGCGCGGCTGGTGGAGCGCGAGTACCGCGAGTGGATCCACCAGCCCGGCGGCCCAATGATGAGCCCAGCGGTGGTCAAGAACGTGGTGATGCCGCTCCTGCGCGAACAGCGACCCGTGCTGTTCTGCGTCATCGATTGCATGCGCATGGACCACTGGATGGTGCTGGAGAAAACCCTGCGCGAGAAGTTCCGCGTCCGGCGCGAGGTGCAGTTCGCCATCCTGCCCACGGCCACGCCCTACGCGCGCAACGCCATCTTCGCCGGCATGTACCCGCTGGACATCGCCAAGGCGCACCCCGAGATGTGGGAGCGCAACATGGACGACGAGGGCAACACCAACCGCCACGAGCGCCAGTTCCTGGACCACCAGCTCAAGCTCAACGGCCTGGAGTTCAAACCCGCCCACAAATACATCAAGGTCATCGACCTGGCGGAGGCCAACGACACGCTGAAGAAGGTCGAGAACCTCTTCAACCACCAGTTCGTCAGCATGGTCTGGAACTTCGTGGACATCCTGGCCCACAGCCGCAACCAGAATGACATCGTGCGCGAGATGGTCCCCGACGAGGCGGCCTACCGCAGCGTGGTCTCCTCCTGGTTCCGGCACAGCGCGCTGAACCAGATCCTCGAGGCTTTCCGCGAGAAGGGCTACACCATCGTGATCACCAGCGACCACGGCAGCGTGCGCGTGCAGCGCGGGGCGCGGATCTTCAGCGACCGCGAGGCCACTCGCGGCCTGCGCTGGAAGCTGGGGCGCAACATGCGGCTGGAAGAGGATCGCACGGGCATCTTCCTGGACAAGCCCGAGACCTGGCGCCTGCCCCACGGCAAGCCCAGCGAGACCATGGCCTTCGCGGTGGAGGACTACATGTTCCTCTACGGCAACAACTACAACCACTACCTGGGCCAGTTCAAGGACAGCTTCCAGCACGGCGGCCTCTCCATGGAAGAGGTGATCCTGCCCGTCGCGGTGCTGGAACCCCGCTGAGATGGACCTGCGCCCGCCCGCGATGGGGCTATTGGGAGAGGCCCAGCCCCTGGCCGATTTGGAGGCCACGCGCGCCGCGGGCCGGCAACTGGCCGCCGGCCTGCGGGGTGGGGAACTGATCCTGCTGGAAGGTCCGCTGGGCGCGGGCAAGACCAGCCTGGCCCAGGGACTGGCCGCTGGGCTGGGCGTGACGGGTGCGGTCACCAGCCCGACCTTCGCGCTCTGCAACCGGCTGGTGGGGCGGCTGGAGTTGCACCACTACGATCTCTACCGGTTGGAGTCCCTGCTGCGCCTGCAGCAGATCGGCTTCGAGGACAGCCTGGAGAGCGGCGCCGTGGTGCTGGTGGAGTGGCCCACGTTGGCACTGCCGCTGCTGCGCGGCTCCTGCCTGGTGGTCCGGCTGGAGCACGCGGACGCCGGCCGCCGCCTGCGCTGGGGATGGCTGGAGGCGGCGCAGCTCGCGGCGCAGGGCTTCCGCCATCCCGACGAGGGCTTCGAAGACTGAGCCCCGCCCTGGACGACATGCAATACGGGCGGCTTCCCCGGGGAGGCCGCCCGTTTCTCATTGGTTGACACCTGCGGCTACACGGCCCGCGCCAGCTGGGGCCGGCTTCGCGAAGTCCAGCTGGCCCGGCTGCGGTCCATGTTGCGCCGCTCGTAGCGGCCGGGCTGCCAGTACTGCTCCATCAGCCCCACCACTTGTTCGTGAACCGTGCTCTCGTCGCCCCCAATCTCCTTCACGTGACGCAGGCGCATGGCCTCCGCCCACCGGGCCACCAGATGCCCCAGCTCGTCCTGATTGGCTTCCAGGTTGGGCGTGCCGGGTCCGCCGTTGCAGCCCAACTCGCAGTTCAGGAATCCACCAGCAGGGGCGCCTGGCCGCGGTCGATGGAGGATCCCAGCCCTTGCAGGTAGTGGTTGACCGTGTGCGGTCCTTCGATCTTGCGCGTCAGGTTGCCGATCTCCGGCAGCCAGCGCTCGGCGGTCATGAGCAGCCCGCCCAGCGTGGAGAGCGGCGTTGATCTTGACGTGATCGCTCGAGGCGTCGTTGCAGTGCTTGACCGGGCAGGCCAGGATGCAAAAGAAGGCCCCCGCCAACGCGGGGGCCTTCCGGTCCATCGTCTCAGGGTCGGCTTACTTCAGCAGGACCATCTTGTGGGTCTGGCTGCCGAACTCGCTCTGCAGGGTGTAGAGGTACACGCCGCTGGCCAGGTTGGAGCCGTCGATGACCACCTGGTTCTCACCGCGGGCGGCGACGCCCAGGTCCAGGCTCTGCACCAGCTGGCCCGCCAGGCTGTAGACCAGCAGCCGCGCCGCGCCACTCTCGGGCAGGGTGAAGCAAATGGTCGTGCTGGGGTTGAAGGGGTTGGGCGTGTTCTGCGCCAGGGAGAAGCCGGCCGGCGTCTCGTCGGCGCCCACGTCGCAACGCTCCCAGACCTTGGTGGCCGGGTTGGACAGGGCCGGCGCGCCGGCGTCGTCCAGGTAGCTCGCCACGATGACGTCCGTGCCTTCCAGCGCGCTGGTGTAGGCGAAGAAGGCCTGGCCGTTCATATCCGTCACCTGGGTGCCGCTGGTGGCGCCCACGTTGGGGCCGGACACCACGTCGACGCTCACCTGGCGGCCCACGATGGGCTGGTTGTTGTCGTCATGAATCAGCACGGTCAGGCTGTGCACCTCGCCCAGGCAGTTCACGGCGAAGGTTGGGGTCAGCAGGGCGTCCACGGGCAGGGAATCGCCGCAGCTGCCCAGGTTGCGGGCGTACTCCACCGCGTTCGTCTCGAACTGGTTGAAGTAGGTGTAGTAGCCGTAGCAGTTGCCGCCAGGGATGTAGCACTCGGTGGGCTGGGTCAGGGCCACCACGGCGCCGGAACCCAGGGCCCACTCCGCCGCCGTCACCTGGCCGGCGCTGCCCGTGGTGATCACGTTGGCGTTGCCGGGCAGGTTCAGCAGGTCGTCATGGCTGGCGTAAAAGCCCGTGAAGCTGGGGAAGGGCATGCCCGTGGCCATGTAGTGGGGCGCGACGAAGAAGTTCTCCTCGTCGTAGCGCGTGACGGTGCTGACGCCGCCGGGCATCTGGATGCTGCCGCCCCAGGTGCCGGTCAGGTACAGCATGATGCCGCCGCCCTGGACGTAGCTGTTGAACAGGGGCACGGCGGCGTTGACGTTGCCCTGGTAGGGTTCGCCGTAGAAACCGGTGGTACCGGCGGTGATGGCGACCAGGCAGTAGTCGGACAGATCAACGGTGTTGATCATGTCGCTGGTAATGACCGTCACCACGGTGCCCGCGTTGGTGAAGAAGGGCACGATGTCCCCGCCCCAGGGCAGAAAGTCACGGATCAGCAGGACGGGCTCGCCGGTGCGCGGGCCGAAGGTGCCCAGCGCGGCCGGCAGCTGAGCGTCGCGGTCAGGCGTGGCCGTGTTGGCCAGGGCGGTCTGGCCCAGCGTGAGCAGCAGACCAGCCAGCAGCAAGTTCTTCATGGTTCCTCCGGTTGTGTAGTTGTTGGTCGTTGTGGACTGTTCCGGCAACCACGGCTGGCCCTCTCCGGCACCACGCGGCACAAAGTCCGTCCCGGCCCGCTGGGTCGCCCCGGCGTGGCTGGGAATGGAAGGCGGATGATGTGCTGGTCGAACACCGAACCGTTTTGCTGAGCGGTGAAACGCAAAACCAGTGCCAGAAAGGGCAAAACTACGGCCAACCCCTGAACCATGTTGATCATCAACACATACCACGACATGGACAATTGGTCTTCCGAGTCGTAGCGCCTTCGCTCTCCATATTTTTGGCTACTTCCTGCTGCGAATCCATCAGGAGATGCCCAATTCAAGACAGGTTGAATGGGGGCTCAACCGCGCCGCCGGCACCAAAAAGGAAGCCCCCGTCGAGGCGGGGGCTTCCAGGAAAACCGATCGGGGTGACTTACTTCAGCAGCAGCATCTTGTGCGACTGGGTGAAGCCGTTCACCTCCATCTGGTAGACGTACATGCCCGAGGCCACCTTCTGGCCAGCCTCGTTCGTGGCGTTCCAGCTCACCGTGTGACGGCCGGCGTCCAGCTGCTGATTCAACAGCGAGGCCACCTGCTGTCCCATGATGTTGAAGACCTTCAGCGTCGTCATGCCGCTCTCGGGCAGGGCGAACTCGATCCGGGTGACGGGATTGAAGGGATTCGGGTAGGCCTCGCCCAGGCTGTAGGCCGAGGGCAGGACCGACGAATTGTTCAGCTCCGCAACGTCCGAACCGAAGCCGCTGTTCACCAGGGCGCCGGCGGAGAGGGTCATCTGCGGACGACCGTCCTCCAGGGCCACCAGGCGCACGCTGGCCACGCGGTCGCTGCCGGCGAAGGCAGAGATCTCGCGGCCCTTCTTGGCGGCGGCGATGATCAGCTCATCACCATTGGTCTTCACCAAGTAATCCGTGTTGTAGTAGGGGCCCAGAACCGTGTTCAGGTCCGTGCCCGCCACTTGCAGACCGGGGGTGGAGAGGCGCACGTCCAGGGCCCGCACGTCCACCGCGTCGTTCAGCTGGATGTCCACGCTGAACTCCTGGCCGGCGGACACGAAGTCCGGGGCACCCAGGATTTCGAACGAGGCACCCGCGTTGGAGCGGCCCACCGGGCGATAGACCAGCGGCACGCCCGCGGTCCCCTGGTTCGCGTTCACCAGGGCCAGGTCGGGAATGTAAACCCAGTCCGCAGAGGTGATCTGCTCGAAGTCGGCCAGGGCGTTCCACGCCAGGTCACCGGGCTCGGTGTTGTAGGCGTTCTTCACCGCGGTCAGGTCGGTGGCGTCGATCTGGTTGTCCGGCCGAGTGGTTCCCGTGGAATCCGTGTACCCCGCGCAATCTCCAGCCAACAGCTCCAGGCGCTGCTGACCCAGTCCCTGAGTGATCCGTTGCGTATAGATCGGATCAATGTCGCCGAGGTGGTCGCCATGCTGCACCTGCACGTTGCGAGTGCCGTCCAGCCAGCCGTCCACGTGAACCGTGAAGTCGTACTCGCCGTCCGGAACATTGAGCAGGTGATAATGTCCGGCCTGGTCCAGGTTCACCTGGCAGCCGGGGGTGACAGCATCATCGTCATTGGTCGTGCCAAACAGGGTGTTCCACTCCTCGACGCCTTGGACGGCGCCGCTGGGGGCCACGCTGATGGTGGAGACCATGCCGGTGAAGTCGTTGATGCCTTCCAGTTCCACGTTGCCCTGCACCTCACCCAGCGGATAGCTGAGGGCGGCGGCGGCGGGCAGCATGACCAGAACGGGCATCGGGTTCGCGTTGCCGTCATAGAAAGTCGTCCAGCGGCCGTTGGGCGGATCCTGGTCGAAGTAGAGCTCGGTGCTCACGGCGTTGATGATGCCCGTGTGCTTGGCCGTCAGGGTCAGCGTGCACAGGTAGTTCGTTCCGCCGTCCAGGTTCGCGTCGGCAGCGCCCACCGCGCCGTAGACGAAGTTCAGGTGATGACGTCCGCCGGCCACGTTGCCTTCGTCATTGCTGTTCTCAACCACGCGGGCCGCGCTGAAGACCGTCGTGTTCAGCGTGAAGGGGGCGGTGGTGGTGGTGACATCCCAGTAGGTCGTGTCACAGCTCATGAAGATCGTGGCGATCTCAGCCGTGGCCACGCCGGAGTCGACGTAGATGTCGAAGTCGACATCCTGGCCCTGGACCACGGCGAGTTGGTTGGGCATGAGCTTGTAACCGAAGCTCGTGTTGCCCGCGTCACTCTCAAGGAACAGCGTGCCGGGAGCCTGGAAGACCAGGTCACCGACGGCAGGCGCCACGCCCGCGGCGCTGCTGCTCACCACAAGGTAGACGAACAGGTTGGACGAATTGGTCACCACGGCTGACAAGGCCAAGCCGCCCGTGGCACCAACCGAGTTGCCGGTCATCAGGTGCGGCTGGAAGTTGAAGCCTGACTCCTGGCTGAGACCGGTGATGACATTCCCCGTGCCGGTGTTGCCGGCGATGGTGCCATCGGTGGAGTTGCCCACCCAGAGGTGTGCCGCCAAATCCACCAGGCCCACGGCGCCCGTGCCGAAGGTGCCGTCAAAGGTGGCTTGCAGGCGCATGTCGGTGGTGCCGACGTAGAGCAGGATGTTCTGATTGGCTTCGCCGAAGTCCCAGGCAAAATCCCAGGCGATCCGATAGGCTTCGCCCCAACCCACGCTGCCGCCCAGATCCGGAGGATCGGTGATGAAGGCGTCCTGGGCGTTGGTGCAGGTCAGCTCGGCGCCCGAGCCGTCGGACAAGTCTTCAGCGGCGGTCACCACGTAGTTGGCGTCCTCACTCGCATAGGTCGTGATGCGGGACAGGCTGCCGGAGGTGATGATGCCGTAGAGGAACAGGTTGTCCGCCGCGGCCACGCGGGTGTTGATGGAGGCGCGCAGCGCTTCCGTCCAGCCCCACATGTCCACGTCCACCAAGTTGTTCAACTGATGGTCCGGATTTTCGCTCAGGGTCGCCGTGTAGATCAGCTCGCCATTGGTGATGATGTCGTCATCATTGGTGGTGGCGCTGGTCAGGGTGGCGATGGTGGCCTGGCTGAAGTCCGCCACCAAGTTGGCGTCGGAATCCAGATAGAAGGCGATGGTCGCGGCGTTGTCCGGATCCGTGTCGCCGGCCGTGGTCAGGCCCCAGTTGATGTTGAAGTAGCGGTTGACGTCCGGCCGCAAGTTGAAGATGGCCGTGGTGCCGTCCGGATAGGGATCCTGGATGATCAGCTTCGGGCTGTGGCTCACCACAAATTGGCTGGTGGAGACGTCCACGTCCTGATGCAGACCGTCGTTGGACACCACATAGAGGTAGTAGCTGCCGGCCGGGATGTAGCTCAGTTCGCTGACATAGATATCCCAGTTGTAGGTGAAGTCCACGTCCTCTTCCAGGGTGTCGGTGCCGGCAACCAGCGTGGCGCCCGTCAAGGCGCTGATTGCATAGCTGCCCGCCGAGCCCGTGAGCACCAGGTTGCTTTCGGTCAGTCCGCCCGCCGTGCTGTAGTACAGACGGATGTCGGCGTTGTGATCGAAGTCGATGGTGTTCATGTCCCAGGTGATGTTGTCCACACCCGAGCCGTCCTGAGTCGCGTCATCAATCGCCAGCAAGGCACCCGAATCCAGGTAGTCGTTGTTGGCGGAGAGGAAGTCGAAGCTCGCGTTGGCCGAGTTGGGGCTGTCCTGGTTCAGGTTGTTCGTGGGATAGTGGAACGCACGGATGGGACCGGCCCGCCCGATGGAGCGGGAGCCCGTCTCACCACCGGTGGCGTAGAGGTAATACTCCGTGCCGGAGACATCCCAGTCGCTCAGCCCGCTGGTCAACGGCGTGGCCGTGGTGGGCGAGGTGGAGATGTCGATCCAGAGCGGCACTTCCACGTTGGTGGAATCACGGAAGGCCCGGAAGGCGCCTTCCTCGTCGTTGACACTGGTCAGCATGGAGTCAACACTCCACCAGAGCTGCATGTCCGAGCCCGCAGTGGTGGTGTGCGTCGTCAGGGCATAGACCACGCCCAGATCCCAGCCACCGTCGCCATCCGCCAGGTCCGTGGAGTCCGGGCCGGCGGCAGTGGGGGTGCTGAAGGTCAGGGTCGGACCCGCAACAGCCGCGATGGTGGTTCCCCACACCGCGTTGGTCATGCTGGTCATGGTGTTGGTGGTGGCTGCGATGGCCGTCGCCGCAACGGCGTCGGTCACCGTGTCCACGCAGCGTGCGGCCAGCACAGTGAAGGTGATGTTGCCAGCCGCCGGGATGGCGCCGCCCGCGAGGGTGGCCACCAGCACCTGGTCACTGACGGGGGTCGTGAAAGCGACCGAACCGCCACCACCCGAGACCGTGGCCACGCACGAAGTGGGCACCCACTCCCAACTCGTACTCGGCAGGGTCAGGCTCACGGTGCCGCCGACCTGCAATTCGGTGCCGGCTCCCGAGTCCGTGATGACGAGGTCACTCGCCCCAGTAACAGCTGTCAGATCCGTGTACCCGTACGGACCACCAATATCCAAGTACACGGTGGAAGTGACTCCCACCGGCGTGGTGATGGTGGCCTGTGCCCCGGCTTTCTGCGCAAACAACAAGGCCAGAAAGACCAGGAAGGACACAGCTGCAAGCGTTCTGGGAATTCTAGCAGACGTTCCCATGTTTCCTCCGCAGCAAATTCGATTCTACACTGTCCGTTGGCCTTGCAGGGAGAGTGCAAGGACGCCAGAGCATCCATACGTATAACAGAAAGCAAAAGAGTCACGTTCGGGCCGGGGGCGCGCCGCTTGGTCGCGCAGCCTACTCCAGCGTCTCTGACTATCGGCACTTCCGGAAAACATTCGAGCCGCGCGAAGCTCTTTTTCCCGGCTGAGCTTCGGCAAGGATCAGGCCAGCCCGGGAAAGGCAGAAAATCCCCCCGGCATGCGAAATGTCTTTTAGGTTTTCTCGGGGAAGTGAGATAGAAAGCGGCGCCGGCCGCAGGGCAAGGGGCAGAATTTGCAATCCGGAACTTCAGAACTTCCGCTTACTGCAACCACAGTTCCGTGCGTCGGTTGGCGGCTCGGGCGGCCTCGCCGGCCTCTGTGCGCAAGGGTTCGCGCATGCCCAGGCCCCGGGTGCTGATTTGCATTTCCGGTACACCTCGCGCCACGAGCCAGTCCTTGACCGCCTGGGCCCGGCGCTGGGAGAGTTCCAGGTTGTAGAGGTCGCTTCCCACGTCATCGGTATGGCCACGCAGTTCCACCGGGGTGCCGGGGCGGGCCTGCAACCAGGCCAATACTTGCTCAAGCACGGGCAGGCCGTCCGGGCGCAGCTCCGCCCGGTTGAAGGCAAAGCGCACCATGGGCAAGGCCAGATGGGCCCCGGCCTCCAGGGGCTGCAGACGCACCAGCAGGGTATCGGCGGAAGCGCGCCAACTCTTCGGCCCGCCGTCGGTGCGGGCCGCCTCCCCCGCCAGGACGGGTTGACAGGCGAACAGGTGGTCGGGGGCGTCCGCGAACAGCAGGTGGCGCCCGCCCACCAGCACGCAGGTGAACAGGCCGTCGGCGTCGCAAAGCCGCTCGCCCGGGGTGGAATTCCCGGGCTCCAGCGATTCCAGCTTCACGCGGGCCGCCAAAGGCCGGCCGCTGGCGGCGTCCACCACCCGGCCGGTCAATTGGAACACGGGATCCGGTGGACAACAGGCCGGGACTTGACTCTCATAGAGATCCAGGTCCGGGCGGGCGTCCCGGCGCGAGGAGAACAGCGCCGTCCGGGCGTCCGCGCTCAGGCAGAGCCCCAGGTCCGGCTGGGCGGTGCTGAAGGGCGGACCCAGGTTGCGCGGGGCGCTCCAGCTGCCATCCGGGGCCAGCCGGCTGTGGAAGAGATCCAGCCCGCCGAAGCCGATCCGGCCATCACTGCTGAAGTAAAGGTCATAGCCATCGGCGTGCAGGAAAGGCCCGGCCTCCTGCCCGGCAGTGTTGAGCGGCGCGGCGTTCTGTGGAGCCCCAAACTGGCCATCGGCGTCCCGGCGCGCCAGCCAGAGATCCTGCCCGCCCAGGCCACCCGGGCGATCGGAGGCGAATAGCAGCCAGGTCCCGTCCGGGGCCAGGGCCGGCTGGCTCTCCCAGCCCGGACTGTTCAGCCGGGCCAGCGGCCGGGGCAGACTCCAGCCGCCCGCTGTCCACTCCGAGAGGAAGAGGTCGCAGTCGCCTCCGCTGGGTCGGCCACAGGCGCTGAAGACGAAAAGCCGGCCATCGGCGCTGAAGGAGCCCGAACCTTCGGAGCCCGCAGTGTTGAAGGGCGGATCCACCAGGCGGGCTGTGCCCCAGTCCGGGCCGGTGCGTTCGCTACGCCAGAAATCCTCCCGGAAGACGCAGCCACGGCCCTGGGGATCCAGTCCGCCGGGCCGGTTGCTGGTGAACCACAAGTGGCGGCCGTCCAGGCTGAGCAGGGGCATGAAATCGTCCGCCGGGCTGTTGACCTTGTCCCCCAGGCGACGTGGGGCCGGGAGGCGGGCGCCCGCCTGCTGCAGCTTATGGCGCTCGCCGTCGGCCATCAGGCGCTGCTCCACGTCCCGGCGCAGGCTGTCGGCCAGATCGGCGGCCAGAGCCAGCCGCAGTTCCCGGGCGGCCTCCTCCCAGCGTTCCAGCTTTTCCAGGGCCAGGGTGGCATGCAGGCGGGCAGGCAGGTGGCGGGGGTCCAGGGCCAGCGCGGCCTGGAAGGCGACCAGGGCGGATTGGGGCCGTTCAAATTCCAGCAGGGCCCGGCCGGTGAGGAATTCCCCCTCGGCGCAGCGGCAGCGCTGGGCGTACGTGGTCAGCGCTGCCAACGCCTGTTGGGCCTGGCCGGAGTTGAGGCAGGCCAGCCCGCGCTGCAGATCGGGATCCGCCGCCAAAGCTACGCAGGGCGTCCAGCCAGCCAAACACAGGCCGACCCAAAGCCCAACCCAAAGCCGGGCCAGCTTCAGAAAATCCTGCCAGACAGCTCTCAAAATCCTACCTTTGCGGCTGGATGATTCTGGCCCGGGACCGATAAGACCTGCAGCCGGACACGTTGGAAAAGGAGACGGAGATGCGACCCAATCCCATCGACACCATCCTGGAGTATTTCAGCGAACTCGACTGGGATCATCGTTTCTATCCGGACGATTCTTCCGTGGACGCTTCGTACACGGGCGAAAACGGATCCTGGCAATGCCGGGCGGTCTGGGATCAGCAGGCGGAGATCTTCTGCTTCTATTCCTTCCTGCCCACCAGCATTCCGGCGGAGCGACGCTGGACCATGATGGAGCTGATCACCCGGCTCAACCTGGGCCAGCGCTATGGCGACTTCGAACTGGACCTCTCCACGGGTAGCCTGGCCTTGCGCACCTATCTGCTGTGTCGCGAGCACGGGCTGGATTCCAAGTCCATCAACGACGCCGTCAGCGGCAATCTGGCACTGCTGGACGACCATCTGCACATCCTGATGAAGCTCATCTACTCCGACTCTTCGCCAATGGAGCTCTGGGAAGAAGCCGTGCAGGAGGAGAATGCGCGCTTCGGCCTCGAAGACGACGAGGAAGAGGAGCGGGACTGATCCCAGCACCTGCTCAGCAGAAAGAGAAAAGGCCGGCTTGCGCCGGCCTTGTTCGTGTTCGGGGTTGACTATTCCTTCAGCAAGCCGTCGATGAAGCCCGCCGGAATGCTGGACGGATGGTCGTTGAAGCGCAGCTTGCCCTTCTTGTCGTAGATCAGGCTGCGGGGAATGCTGTTGACCTGGTTGGCCACCGCGAACTGCTGGGCCTCCGGGCGGTCGTCGAAGTACACGGGGAACGTGTACTTGGGGTTGGCGGCCAGCCAGCCCTTGACCTTGTCCAGGTTGTCCCCGCGCCAAGCCGTGTTCACGACCATCAGGTTGAAGTCCTTGTTGGACTTGTACTTTTCCCACGTCTCCTGAACATGCGGCATGGACCTGATGCAGGGCGGGCACCAGACGCCCCACAGTTCGACAAAGGTGACTTTGCCCTTCAGCCCCGCCGCCTGATCGAAGCCCTTGAGGGGCGTGACCTTAACGGCCGCGGCGTTGGCGGCGGGCTTGGCCGCCTTGTCGGCAGGAGCGGCGCCCCCGCAATTCACCGTCGCCAGCACCAGCAGGGCCAGCAACGGGAGGATGAGCCACTTCTTCAGCATGGTTTCCGCCTTCTTAGAGGTTCTTGTCGATGAGTTCGAGGATCTTTGCCTTGGCCTGCAGGCCGATGAACTTGTCCACCGCCTTGCCGGCCTTGAAGAAATGCACCTGGGGCACGGACATCACGCCGCAGGTGCGGGCGGCATCCGGTGCCTCCTGGATGTCCACCGTCACGATACGCACGTCGCTGCGCTCCGCCTGGATTTCCGCCAGCAGGGGGTGCAACTTCTTGCATGGACCGCACCAGGTCGCGCTGAAATCCACCAGCACCAGACCGCCACCGGCCACCGTCTCCTGAAAATTCGCGTCCGTCACTTTGCTCAACTCAGCCATCGTCGTCTCCTGCTGTCACGAATTGGAAGCGCTCCAACGGTCCGCGGCAATCAATGGTTCCCACTATGAAGAATCAAGCCTGGCGGTTCTTTTCCAGCAGATCCTCGGCCAACTCGCGGTTGAAGGCGTCCGCCGGCCAGAGCTCCAGGGCCTTCTCCAGGTGCCAGCCGGCGTCCGAGCGGCGGCCTTCCGCCAGGAACAGGTTGCCCAGTTGGAAGTGGCTGTCGGCGTGGTCCGGGCTGATGCCCAGCGCCGACTGGAAGAACTTGACGGCCTCGCGGCGGTCCTGCTGGACCTTGGCCTGGACCAGCCCGCAGTAGTAGAGCGCCATGAAGTTGCGCCCATCCTGCTGGTAGCTGGTGATGAAGCTTTTCAGGGCGGCTTCCCAGCGCTCGCTGGTGAACTCCAGCAGGCCCAGCTCGAAGTGCGCGGCCGGGAAGGTCTGCTGCAGCTCCAGGGCGCGGCGGATCGCCTTCTCTGCCTTGTCCTCGTGGTCGGCGGCCTTGAGGGCCACGCCGTAGCGGAACTGGAAGACCGGGTTATTGGGCTGCATGTCCACGGCGTTGCGGAATTCCTTGACCGCCAGCTCCTCCTCCTCGTTCTCCAGCAGCAGCTCGGCCAGCCGGAAGCGCACACCCGGATCGGTGGGCAGCCGCTCCTCCAGGTGCACGAGGCAGTCGATGGCGCGCTCGCGGTCGCCCGCGGCCAGCCAGGCCTGGGAGAGGTCGAAGAGCGCCTTGTGGTTCTTGGCGTCGCCCTTGACCACCACGTCCAGCTGCTCGGCGGCCTTGCTCCACTGCTTGGTGGCCAGATAGGCCTGGCCCAGCAGCAGACGGTCGTCCAGGTCCTCCGGGTCGGCGGCCACGCTGGTCTCCAGCTCCTCCAGGGAAGCGGCCACCAGGGGCCGGTTCTGCTGCAGGTAGCCCAGCCGCTGCTGGGCCTCGGGGAAGTCCGGCCGCAGCTCCAGCGCCTTCTGCAGGCAGGTCTCGGCCTCGGCGTGGCACTCCAGATCGGTAAGGGTCAGGGCCAGGTAGTACTGGGTCACCGCGTTGTCGGGAGCCAGCTGCTCCAGCCGGCGCAGGACCTCCAGGCCCTCCTCGAAGCGCCGGCTGCGGTTGAGAACCCCGGCCAGCCGGAAGAGCGGCGTGCCGTCCGTGGGCGCGGCCTGGCTCCAGCGTTGATAGGCCGCCACGGCCTCGTCGTCCTGGTGCAGCAGGTCGAGGATCTGAGCCAGGCTGCCGGACGCCTCGCGCAGCGCGGTCTCCAGCAGCGTGCCGCCGCTGCCGTCCTGCCGGCGCGCGTCCAGCACGGCCATGGAACGCCGGTAGAAGCCGCAGGCCACCTCCAGCAGACCCTTCTGCTGGGCGGCCACGCCGGAGAGCTGGTTGACCTGGGCCTCGTCCAGGCGCGGGTCCGTGCCCACGCGCTCGCGCAGCACGGCCAAGTGGTCGTAGGCTTCCTCGGGCTCGCGCAGCATGAGGTTCAGCTGGGCCAAGCGCAACAGGATGGGCGAATCCGGTGTCGCGGCGCCCGCGATGCCCTTGCGCAGCGAGGCCCGGGCCGCCTGGATCCGGGCGGCATCCTGGCCCGCGAGGTAGGAAAGCACCAGACCGTGGTTGACCAGCGTGGGGGGATCCTCGGGGTTGCGGGCCAGCAGCGACTCCAGCAGCGGCAGGGCCTCCTCGAAGCGCCGGGTCGCCAGCAGACCCTGGATCAATTGGGTCTGCAGTTCGGGATCATCGGGCTTGTCGATCAACTGCGCCTGCAGGGCGGCCACGTCGATGGCCGGCGCGGCGGCGGCGCTGGGCTGGGCGCCCAGCCGTCCCAGCAGGCCCAACGCGAGCTGGAAGCCGGGCTGGATCTCCAGCGCCAGTTCGGCCAGGACGCGGGCCTCCTGCAGACCGGGTTCGCGCTCCTCCTCCGGCAGCTCCAGGGCACGCTCCAGGAAGATCAGTGCTTTCTGGTAGATCAGCACCGGGTCGCGGGGAGACAGTTCCAGGCCTTTGGCGATCAGGTCCAGGGCGCTGTCCCAGTCGCGCTCATGCTGGGCGATCAGGCCCGCCAGGCGGGAGAGCGCGCCGGGCTGGCGCGGCTGCACGGCCAGGGTGCGCTCCAGCAGCTCGCGGGCGCGCACCGGGTCGCCGGCCTGCTCACGGATCTGGGCCAGGTTGAAGAGCAGGCCCGCGTCCTCCGGGCTCTCCGCCAGGGCGGCCTCCAGGCGCGCGGTGGCCTGGTCGAACTCGCCACGGCGGGAGTGCAGCAGGGCGCGCAGGTTCAGCACGTCGCGCAGGCCGGGCTGGCCGGCCAGCACGCCGTCCAGCAGAGCCTCGGCCTCCGCCAGGGCGCCTTCGTGGCCCGGCAGTTGGCTGAGGTTCTGCAGGAAGAGCGCGAAATGGAAGCAGCCTTGGGGATCGTCCGGCCGCGTCTCCAGGCCCAGGCGGTAGCACTCCTCGGCCTGCTTGAGCTTGGCCTCGGCCTGCTGCCGGTCGCGCGGGGCCAACAAGTCGTACTGGGCCTGTAGGGCGCCGGCCAGCATAAAATACAGGGGGCCGCGGGACTCCTTGGCCGCCGTCTCGATGGACTTGCGGATGGCCTGCTCCGCCTCTTCCGGGCGCCGCTCCTGGAGCAGAGTCTGCCCCAAGTGGAACCAGGCTTCGGACATGGCTGGCTGCAGGCTGAGGGCCCGGCGGAAGTGCTCTTCGGCGTTGGTCCACTCCCGGCGGCCCATCAGGGCCACGCCCAGGAAGTAGATCACCTGCGGGTTGTTGGGCACGAAGTCCAGGCTCTTGCGGTAGCCGGCGACGATCTTGTGGAGGTCCGGATTGGGACTCATGTGCAGGCGACGAGTCTCATCAAACCACTTCTGTGCGCGTTCCTGATCGGTCATTCCACTCACGGCCGGTATCCTCCTGTATCACGATCCTGGTGATGTTCGCGTGCCCGGCCCGCAATGCGGACCTGTCGGACATGAAAAAGCCGCGCGCACGCGCGGCGACCGCTGATCAATATAGAGAAAGGCCTCAGTTGAGCTTTGGTGGGCCGGGCAGGGCAGGGTAGGCCAAGCGCTCAGCTGCGGGTGTCGACGAAGCGCGGGGGCCGGTGACCCGGCTTGCCCAGTTCCTCGCTGTAGCCCTTCAGGGCGTGGCGCGTGCGGTCCAGGTCCGTCAGTTCCTTGCGCCGCCGCTCCAGGTCGTGCAGCACGCGCCGCTGCAACTCCTCCTCCAGGATCTGCAGCCGCAGTACCGCCTCGGCCTCGGGCCGCTCAAACTTTCCCCCGGCCTGCAGGCGGGGCAGCAGCGCCTCCCGGCGCTCCAGCAGCGTGGCCAGCGTCCCGGGATCCAGTTCGGAGCCGTGGGGATAGGCCGTGAGGAACTCCCGTACCAAATCGAGCCACTCCTCCAGAGCGACCAGGCGATCCGGGTCCGTCGCGCTCACGCCAGCTCCTCCAGCAGGGCGGCGGCTGTCTCTTCCCAGCGCGTCAGCTGGTCCATCACGTCGTACTCCAGCAGGTCGGCCAGCAGGATCCAGTCCCGCCCTTCCTGGGACGCGATGATCTCGTCCAGCAGGCGGGGAATCTCGGCCTGGAAGCCCTCCACCAGGGCGCTGGAGGCCAGCTCCTGGTTGAGCAGCAGGCGCTGGATCTGCCCGATGCCCAGGAAGAGCAGGCGCAGACCCTCCACCACGCGGATCAGCGCGTCGAGCGCCTGGGCGTCTTCGCCCAGCCGGAAGCGGTCCGCGCAGGAGCCCAGTTCCGTGCGCAGCAGGGGCAGCCACTCCAGGCTGACCTTGAGCGAGCCCGCCAGCAGCTGGCCAGGGGTCTGGATCAGCAGGGCCAGCTCCTGCACGCCCGCGCGCTGGCCCCAGTCGGAGCGGTCCGCGCCGGTGACGTCCGTGCCGTCCACATGCACGCCCACCACCAGCTGGCCGGCGCGAAAGAACTCGGTGCCCAGGATCTCCAGCAGATCACCGGGTAGCAGTCCGGCATGGCGGGTCTCCAGATCCTCCCGCCGGGTTCCGTTCACCAGGATGTGCATTCCCGCTCCTTTTCCGCCGCCAGGCGGAGGCTGTGCCCGGGCCGTTCGCGGCCCAGGATTGTACCCATGGAATCCAACAGGCTGCGCAGCCGGTGCGTGTAGAGGTGCTGCCCGCGGATGCGCGCCCGGGCCCGCTCCACCAGCCGGCGGCGGGCCGGCTCGTCGCGCGTCAGTTCCAGGGCCAGCTCCAGCGCCTCGGCGGGCTCGTGGTAGACCAGCACCTCGCGGCCGGGCTCGAACAGGTCGTCCAGGTCCCGGCGCCAGTCTGTCAGCACAGCACTGCCCGCCAAAGGAGCATCGAAGAGCCGCTGGTTCACCGTGCCCGGCATCTGGCGGCTGGTGGTGTTGAGGCTGACCCGAACCGTGCTGTAGTGGTCCGCCAGCTCACGGTAATAATCCAGCGGCGGCGCGACCCGACCGGCGGGCAGCAGGGCGCGCCAGCCCGCGTCGCCATGCAGGCGGAAATCCTGGTCCAGGAAGCGGCGCGCCAGCCGCAGGCGGTCCTCGCGCGTGGCCCGTAGCACGACCAGGCTGGCCAGCCGGCGCCGAGCCGCGCCGTCGGCCCAGGCGGCCAGGCCGGGAAAGCGCCCGCCGTCCAGCAGGCCGCGCAGCTCGTCGTCGGGCAGGCTGGTGCTGGAGAACTCCACCGCCTGTTCCAGCAGGGAGTCCAGCTCCCCGTCCAGGCGCGCCGGGCAGGCCAGCCGCTCGCGCCACTTGCGCAGGGCGCCCTGGTTGCTCCCGCAGACCAGGCTGAAGTCCCGGCGCGGCGTGCCCTGCCGGAAAAATCCCGGATTGCCGGCCAGCGGCAAGTGCCAGGCCCGCGCGCGGCCGCGCTCCGACAGGCGCGGCAGCCAGGCCCGCTCCCAGCAGAACAGGAAGCTCTCCTCGCTCAGCGCGCAGGGCGCGTCCTCGAGGATGTATTCCGGGCTGTCCACGTACCAGACCGCCAGCGGCACGTCCAGGCTGGCCAGCAGATCCTGGATGCGGCCTTCGCGGTCCAGGCCCAGGTGGTTGACCGTGAGCAGCAGGTCGGGTTGGTGGGCCAGCACGGCCTGCAGCAGGCGGTCGGCGTAGTCCGCGTCGGCCTCCGTGCCCGGGCGCGCGCCGGGCGGGGCGGAGTTCCGGCCCTGGCGCAGCGGCACCAGGAACACGCGCGCACCCAGCTCTTCCAGAGCCTCGCGAATCTCCCGCAACAGGAAGTAGCCCGAATCGGGCAGGAGGACCGTGTGCGGCGGCCAGCTGCGCGCGGCGCGACCGCTGCCCGCCCCCACCCGCGACGGCAGTCGGCCCGGCGGCAGTGACTGGCCGATGTCCGTCAGCCACTCCGGAAAAAACCGTCCATAGGCCGGATTGTGGACCACCAGCAGGTCCGGCCAGCCCAGCGCCAACTGGCGCCGGGTGACCTCGGCCACCAGCTCGGATGCGGAGCCGCGCAGGACTTCGGCACCACAGTCGCCCGCCAGACCCGCCGGACTTTCCGGTGGCTCCAGCAGCAGCACGCCCG
Source organism: Acetofilamentum sp. (assembly GCA_020726405.1). Classification (GTDB taxonomy): domain Bacteria; phylum CAIWAD01; class CAIWAD01; order CAIWAD01; family CAIWAD01; genus CAIWAD01. Next base: position 1,367 of record DYSB01000012.1, on the reverse strand, counting down.
CCAGGGGCCGGGACGCTGTGACACGAGCCAGCCAGCCCAGTCCGCCGCCCACCGCCACCAGCAGGCAGCGGTCATCCGCCGCCAGCCGCTCCAGCTGGCCCTGGGCCTCCCGGCGGGGATCGACGGCGCTGTGGACCCAGCATTCACCCGCCGCGCCCACGATGCGCAGGCTGGGCTCGCCGGAGCGCGCCGCGGCCGCCACGAAAACCGGCGTGCTCATGCGGCCACCTCCTGGCGGCGGGATTCCAGCACGGACTGCGTCTCCCCGATCAGGGCCGCCAGCTGGCGACCGCGCTCCAGCAGGCGCTGGTAGGTCTCCTCGGTGGCCCGGCCCAATCCGTCCAGGGACTGCCAGGCGTCCAGCTGTTCCTTCTCGAAGCGGAACAGCACGCCCAGCGGACGCAGCAGCGGACGGCTGAGTTCATGGGTGAAGAGCTGGTCGTCCAGCCGGGGCAGCGCGGCGACGATCTCCTCCAGTCGGCGCATGTCGGGCGCCGGGCCGTCCAGCTCGCGGCGCGCGTCCTGGGCCAGTTCCAGGCCGCGAGCGGCCAGCTCCAGCAGGTGCTCCAGCTCCTGCCGCAGCTCGGCCAGCTCCCGCGGAAAACCGACGGACGGCAATTCCCAGTCCCGCAGCCACGGCTCCAGCTCGTCGGCAAAGGGGACAGCGGTGGGAGCGCGTGCGCCCAGCACGTCCGTCCAGAGGCGCCGGTAGCAACGTGCCACCAACTCGGCCACGCCCGCGCGGCGCGCTCCCAGCAGGCGCAGGTCCTGCAGGCCCTGGGCATCCCGGTAGGTCTCCCAGACCAGGGTCTCCGGGTCGTCGGCCCAGCGCGCCGGCGGCGCAGGTGCCAGGCCCCGGGCGTGCAGCAGCCGCAGGGCGGCTTCGCGCACCGTGGCCGCGGGGATCCGCTCCCGGCACATGACGTGCGGGCACAGCACTTGATGACTGCAGGGCGCGCACTCCATGTCCACCTGAAGCACGAGGCAGCCGGGCAGCCAGGGACCGGTCTCCCAGGGCAGGGCGGTGGCGAAGAACAGGCTGACGCTGGGCAGGCCGGCGGCGGCGGCCACGTGCAGCGTGCCCGTGTCGTTGGTGATCAGCAGATCGGCGCGGGCACAGAGCGCGCCCAGCTCCTCCAGGCTGGTCTGCCCGGCCAGCACGCGCAGGGGCAGCTGGGGCACGCGGGCGGCCAGCTCCTCGCAGAGCGCGCGCTCGGAGCCGGAGCCCACCACCAGGAACGTTGCGCCGCAGACGGCGTGCAGGGACTGCATCACCTCCGCCAGGCGCTCGGGTGGCCAACGGCGGTTTTCCTTGCTGGCGCCGGGCTGGATCAACAGCAGGGGTCGGCGCTCCAGTCCTTCCAGCA
>DYSB01000143.1 GCA_020726405.1 Acetofilamentum sp. | reverse complement strand
CCGCTGGAGCCCCTGCAGGACGGCCAGCGCCTGGCCCTGGGCGCGGGCGAACTTGAGGTGATGCACACGCCGGGCCACAGTCCGGGCGGCGTCTGCTTCCGTTTCCTGACGGCCGACGGACCGCAACTGATCTGCGGCGACACCCTGTTCGAGGGAACCTACGGCCGCACGGACCTGCCCGGCGGCTCGCTGGCCCAGCTGGTGCGCAGCGTCCGGGAGCGGATTTTCCCCCTGCCGGACGACACCCGGCTGCTGCCGGGCCACGGGTCGGCCAGCACGGTGGCGCAGGAACGCCGGAGCAACCCAATCAATTGGTGTGACGAGAGGAACGGATGAGCGAGACGACGCGCGCTCCGCGCCGGGGCCGCCGCGAGGTGGAACTGGAAGGCTTGAAGCAACTGGCGCTGGTCTGGGTCTGGGTGTCCGACCTGCGGGCCGCGGTGGCCTTCTACCGCGACCAGGTGGGGCTCAAACTCAGCTATCTGGACGAAGCCGGCGGCTGGGCTTTTCTGGCCACCGGGGCGGAGGGCGTGGACTTCGGCCTGCAGGTCTGGCCCTTCGGGGGGCCTGTGCCCCGGGGCGGCGGCGCCTGCCCGGTCTTCGAGGTGGTAAGCCTGGCCACGGCATGCGACGCGCTGAAAGGCCGGGGCGTGGAATTTGAAGCGGATGTCGAGGGTGGAGAGGGGGCGCGCCGGCACGCCACCTTCCACGACCTCGATGGCAACCCGGTGATGCTGACTCAGAACTGGTAAGGATCGACCCATGTCCGAACAACGCAATGGCGATCGCCCGCAAGGACGCGTTCGACGCCCGGGTATGAATACACGGCCCGGCCCCTACGCCGGCTTCCAGCCCCGCAACGACCTGGATCCCGTGCTGGGGCCGCAGGACGAAGAGCAGACCCCTCTGCCCGAGCCTGTGCGGCATGCGCATGAGCCGGCTCCCATGGTCGGCCTGCCGGTGGAAAGCGAGGGTTCGGAGACCATCGTCACCACGGGCAACGGCAACGAGGGTCCCAAGCTGAACATCGCCGAGCTGGAGAAGCGGCCCATCCGCGAGCTCTTCGATTTGGCCAAGTCCTTCGGAGTGGACAATCCCGGCGGTCTCTCCAAGTCGGACCTGGTCTACAAGATCCTTGAGGCCCAGGCCCAGAAGGACGGGGCGATTTTCGCCCAGGGCGTGCTGGAAATCCTGCCTGACGGCTACGGCTTCCTGCGCTCGGGCGCGTCCAACTACCTGCCCGGCCCCGAGGACATCTACGTCTCGCCGTCCCAGATCAAGCGCTTCAGCCTGCGCAAGGGACACGTGATCTCCGGTCAGATCCGTCCGCCCAAGGACAATGAGCGCTTCTTCGCCCTGTTGAAGGTGGAAGCCGTCAACTACAACGATCCCGACGAGTGCCGGGACAAGATGCTCTTCGACAACCTGACCCCGCTCTACCCGGAGCGGAAGATCAAGCTGGAGCGCGAGCAAAAAGAATATTCCATGCGCATCATGGACTTGTTCACCCCGGTGGGCATGGGGCAGCGCGGCCTGATCGTGGCGCCGCCCCGCACGGGCAAGACCATCCTGCTGCAGAAGATCGCCAATTCCATCACCACCAACCATCCGGAAATCATGTTGATCGTCCTACTGATCGACGAACGACCGGAGGAAGTGACGGACATGCAGCGGCACATCGATGCCGAGGTGATCAGCTCCACCTTCGACGAGAAGCCCGAACGGCACATCCAGGTGTCGAACATGGTGATCGAGAAGGCCAAGCGCATGGTGGAGTTCGGCCTGGACGTGGTGATCCTGCTGGATTCCATCACCCGCCTGGCCCGCGCCTACAACGCCGTTGTGCCCCACTCCGGGCGCATCCTTTCGGGCGGCGTGGACGCCGTGGCCCTCTACGAACCCAAGAAGTTCTTCGGCGCGGCCCGCAACATCGAGGGTGGCGGCAGCCTGACGATCATTGCCACGGCCCTGATCGAGACCGGCAGCCGGATGGACGAGGTGATTTTCGAGGAGTTCAAGGGCACAGGCAACATGGAGCTGGTGCTGGACCGCAACCTGTCCAACGCCCGCATCTACCCGGCCATCGACATCAACAAATCCGGCACGCGCAAGGAAGAATTGCTGCTGGATGACAAGACGCTCAACAAGATCTGGATCCTGCGCAACCTCCAGGGGGAGAAGCATCCCGTCGAGGTGATGAAGTTCATGCTGGAAAAAATGCGCTTGACCCGCAACAACCTGGAGTTCTTTGAGGTCATGATGAAGTAGAGCGGCTTGCATGGAAACTTGCACTTGCCTATACTTCACCGCTTCAAAATCGAGGACACGAAGATGCCGAAGGAAAAGACGCATCCGAAATACGAAGTGGCGAATGTCGCCTGTGCTTGCGGGAACACCTTTGAGACCCGCACGACCCAGGGTGACATGAAGGTGGAGTTGTGCTCCGTCTGCCACCCCTTCTTCACGGGCCGGCAGAAGCAGATCTTCACCACCGGCCGGGTGGACCGTTTCTACAAGAAATACGCCAAGGGCGACAAGTAGACCGCAACGCGCGGAGATCGGGTGGCCCCGACGAAGGACGCCGCGACCCCCTACGCCCCTGATCTGCCCGTCAACATCGGCGGGCAGGCGGTGATCGACGGGGTCATGATGCGTGCGCCTGGCCGGGTGGCCACGGCGGTCCGCATTGCGCCCGACCAGATTCTGGTCCGGAGCGAAGAATTCCACTCCCTCAGTCGTCGCTGGCCCGTGCTGCGTCTGCCCGTGCTCCGGGGGGCGCTTTCGCTGCTGGAATCCCTGCTGATCGGCACCCGCACTCTCAGCTGGTCGGCGGATGTCTCCCAGAACGGGGTCCAGGCGAAGGTCGAACACACCTGGGACCAGCGGGTGATGACCGTCCTCTCGCTGCTGATGGCCCTGGGCGTGGGCCTGTTGCTGTTCATGTACCTGCCCTACCTGGCCGCCAGCACGCTGCTGGGCCAGGACCGCAATCAGGTCTACTTCCATTTGGTCGTCGGCACCTTCCGCATCAGCCTGCTGCTGGCCTATCTCTGGGGCATCTCCCAGTGGAGCGATGTGCGGACGCTGTTTGCCTATCACGGCGCGGAGCACAAATCGATCTACGCCTGGGAGGAGACCAAGCGCGTGACCGTGGAGGAGGCCCAGTTGCACACGCGCTTCCACCCTCGCTGCGGCACCAGTTTCCTGCTGGTGGTGGCGCTCTCCACAGTCCTGGTCTACGCGGTCTTCGACACGTTCTGGATCCGCTCTTTCGACGACTTCGACAGCGTCCTGCACCGTCTGCTCGTGCACTTGCCGATCATCCCCCTGGTGGCCGGCCTGTCCTTCGAGCTGCTGCAGTTGTCCAACCGGGTGCGCGGCCACGGGCTGGCACGCCTGCTGATCGCCCCCGGCCTCTGGGTCCAGCGCCTCACCACCCAGGAACCCGACGCCGCCCAGCTGGAAGTGGCGGTGGTGGCCATCCGCGCCTCGCTGAACCTTCCCATGGACGGCCTGAACTCCCGCATCGATTTCGTCTAGCGACCCCCGGAGGCAGCATGCAGGATCGACTCCAACGCCTGACGGCGCGCTATGAGCGGCTGGTGGAGGATCTGGGCCGGCCGGAGGTGCTGTCGGACCAGAAGCTCTGGCGCGACCTCTCCCGCGAGCAGAAGCGCCTGAGCCAGATCCTCGAGACCGGCAAGGCCTGGCAGCAGGCCGTGGCGCAGGCCAGCGAGGCCCGCGAGCTGCTGACCGGCGAAGTGGACCCCGAGCTGCGCGAGCTGGCGGAGGCCCAGTTGGAGGAGTCCCGCGGCGACGCCGAGCGGCTGGAGGAGGCCTTCAAGCTGCTCATCGTGCCGCGGGATCCCGCGGATTCCCGCAACTGCATCGTGGAGGTGCGGGCCGGCACGGGGGGCGAGGAGGCCGCCTTGTTCGCCGCCGACCTGTTCCGCATGTACCAGCGGCTGGCCGAGCAGATGGGCTGGCGCCTGGAGTTGCTGGACGCCAGCGAAGGCGGCATGGGCGGCTTCAAGGAGGTGATCTTCGCCATCGCGGGCGAGGAGGCCTTCGGGCGCCTAAAGTACGAGGGCGGCGTGCACCGCGTGCAGCGCGTGCCGGCAACCGAGAGCCAGGGCCGCATCCACACCTCGGCGGCCAGCGTGGCCGTGCTGCCGGAGGCAGAGGAGGTGGACGTGCAGATCGAGGCCAAGGACCTGCGCATCGACGTCTACCGCTCCAGCGGCCCGGGCGGCCAGAGCGTCAACACGACGGATTCCGCCGTGCGCATCACGCACCTGCCCACCGGCCTGGTGGTCACCTGCCAGGACGAGAAGAGCCAGCACAAGAACAAGGACAAGGCGCTCAAGGTGCTGCGCAGCCGGCTTTACGACGCCAAACTGGCCGAGGAGAAGGCCAAGCAGGACGTGGAGCGGCGTAGCCAGGTCTCCAGCGGCGACCGCAGCGCCAAGATCCGCACCTACAACTTTCCCCAGAACCGGCTGACCGACCACCGGATCAACCTCACGCTCTACAAGTTGGACCGGGTGATGGACGGCGACTTGGCCGAGATGCTGGACGCCCTGCGGCTGGCGGACTTGAAGGAGCGCCTCGAGGACCTGGGCTCCGAGGTCGAATGAACCCCACGCCCCCCGATCTGGCCGCGCTCCTGCGGCTCTCCCGGGACTGGCTGGCCGCCCGCGGCGTGGAGAATGCCGCGCGCGAGGCCGACGAACTGGCGGCCCGCGCCCTGGGCTGCCGGCGGCTGGATCTCTACCTGGACCACGACCGTGTGCCCGACGAGGACGAGAAGGCCGGCCTGCGCGGCCTGCTGCAGCGCCGCGCGGCGGGGGAACCCCTGCAGTACATCCTGGGTGACCAGCCCTTTCGCCGGGCCGAGCTGCGGGTGGATTCGCGCGTGCTGATCCCGCGGCCGGAGACCGAGGAACTGGTGGACCATGTGCTGGCTGGCGAGCGCGGCCAGGGTTCCCTCTCCGTGCTGGACGCGGGCACGGGTTCGGGCTGTCTGGCCATCAGCCTGGCCCAGGAGCTGCCCGGCTGCCGCGTGCTGGCCGTGGACACCAGCAGCGGGGCGCTGGAGGTGGCCCGGGAGAACGCCCGCCTGAACGGCGTGGCGGAGCGGATCGAGTTCCAGCACCTCAACCTGCTGCTGCACTGGCCCCAGGAGGCCCGGGACCTGCTGGTCTCCAATCCGCCCTACGTGGCCCTGAGCGAACGCGCCGGCCTGCAGCGCGAGCTCAGCCACGAGCCGGAGGAGGCCCTATTCGGCGGCGAGGACGGGCTGATCTTCTACCGGCGCTTCGCGGGCGGGCTCGAGCACCTGCTGCGGCCCGGCGGCCGTCTCTACCTGGAGATCGGCGAGCAGCAGGCCCCGGCCCTGCTGGAACTGTTTGCCCCGCTCTGCTCGCGGCTCGAGATCCGCCCCGACCTGGCCGGTCGGCCGCGCTTCCTGGTGGGCCGGCGATCCGCCTAGCCGCCCTTCCGCCTTCGCCCCCCATCCGCCACCTTCTGGGGCCCCCGGCCAATACCCGTGAACACCCAGGAGCCGCCCATGTCCACCCGTCGCCCGCCCGCCAAGCCCCACGCCCGGGAATCCCGCCCTGCGGCCCCCCACGACAAGGCCGCCGAGGCCCGGGCGCGCACCCGGACGCGCATCCTGGACCTGATGCGCACCCAGGAGCGGGGCTTCAAGACCCGCGGCCTCTACAACACGCTGGGCCGGCCCCTCTCCTACGCAGAATTCACGGGCCTGCTGGACGAGATGGAACAGGCCGGCGAACTGCGCAAGGGCGATCTGCGGCGCTGGCTGGGCGGCGGACCGGCCAAGACGGTGGTCGGCGTCCTGCTGCGCCTGCCTTCCGGACACGGCTTCCTGCAGCCCGACGACGGCAGCGAGCGGGTGTTCCTGCACCGCTCCCAGCTGGACCGCTACCTGCAGGAGGATCTGGTGGAGGCCCGCCTGCTGCCCGCCGGCGGCCGCTCCCGCGAGGGGCGCGTGCTGGGCCTGCTCGAGCGGCGGCTGGAGCGCATCGTCGGGCGGGCGGCCCGCTACGGGGCGGACTGGATCCTGCTGCCGGAGAGCGTGCGCTTCGGCGGTCTGGTGCGTTTCAAGGGCCGGGTGCCGGACGACCTGCGCTCGGGCGAGCAGTTGCGCGTGAGCGTGCTGCCCGACGCGGATCCGGCCGCGCTGCCCGGCGTTTTGTGGGTGCAGGTGGAGAAGCGCCTGGAGGGCGGCTCCGGGGCGGCCTGGCACCAGGAGCGCATCAAGGCCGAGTTCAACCTGCCGGCAGGCTTCAGCCGCGCCCAGGAACAGGAGGCGCGCCGCTTCACCGAGGAGGACATCAAGCCCCAGCCCGGGCGGCTGGACCTGCGCGCGAGCTGCGTCTTCACCATCGACCCCGCCGACGCCAAGGACTTCGACGACGCCGTCTCCATCGAGGCGCTGGAGGACGGCGGCTGGCTGCTGGGCGTGCACATCGCCGACGTGTCCCAGTTCGTGGCCGAGGACGGCCTGCTGGACCGCGAGGCTCTGCGCCGCGGCCTGAGCATCTACCTGCCGGGCGAAGTCGTGCCCATGCTGCCGCACGCGCTCTCCTCGGGGCTGTGCAGCCTGCAGGAGGGGCGGGACCGCTACTGTTTCAGCGCCCTGATGAGCATTGGTCCGCGGGGCGCCGTGCGCGAGGTGCGCCTGACCCCCAGCCTGATCCGCTCGCGCAAGCGCTTCAGTTACGACGAAGTGCAGGAGCGGCTGGCCGGCCTGCCGCTGGAGGCCTTGCCGGCGCGTGACACACTCGAACGCTGGCCCGACGAGATCCAGCGCTCCTTGTATCACATGAACCGTCTTTGGCGCCTGCTCAAGCGCCTGCGTCTCCAGAATGGCGGGCTGGATTTCGCCCTGCCGGAGCCGGTCTTCACGCTGGACGCCCAGGGTACGCCGCTGGCGGTGGGGCGGCGGTTGAGCCGCGAGGCCAATTTCCTCATCGAGGAATTCATGCTGCAGGCCAACCGCTGCGTGGCCCGCAGCCTGGTGGAGGCCCGGCGCACCTGCCTGTTCCGCATCCACGCCGCGCCGGAGGGGGAGAAGCTGGAGCGTTTCCGCGCCGTGTTGGAGCACCTGGGCCTGCAGCCCGTCCCCGAGCTGGGCTCAGTTCGGGACTGGCAGCTGCTGATGGAGCGCTGGGCGGATCGCCCCGAGGCGCCCTTCCTGCAGCAGATGATGCTCCGCAGCATGATGAAGGCACTCTACTCGCCGCACAACGTGGGCCACTTCGGGCTGGGTTTCGAACAGTACGCGCACTTCACCTCGCCCATCCGGCGCTACCCGGACCTGGTGGTGCATCGGTTGCTGAAGCGCCTGCTGGGGCGGGAGGCGGACCCGGGAACGGCTGTGCTGGAGATGGCCGGCCGGCGCAGCTCCCAGCGCGAACTGCTGGCCCTGGAGGCCGAGCGGGCGGCAGTCAAGCTCAAACAGATCCTCTACCTGCAGGGGCATCTGGGCGACGAGTTCTGGGGCCTGGTGCGCGGCGTGGAACGCTTCGGCGTCTTCGTGGAGCTGGAGGATTCGCTGGCCGAGGGCCTGATCCCCATGGCCGAGCTGCCCGAAGACTACTGGGACTACCGCGAGACCAGCTGGGAGCTACGGGCGCGGCGGCTGGGACACAGCATCCGAATCGGGGACCGGTTGTTGGTGCGCGTGCTGCGCAGCAATCCGGAGACCCGCGAAGTGGATTTTCATCTGGTGGAGTTCGCCGACGGTCCGACAGGCCGTGGGACGGAAGCCGTTCCTCCGGTTCGGGTCAAGGGCAAGGCCGCCGGGAGAGTCGCGAGAAAGCAATCCTGACCCTTGCATGAACCGATCGGGACGCTATATTAACCGGTCTTGTCGCGTCGTTGATTCGACGCGGATTGACATCGCTTCCCGAAAGAATTTTTAGGAAACGATGTTGACAATGCCTCCGGGTGACGATACCTTGAGGATCCTCGCTTGGAAACAAGCAGGAATGCATCTGCTCTTTGACAGTTCAAGGGAAGCAAGAATGACCATGCCACCGTGGTGTTCATC
>DYSB01000142.1 GCA_020726405.1 Acetofilamentum sp. | reverse complement strand
CTGGTTCCGCACGGCCGGTCAGGCCTGACGGCGTCACCACCTGGTTCTGGTTCAGCCCTGCGGGCTTCACCTCGCAAATCCGGTGCTTCCTCGGTCGCGCAGAACTCCTTCCCCCGTGCAACAGGGGAAGGCCGGGATGGGGGCGTGCCCATCACCTCGCCGATCAGACCACGGGTTCTGATTCGGTCCTGCGCGCTTTACCCTTTCTCAGGCGGCGTCTTCGCGGTAGCGGCCGTTTTCACAGTGCAGGACCTGGCCCGCGCCCAGCACGTCCAGATGGCGCAGGCTGGTGGTGCTGATCAGCACCTGCAGCTCGGGGTCCACGGCCGAGGCCAGGGCCCGGATCTTCTCGTCGTCCAGCAGGCCGAAGAGGTCGTCGAGCAGGAGCAGGGGCGTCTCCCCCGTCCACTGCCGTAGCAGGCGCGTCTCAGCCAGTACCAGACAGAGCATGAAGAGCTTGTGCTGGCCCTGGCTGCCGAAGCTGCGCAGGCTCAGGCCATCCAGCAGCACGGGAAGGTCGTCGCGATGCGGCCCCAGGCGCGTCCAGCCGCGGCGGGCGTCGCCCTCGCGGCCCGCGGCCAGAGCCGCGCGGCAGGCCTCCACGCTCCATCCCTCGTCCAGGCTGGGTTCGTAGCCCAGCGCGAAGGCCGCCCCCGGTGCGAAGTGCTCCTGGTGCACGGCCTGGACCTGCTGACCCAGCTCGGCGCTGAACTGCCGGCGCCGGCGGGTCAATTCCAGCCCGCCCTGGGCCAGTTCCTCTTCCCAGAGATCCAATTCCGGGGCGGACCCGTCCCGCATCAGCAGGGCCGTGCGTTGCCGCAGGGCGCGCTGGTAGCGCAGCAGCAGGTCCAGGTAGACGGGACTGACGGTGGAAAGCAGGCGATCCAGCGTGCGCCGGCGCTCGTCGGGACCGCCCTGGGACACGTCCAGGCTTTCCGGCGAGAGCAGCACCAGGGGCAGTTGCCCGAAGTAGTCGCGGCCCCGGCAGCGGGAGCCGTCCAGTTCAAAGACCAGCGCGCCATCGCGCAACAGGGCCCGCGCCCGGCGGCGCCCCCGGCGCAGGGAATCGAATTCCCCCTCCACCAGGAAACCGGCGCTCTCGCCAGCGTCCTCCGCCCCCTCGGCTTGATTTGGGCTGGGGCGGCGGACCAGTTGATTCAACCGGTTGGTGCGAAAAGCTTTGGTGAGGCAGAGCAGGTGAACGGCTTCCAGCAGGTTGGTCTTGCCCTGTCCGTTGGCGCCCAGCACCACCGTGTGCCGACCCCGGAACACGATCTCCGCCGCCGGGATGTTGCGAAACCCCCGGATTCGAAGCCGTTCCAGCCGCACCGCTAGCGCATCAGGCGAACGGGCATCAGCAGCATCAGGAGATCCTCGTCCTCCTGGTTGATCTCCGGCAGGATCAGCGCGGCGCGCTCGGCCGTGCCGAACTTGAACACCACCTGATCCGTGTCCAGGTGCCGCAGCATCTGGTCCAGATAGCTGGCGTTGAAAGCTATCTCCAGCGCGTCGCCGTTGTAGTCCACTTCGAGTTCGTTGCGCCCGCGGCTGCCGTACTCGTTGTCCTCGGCGGTGACCACCAGGCGGTTCTCGGAGAGCGTGAAGTTGATCTGGCGCGTAACGTTGTTGGCGCAGTTGGAAACCTGCTTCACGGCCCGGTAGAGCACTCCACGGGCGGTCTGCATGATGTTCTCGTTCTGCAGGGGTATCACCCCTTCGTAGGCCGGATAGCGACCGTTGATCAGCTGGGTGTAGATCTGGGCGCCACCCAGGGAGAACACCAGGTGGTTCTGGGCCAGACTGAGCTTGACGGTCTCGGAACTGGAATCCAGGCTGCGGGCCACCAGGTTGAGCGCCTTGATGGGAATCACCACCGAGCCCAGGCTCTCCTGACCGGCCAGCTTGTGATCCTGGATGCGCACCAGGCGATGGCCATCCGTGGCCACCAGGAAGAGGGCCTCAGCGCGGAACTCGAAGAGCACGCCGGTGAGTACCGGACGCAGATCGTCCGTGGACACGGCGAAGGCCAGGCGCTCCACGTGCTGACGCAGGCGCTCGGCGGGGATCTCCAGCTCTGCGGAGACTTGGATGCCGGGCAGGATGGGGAAATTCTCCGCGCTCTCGCAGGGGATCTGGAAGACGCCCTGGCCCGAGAGGATCTCCACGCCGTTGTTGTGCCGGTCCGTCTGCAAGGTGACCGGGCGCTCGTCCAGCTCACGGACGATCTCCAGCAGCCGCTTGCAGGGAATGGCCACGTCCTCGCCTTGGCCGTCTTCGACCTTCATGCGCGTGGTCAGGGAAATCTCCAAATCGGTGGCGGTCATCCGCGCCTCATCGGGCTCCACGTGGAGCAGGATGTTGTTCAGCATGGGATGGGTGGTCTTGCTGGGCACCACCGCGGCCAGCTTCTGCAGCTGAGCCAGGAATTCCTTTTGGGGAACCGTGAAGCGCATGGTCAGGGACCTCTTCTCTTCGAGTCTTTAGAGACTCAACTCGTCGTACTCGTCACCGGCTGGTGGATTTGGGGGACAAAGTCCCGGTCGGCAATGGATCGTGTTGAGTTCCAGGTAGAAAGCGCCGCCGCAGCGGTGAGGAATCTTCGTTCAAACTCGGTGGATAAGCTAAGGAACAAGGCCCCGTTTCTCAACCGCAGCGGCCGGCACCAGGCCTTGTCCACAGGCTTGTGCAGGCCTTGTCCACGCCCGCTCACGAGTTGTCCACCCAACACTGTCTGAACAGTCCGGGCAACGGACAGCTGGGATTCCGGGTGGCTGAGGGTTTGGGTGCGGGTCGCGCAGGGAAAATCCCCGGGTGCGAGGCGGAACCGCGGACCGGCCGCTCGCCCCAGAGGGAAGCGGACGACCGGTCCAGACGGATGACGGGTAAGGTAGAAGCCAGCAGCCTGTCGGACTTGGGCCTTCGACGGGATTCGCGCCCGGGTCGAGACCGGTTTTTCGGAGATTTCGTAGTGCATACTGGACGTATTGGCAAGAACGCGGCGAAAAATCCGGGCCGGCGTAGGCGATGAAGACCGCGAAGTGGACAAGTCCGACTGGCTGCTAAGCGGCATGGGCGCGCTCAGGCGTGGAGTTCGATGGAACGCAGCAGATCGTCGATCTCGCTGCGGAAGACCTGATCACCCGTGATGCGGTCTTCCACGGTCTTCACCGCGTGGATCACCGTGGAGTGATCCCGGCGGCCGTAGTGCAGGGCGATGCCCCGCAGGCTGTGGCGCGTCAGCTTGTGGCAGATGTACATGGCCACTTGGCGCGTGTGGGCCACCTCCTTCTTGCGGCCGCGGTCTTTCAGGTCGAGCAGGGGGATGTTGTAGTAGCGCGAGCAGGCCTCGGCGATGGTTTCCATGGAGACCTGGGCGCGCCGGGTGGGCGCGAACTTACGCGCCACCTGGTGGGCCAGATCCAGGTCGATGGGGGCTCGCATGAACTGGGACTGGGCGATGAGCTGGAGCAGCGCGCCCTCCAGGTCCCGGACGTTGGTGCAGATGTGGGTGGCCAGGAAATCCACGATGCGTGGATCCAGGCTGGCGCGGTGCTCGTCGGCGCGCTTTTCCAGAATGGCCACGCGGGTTTCGTAGTCAGGCAGCGTCAGTTCCGTCACCAGCCCCGAGGCGAAGCGGCTGGTCAGGCGTTCGTCCAGGTCTTCCAGATCGCGGGGTGGCCGGTCGGAGGAAAGGATGATTTGCTTGCCGGCCTGGTAGAGCGAATTGAAGGTGTGGAAGAACTCGGTCAGCGTGCGCTCTTTGCCCGTGAAGAACTGGATGTCGTCCAGGATGAGCATGTCCACGTTGCGGTACAGGTGCGTGAAGTCCGTCGTGCGCTTGGTCTTGATCGAGGCGATGAACTGGTTGACGAACTGCTCGCTGGTGACGTAGACCACGCGCCGCAGGGAACCCGTGCGCAGCACCTGGTTGCCGATGGCCTGGATCAGGTGCGTTTTGCCATAGCCCGAACCGCCGTAGACGAAATAGGGATTGAAAGGTGTGGTGGTGGGCGTTTCGGCCACGCTGCGTGCCGACGCCACGGCGAAGCGGTTGGATTCACCTTCGATGTAATTGTCGAAGCGGTAGCGCGGGTTCAGGTTGGCCTTGACGGGCTCCTGCCCCACGTTGGAGTCGGCCAGTTGCAGCTGTTCGGCCTCAAGGGCCGGCAACTGGTCCTCGGGGACGTTGTCCCGCTTGACGATGGACAACTCGACGCCCTTGCCCACCGAGTGCTGGAGAGCTTGGCGAATGAGATCCCCATGGGTATTCAGTAGATAATCCACAAAGGCCGTGGGGGGAGCCAGCGCAAGCAGCACCTGGCCGTTGAAACTCAAGGGGCGAAGTTTGCGGAACCAGATGTCGGCCACCTTTTTGCCGGGGGCCAACTCATCGATGGTACGGACAAAATTCTCCCAGTGCGCCAGGACGGATTCGCCTGGCACATCCAGACTTCGAACTGGTTGTGACATGGGTCCTAGAGGGGTCTATTCACGAGTTATCCACAGATCCCCAGCCTTCTGGGTGACGCAATGGGAAATATAGGCGGAGGTCCGTGGCGAGTCAAGGAAGCTCGGGGCGAAATGCGACAAAAGAACGACGAGGGGGCAAATCATTGGCGAATCTTGTTGTTTGGCAATAGGATGGAATTGAGCCCGTTGAGGCTCAACTCCTTCCCGGCTCATTGAATCCAAACACACGCTCCTCGAGATCTCTTGAATATGTTCACATTTCTGAAGATTGCGCTACAGTAAGGACTTCGAGTTATCCACAAGATTTCTACATAAATCGATAATCATCAAATTGCGTTTCTGGCCGGCCAGCCGGGCGCCTTGTGAACCCCGGGACATCCCTACCTTGACCCCGGGAGTAGGAAGGACGCAGATGGATCCCTTACAGCTGGACCGCTGGCGGATGACCCAATTCGCCTGTTCGGGTGGCTGAGCAGCAAAATTGGGTCCGGTGGACCTGTATCGCCTCTTGCCCAGCCAACCGACGGACGAGCGTCTGCTGGTGGGCCTGGATACCCACGACGACGCCGGCGTGATGCGGCTGCGGGATGACCTTGCCCTGGTCAGCACCGTGGACTTGATCACGCCAGTGGCGGACGACCCGTACTTGTTCGGGCAGATCGCCGCGGCCAATTCGCTCTCCGACGTGTATGCCATGGGTGGCGAAGCCGTGGGCGCGCTGAACATTTGCTGCTTCCCGGAGACGGGTCCGGCCCCGGAGGCCCTGGCGCGGATCCTCGAGGGCGGCCTGGACCGCCTGCAGGAAGCCGGCGCCCTGCTGCTGGGCGGGCACACCGTGCGCGATCCGGAACTCAAGTACGGGCTGGCCGTGAGCGGACTGGTGCATCCGGAGCGCGTGGTGCGCAACCACACCGTGCGCGAAGGCGACCTGCTGGTGCTCACCAAAGCTCTGGGCACCGGCCTGCTGTTGACCGCGCACAAAAAGGGCCTGGTGGACGACGCCTGCTACCTGGGCACCCTGACCCGCATGGCGCAGCTGAACCGCCGGGCCTCCCGGGCCATGCTGGCGGCGGGCGTTCACGCGGCCACGGACGTCACGGGTTTCGGCCTGCTGGGGCATCTGTGGGAAATGGTCTCTCCGGGCGGGCATGGCGTGGAACTACACTTGCCCTCGTTGCCGCTCTACGAGGGCGCGCAGCTGGCGGCGGAACAATTGGGCGTTTCGGGACCCATGCGCCGTAATCTCGCGCTGCCAGGAGAGTACTTTCAACTTCCCGTCGATTTGCCCATGTTCTGGACGGCCCTGCTGGCGGATCCTCAAACTTCGGGCGGCCTGCTGCTGGCCATTGCCCCCGAGCGCTGCGGCGAGCTGTTGCAGCGCCTGCAGGACGCCGGCGAAGCGGCCTGCCTGATTGGCGAGATCCGGGGAACCCGGTCTTCGTCGGAGTTCATGAGCTGACAACCACACGGCGCGCAGCCCCCCCCGCGCGCTTTTCATCCGCGTAGAACGAACTGACTGCCGGACAGAACGGTCGCTGGCCGCGCTCTTGTCCATGAGGGGGGATTGTGAAGACGTACATCAAGCGGGATTTGGTGGAGCGGATCAGCGCGCTCACCGGGCAGCGCCATCAGGAGGTGGGCCGGATGGTGGATGCGCTTTTTCAATCCCTGCGGGTGATTCTGGAATCCGCCGATCCGGAATGCCGGGTGGAGATCCGCGATTTCGGCGTGTTCGAAGTTAAAAAGACCAAGGCCAAGCCCCAGGCCCGCAATCCACGCACCAATGAAGTGGTCTACGTGCCGGCCCGGCGCAAGACGCATTTTCGCCCAGGCAAGCAACTGAAGGAAGCGCTGCGGATCAGCTTGCCGGTGGAAGCCGTGCCGGGGCAGCCGGACGGAGAGTTGAACCTGCCCCTTCAGGGCCCCGCCTTTCAAAACGAGTACATCGAGTCCTGATCAGTAGCGGTAGGTGATGGCCAACTGGGCGCGCCAGCGGTTCTCATTCTCGCTTTGCTCCAGCCGGTATCCAGCCGGTTCAAATTTCAGGTAGCGCAGTTCCCAGCTCTCGCGCAGGACGGAGAAGTCCAGCGCCACGGCCTCCTGCAGCAGCAGGCTCAGGCCCAGGGACACCCCGCGGCGCGGCGTCTCCACCTGAAAATTCCAATAGGCGTAGGGGTCCTCGCCCTCGCGTTGGGCGATCAGGCGGGTTTCCGTGCGGGCCTCGCCCGTCGTCCAGACGCCGCCGCGCAGCCGCAGGTACGTGCCCGGCACGTACCACTCCCCGCCCAGCCGCAGCCGGTGCCGACCCTGGAAAGCGCGCGCCAGCAAATCGTTACCGGGCAGCAGATCCTGATCGTTGGGCAGATCCGTGTACTCCAGGTCGGCCCAGTCCTGATAATCCCAGCTCAAGCCCACCTGCCAGAAGCGTTGTCGCCAGCCGGCGCCCAGGGAGAACAACGCCGGATAGCGGATGGCATAGGTGCTGTCCCCGTGCACGCCATCCGGCAGGATCTGTCCCGGTTCCCACTGCTGGACGTGGTAGCTCCAGTCCGCCGTCTGCTTGTACGCCGGCTCGAGCAGCAGGCCCAGCTGCAGGGGTCCCGTGTGCGCCTGCAGGCCCAGCCGCAGGCTGACCCCGTCCACCTTCACCTGATCGTAACTGCGCCAGAGGACGGTGTCCAGCTTGCTCGACTCCTGCCCCACCTGCTCCAGCACGCCCTGGCGAAAAGCCAGGGTCAGGCCGCAGGCGAGGTTGTTGGTGAGCTCCAGCGCGCAGGAGAGCATTCCGGCGTCCATGTGCCCGGCGCGGCTGGAACTCACGCTCCAGTTCTGGTCGGGAAAGCCAGCCCGGCGGGAGTAATCCGCCAGCCGCGCCCAACCCAGGCCCCAGCAGACACCGCCCTGCACCGACGGCATGGGGTAGGCGTAGCCGATGTGGCTGAGGTGGGACAGGCTTTCCTCGCTGGTCTGCTCCGTGCCGTCAGTGGAAACCGACTGGGTCAGGGACTCATTCCCCAGTTCGTAGCCCAGGTTGAGTTCCGCCCGGCGCTGCCAGGCCAGGGCCGCCGGATTGTACCAGGCGGCGCTCCAGTCCTCGGCCAGGGCGGTCATGGCGCCGCCCATGCCCATGGCCTGGGTGCCGGGCAGGCGTTCGTGATCCAGCCAAGCCTGGGCCTCCGGCGCGGAAGCCCACAGGCAGGCGGGCAGGCTGATCAAACCGGCAAGCAGCAGGATGCGCGACATCAGGGTCATCCGGCGCTGGGCGGATAAGCGGTGTCGCTGTCCGGCTTGGGCTGGCTGGGCGGGCCGGGTTTGCGCGGTTTTCCGTCGTCTTTGCTCCGGGGTGCCCGGCTGGTCCCGCTGGTATCCGCCTGGGCTGAGGCGCGAGCCCGGGGCCGGTGTGACGCCGGTGACGAGGACGTGGGCCGTCCCGGCCAGCCCGCAGGCCAGCCCCAGCCCGATGATCACCCGCCCTGTGCCGCTCACGAAGTCTCCCTTGCTCTGCCCGCCGGACATGCGCCGTGCCGGACCCCACCCCCCGTGATCGGGCAGGCGCAGGCCCCGCAAAGTTGATCCCCCCTCGTCCCGGCGACCCCTTTATTATCTGCATCTGCAGGGCTGGAATTGAACCCGGGCTAGGAGTCTGTCGGAGACCGGCCTCTCGATCCGTGGTCTGACTCCCTGCAGT
>DYSB01000141.1 GCA_020726405.1 Acetofilamentum sp. | reverse complement strand
GCTGTCCATGCTGCGGCGGAAGGCGTAATGCGACGTAACACAGTAAGACTAGGAGACGAGCAACCAGCGCTGGCTGCTGACGCATACCTCCATTTCCCCTCTGTGCCTCTGCGACTCAGTGGTAGAATTCCCCGCGGAGCGAAACGGGTGGGAACAAGCCCGAAAATCAGGATGAAAAGACTAGGAAGAAACATGGCAAAAATGCTATTGTAGTCGCTGTCATTCAGGAGCGAGACATGGAAACCCCGGCCATCTATCCCATCACCGACCTGCGCCAGGACGCCACCAACCTGATCGGGCGCGTCTGCGAAACCGGGCAGCCGGTGTACATCACCCAGCGGGGGCGTGCCTCCGCCGTGCTGCTCAGCATGGAGGCCTGGGAGCAGACCCAGCGCGAACTGGAGCTGCTGCGGCTGCTCTCGCGCGGGGAGCAGGAAAGTGCCGCGGGAGTGGGGGTGACGCTGGCGGACGTACTGGCGGAGGGAGACGCGCTGCTAACTGGCAAGGGCTTGTGAGCGTCCGCTTCACGCCCGCGGCGCAGCGGCAGCTGCTGGAGGCGCTGGAGTTCCTGGCCGCCCGGCGGCCCTCGGCGGCGCGTGCCTTCCTGCAGCGGGTTCGCACCCGGTTGGAGGCGCTGGAGGCCTTTCCCCAGGCCGGCCGCCGCGTGCCGGAGTTTCCCGAGCTGCCCGTGCGGGAAGTGCTGGTGCCGCCCTACCGACTATTCTACCGGGTCCGGGAGAGCGGAGTCTGGCTGGTGGGCGTCTGGCACGACGCCCGTCTGCCCCGCGAACCGGAATGAGGAGCGCTGCGGGAGCGGTAGTCAGGAATCTCAATCCATTTGACGTCAGCTGTGCCTCCGTGTCCCTGTGGTGTGTTGCAAGCGGCCTCCACGACCCAGGGGACACAGGGAAGCTAGGCGAAAAGCTTGTTTCGCCATATCTCGAACCCTACCTTGTGCGGCTTCTGCGCCTCCGTAGCTCAGGTGGATAGAGCGGCGGTTTCCTAAACCGTAGGTCAGAGGTTCGAGTCCTCTCGGGGGCATATTGGAATGCCCCACAAGGGGATCGTTGGGTCGAAGTGCAAGAGGATGCCATGAATCTGGAACCCCGCGACAGCCATGAGGACTTGGAGCACGATGCCTTTATGACCGGGATCGTGCGCGGTTGGAACTATCTGACGCGCAAGCGCTGGGTGGTGCTGGGTGGCGCGCTGGGCATCCTGGTGGTGGCGGGCGGCATTTTCTTCGTGCTGCGCACCTCGCGGCTCAAGGAGGAGCGCGCCGACGTGCTGCTCAACCGGGCCACGGCTCTGCTGGAGACGCCGCAACCCGAGGCCGCCCGGCCCCTGCTGGAGAAGGTGCGCGACGAGTTCGCCGGCACGCGCGCGGCGGAGGACGCCCACTTCTTCCTGGGCATGAGCGCCGTGGCCGCCGACCAGGTGGCTGAGGCCCGGACGGAATTGACCGCGTTCCTGGACGGTCACGGCCAGGAGGACTTCATGCGCGCGGCGGCCCAGGGCGGGTTGGCCGTTTGCCTGGAGCGCGAGAAGAAATGGGACGAGGCCGCCAAGGCCTGGACCCAGGCGGCGCTGGTGGACGAGGCGGGCAACTTCAACGCGCCCACCTACCTGCTGAACGCGGCCCTGTGCTGGGAGCAGGCGGGCAAGGTGGACGAGGCCCTGCCCCTGCTGGAGCGCATTCTGGAAAAGTACCCCAAGACCGCGCTCAAGACGAAGGTCGAGGGTTTGCAGGCCCGGCTGAAGCCCGGCGCCTGAGTTCTGCCGTCGGGCGGCCCGGCTGCTGCGGGGCCCCCTGTCGGAAGTCTCCCTTGGACCCGGCCGGGACCGCGCCTGCGGTTCGGGCCACTGGGGAGGCGGCGGTCCCGCGACCGCTCTTTCGCCCGCTCGTGCCGGCGAAACCCCCGGGCCTGCTGCATGTGAGGCCGGTCCGGGATTCCGTCCAAAAGATGGAAGTGGGCCCACGCCCACTTTTTATTTGGGGGCCGCCATGCTGGCGCAAGATCTGCAAAGCCTGATCGAAAGTCTGGTGCAGGAGCCGGTTTTTCTCGTGGACGTGGAGCTCTCCGGCGACGGCAAGGGCAAGATCCTGCGCGTGGTGGTGGACACCGACGCGGGCGTGACGGTGGACCAGTTGTCCAAAGTGAACCGGGAACTGGGACGCCGGCTGGACGAGGGCGAACTGATCGCCGGCCGCTACCGGCTGGAGGTTTGCTCCCCCGGGCTGGATCGGGCCCTGCGCCATCCGCGGGTCCTGGCCAAGGCCCTGGGCCGCAAGGTCCTGGTGCGTCTGGCCGACGCGGCACCGGGGGAGACGGCGGAATACACGGGCGTGCTCAGCGCCGCCCATGAGACGGGAATCGAGGTCGAGGTGGAAGGTGCAACCCGTGTTCTGGACTGGAAGCGGGTGCAGGCCGTCCATCATGTGCTTGAGTGGTAAGCAAGGAGTGCTTTCCGATGATGAAGGAAGCGCGGAAGAACGACGCCGGCAGCATCGTGGACGCGGTGATTCAGCTCCTTGAGAGCAAGAACATCGACCGCCAGGACTTTCAGGAGGTCATCCAGGAGGCCTTCATTTCGGTGCTGAAGAAGCGCTTCGATTCGGAGGAGAACTTCTCCGTCACGTTCAACATGGACAAGGGTGACATCGAAATCTACCGCGAATGGCAGGTGGTGGAGGACGGCGCCGTGGAGAACGAGCACTTGCAGATGGAGCTCACTCCGGCCCTGACCCATGACCCCGAGATCGAGCCGGGCGATGATTTCGTCGAGATCATCGACTACCGCAAGTTCGGTCGCCGGGCGATCCTGAACCTCAAGCAAGCGCTGATGCACAAGATCCGCGAGATCGAGAAGAACGCCGTCTACGAGGAATACAAGGACCGCGTGGGCGAGATCATCCACGCCGACGTCCACCAAGTGGACCGCAACCGCGGCGTGATTCTCAACATCGACCGGGTGGAGTTTCGCATGCCCTCCTCGGAGCAGGTCAAGTCCGAGAAGTATCACCGCGGCCTGCCTCTGCGCGTGCTGATCAAGGACGTGCGCCGGGAGAACAACCGCGATCCGGAAATCATCGTCAGCCGCAGCGACCCCAATTTCGTGCGCCGCCTGTTCGAAGTGGAGGTGCCCGAGATCGCCGACGGCATCATCCACATCCGCAAAATCGCCCGCGTCCCCGGCCGCCGCACCAAGATCGCCGTGGAGTCGACGGACAGCCGCATCGATCCGGTGGGCTCCTGCGTGGGCATGAAGGGCGTGCGCATCCAGGCCATTGTCAAGGAGTTGATCAACGAGAAGATCGACATCATCGACTTCGCCAGCGATCCCGCCACCTTCATCAAGAAGGCCATGAGCCCCAACAAGCCCCTGCAGGTGCGCCTGCTGGGCGCCGGCCGGGCTCTGGTGGTGCTCAGCGACGAGGAATACGAGAAGATGGTCGAGCGCCAGATGAAGCGCCTGGATGGCCAGCCCAGCCATGACTTCAAGTTCAATCCCATGGATGACATGGTTTTCCGCCTGGCCTGCGAGATCTCGGGCTACGAGCTGGAGCTGGTCAACGAGACCCAGCACCTGGCCATGCAGCTGCACGAGGAGGAAATCGAGGAAGATCTGAAGATCAACGAGGTGGTGGGTATCGCCGACGAGGTGGCCGGCAAGATGATCGACGCCGGCATTTATCTGGCGGAACGCCTGCTGGACGAGCCGCTGGCCTCGCTGATCGAGCGCACGGGCCTGAGCGAGGAAGTGGTGCGCCAGGCGCGCCGCAGCGTTTCCACCTACTTCCAGGACTTCAAGATCATGGACGTGGTGGATCTGCCCAAGGCCTACAAGGACGTGCTGGTCCGTGCGGGCTACAGCTTCGTGGAAGATTTCCTCACCGACTCGTCCGCCCAGGCCATGGAGCGCACGGGCCTGGAGCGCGAGGATCTCGAGGCGATCATGCACGTGCTGGGCGACTTCGACAACCAGGGCCTGGACTAGGCCCGTGCAGCCCTGCCGGCTGGAGCCTTCCGGACAGGGTCTGCTCGGGCTGGCGCGCCGGGCGGGCGCGCTGATCCTGGGCATGGATCAGATGCGTGAGAAAGTGCGGCGGGGGACCCCGCTGCTGATCCTGGCGGATCCGACGCTGTCGGCGCGGACCCTGCGGGAACTGGAAGACTGGCAGGAGGCGGACGGCCGCACGCGGGTCGTCGCCCTGGCGGATATGGCGGCTCTGAACGAGCTGCTGGGTACGAGAGGAGTGCGGGCTGTGGCGCTGGCCGATGGCGGATTCCGCCGCGGGCTGGAAGAACGCTTGAGCCCACTCAATACGGGAGAACAGGGTGGCTGCCAAGAAGCATAAGCTGATTCACCTGGCGAAAGAGCTGCAATTGACGGTGTCGCACGTGAGCGACTACCTCGTCAAGGAGGGCTTTGAGGCGCCGGCCAGCCCCAATGCCATTCTCAGCGAGGAGATGTTCTCCTCTCTCCTGTCGAAGTACGCGCCGCAGCGCTACAAGGAATACCTGGCCGAGCAGGCTCCGCGCAAGCCCGAGCCGGGCGGCGACCGGGCGGAATTCCGCCGGGAGGCGATGGAGGACCTGATGCGGGCCGCCGAGCCGGAGGCCGCAGAGGCCGGTGATTCGCAGAAGGTGCGCTATGACACGGTGGAACGTCTGCGTTCCCTGAAGGTGATCGAGCCCGCCCCCAGCGCGCCGGAAGAAGCTCTCGCGCCTGACGCGACCCTCGCGCCTGACGCGACCCTCGCGCCTGACGCGACCCTCGCGCCCGTCGCGGAGCCCACGCCCGTGCCTGCGCTGGAGGAGCCCGCCTCGGCGCCCACGCCCGAGCCGGTGGTCGCCGGCGTGGAGCCCGTCGCTGCGCCCGCGCTCGTGGCTGAAGAAGTTGTGTCACACGAAACGGCGGCGCCGCAAGAGCCGCCCGCCGCTCCGCCCGTCGAGCCTGCCGCCGTCGAGACTGTGCCGGCCCCGGCCCCCGAGACGGCTCCGGTCGAGAGCACGGAAGCCTTGGCCGACGCCGCGCTGGCTGAACGACTGACCACTACCGGTGCGGGTCGCCGCATTGTGGAGCACGAGGATTCGGTGGGCGAGAAGATCGGTCTGCCCGTCTTCCGGCCCGGCCGCGTGCTGGGCATGCACATGGACAATGAGCCGGCGCGCAAGCGCACGGCCAAACCCACCAAGACCGAGACCGCCGCCGCGGCCCGCCCCGCCCCGAGTGCTGGTGCAGGCTCCAGCGCCGGCTCCGCGCCGAATGCGCCCCGCGCGGCGGGCGACGCCCAACCGGGCTTCCGCGAACGCGATCCCTCCAAGGCCGCCGCGGCCACGCCGGGCGCGGACGCGCGCAAACGCAGCGGCAAGAAGACCAAGACCGAGGAACTGCGCCTGCAGAAGCTGGAGAAGGCCAAGAACGAGCCCACGGATCTGGCCGGCGGCCGCAAGCGCAAGAAGAGCAAAAAGGTCAAGATCAGCGAGGACGAGATCCGCGCGGCGGTGAAAGAGACCACCCGCGCCATGGAGGGCAAGAAGCGTCGCAAGCATCGCAAGGTGCGCGGCGTGGGCGAGCTCAACGAGGAGACCAACGTCCTGCGCGTGACGGAGTTCATCACCACCAACGAGCTCTCCGAGCTGCTCGAGGTGCCGGTGAGCGACCTGATCAAGAAGGCCTTCATGATGGGGACCATGGTCACCATCAACCAGCGCCTGGAGCGCGCGCTGATCGAGATCCTCTGCGGCGACTATGACTTCGACGTGGAGTTCCTCTCCGAGTTCGATGAGGAGGAAGAGGACGCGATCGAGGAAGAGGACGAGGGCGTGCCGACTCCCCGCCACCCGGTGGTGACCGTGATGGGCCACGTGGACCACGGCAAGACCTCGGTGCTGGACTACATCCGCAAGGCCAACGTGGTGGCCGGCGAGGCGGGCGGCATCACCCAGCACATCGGCGCCTACGAGGTGAACTGGAAGGACCAGCTCATCACCTTCCTGGACACGCCGGGCCACCATTCCTTCACGGCCATGCGCGCCCGCGGCGCCCAGGTGACGGACATCGTGGTGCTGGTGGTGGCGGCGGACGACCGCGTGCAGGAGCAGACCCGGGAAGCCATCGACCACGCCTTGGCGGCCAAGGTGCCGATCATCGTGGCCGTCAACAAGATCGACAAGCCCAACGCCGACGTGCAGAAGATCCGCAAGGAACTGGCCCTCTACAACATCCTGGTTGAGGATTGGGGCGGCCAGTACCAGTGCGTGGACATCAGCGCCAAGCAGGGCACGGGCATGGACCGTCTGCTGGACGAGATCCTAACCCGCGCCGAGGTGCTGGAGCTGGTGGCCGTGGCGGAGGGCCCGGCCAAGGCCGTGGTGATCGATTCCAAGCTCGACAAGGGCCGG
This sequence comes from Acetofilamentum sp., assembly GCA_020726405.1. Lineage (GTDB taxonomy): Bacteria > CAIWAD01 > CAIWAD01 > CAIWAD01 > CAIWAD01 > CAIWAD01. The sequence goes on along the minus strand of DYSB01000141.1, from coordinate 1,751 downwards.
GGCGCCATCGCCACCGTGCTGGTGGAGCGCGGCACGCTGAACAAGGGCGACATCGTGGTGGCGGGCACGGCCTCGGGCCGCGTGCGCCTGATGCTGGACGAGCGCGGCAACGCCCGCGACACGGCCCCGCCGGCTTCGCCCGTGCAGATCCTGGGTCTGGACAGCGTGCCCCAGGCCGGCGACAGCCTGCTGGTCTACAGCTCGGAGCGCGACGCCCGCGCCGTGGCGCTGAAGCGTCAGCAGATCCAGCGCGAGCAGAGCCAGCAGCGCATCAGCTCGTTCACGCTTTCCAGCCTGTCCCAGCAGATCGCGCGCGGCGAGGTGCGGGACCTGCCCGTCATCATCAAGGGCGACGTGGACGGCTCCATCGGGGCCATCGCCGACGAATTGATGAAAATGCAGAACCAGGAAGTCCGCGTGAACGTGATCAGCCGCAGCGTGGGCAACATCACCGAGAGCGACGTGCTGCTGGCCAAGGCCTCCGGCGCGATCATCATCGGCTTCCACGTCTCGCCCACGCCCAATGCGCGGGAACTGGCCCAGCGCGAGCGCGTGGACGTGCGGCTCTACAAGGTCATCTACGAGGTGGTGGAGGAGATCCACGCCGCGCTGGAGGGCATGCTGGCCCCCGACGTGGAGGAGGAGATCCTGGGCACGGCCGAGGTGCGGCAGGTCTTCCGCATCGTCAAGAAGGCCATCGCCGGCTGCATGGTGGTCTCGGGCAAGATCGAGCGCGGCGCCAAGGCCCGGCTGGTGCGCGACAACACCGTGGTCCACGAGGGCGACATGTCCAGCCTCAAGCGCTTCAAGGAAGACGTCCGCGAAGTGGCCCAGGGCTTCGAGTGCGGCATCCAGCTGGCCGGCTTCAACGACCTGCGCGAGGGCGACCTGATCCAGGTCTTCTCGCTGCGGGAGGTGGTGCGGCGCCTGGACATGGCGGAAGAAACGCCCAAGGGACGCTGATCCATGGCCAGTGAGAAGCGCCAACAACGGGTGGCCGAGCAGATCCGCAAGGAGCTGGGGACCATCCTGCTACGCGAGCACAGTGAACTGGCCACCCAGGTCACCGTGGGCGAAGTGCGCCTTTCGCCGGATCTCTCCCATGCCAACGTGTTCGTCAGCCTGATGGGCGACGAAGCGCGGCGCGAGGTTCTGCTTAAGGAGCTGATGCACCGCAACAAGGAGATCCGCCGCTCGCTGGCCGGCCGCATGCGCCTGCGGGCCGTGCCGCTGATCCGCTTCCTGCTGGATCTCTCGCTGGACCGTGCCGAGCGGCTGGAGTCGCTGCTGGAGCAGATCCAGGCCGAGCGTGCCCCCGACCCGGCCGCGGACGACCTGGTTCCGGACGACACGGCGAGCGAGGCCCCACCGGCGGCGGAGGCCCCGCCGGCGGCGGAGGCTCCGCCGGGTTCGTGATGGACTCCGGGCAGAACAGCGGGCCGGCGCTGCTGGACCGTCAGGCGACGCCCACGCCGGGGATCCTGGCCACCGGTTGTATTCTCCTGCTCGACAAACCCATCGGACCCACCTCCTTTGCCATGGTCGCCATGCTGCGCCGCCTGAGCGGCATTCGCCGGATCGGCCATGCCGGCACCCTGGATCCCTTCGCAAGCGGCCTGCTCATCCTGCTCACAGCTGCGGCCACGCGCTGGCAGGACACGGTGATGGGCGCCGACAAGCGCTACTGGATGCGCCTGCGCCTGGGCGTGGAGAGCGACAGCCACGACCGGACGGGCAAACTGCACGACGGC
>DYSB01000140.1 GCA_020726405.1 Acetofilamentum sp. | reverse complement strand
GATGGCCACCCGCTGGCGCTGGCCGCCGGACAGTTCGGTGGGGCGGTGCCGGGCACGGTCGGCCAATCCCACGTGCTGGAGGGCCTGTTCCGCCCGTTGACGGCGCACGGGAGCAGGCACGCCCTGGTAGATCAGCGGCAGCTCCACGTTCTCGGCGGCGCTCAAGCGGGGCAGGAGGTTGAAGGTCTGGAAAATGAAGCCGATCATCCGGCCGCGCAGGCGGCTGAGCACGCGGTCGTCGCCCTCCTTGTGGATGGCATGGCCGTCCAGCCAGTAGGCGCCGGAGTCCGGCCGGTCCAGGCAGCCCAGCAGGTTCATCAGCGTGCTCTTGCCGCTGCCCGAGGGACCCATCACGGCCGTGTAGGAGCCGCGCGCCAGCTCCAGTTCCACACCGTCCAGCGCGCGGACGGTCTCGCCGCCCACCAGATAGTGACGGACCAGGGCCTCCAGGCGGATGAGGGGCGGATTCAGTTCAGCAGCCATCGGCATTCCACACCCAGCTGTCCGCCCCGGGACTGGGCGCCCAGGCCGGCAAAGCCCGTCCCGCCCAGGGCCAGGATCCAGTGCCGGCCGGCGAAGCCCGCCTCGGCGCCCAGTGCCGGTCCGCGCCCGGCGCCGCCCGTCAGTTCCAGCCGGCCGTACCAGATCCCAATAGCCCAGCGGCTGGCCGCCGAGAGCCGGCGCAGTCCCGCACCCCGGGCGTCCTCAGGCAGCTGTTCGCCCAGCAGGCTGTGTCGCCAGCGGCCGGTTTCCCAATCCAGACCAAGCAACCAGCCCGGCCGCCGGCTGAGGTGCAGATCGTGGGCCGAGCGCGTCCAGCTGCTGTCCAGCAGCTCCACGCTGAAGGCCTCGTAGTCGAAGGTGGCGTCCACGGTAGTCGCGGGCAGTTCGTAGCTCCGGGTGGTGCGTTGCACCTGGCGCCAGACCTGCAGGTGGGGCAGGCCGCGCAGGGCGGCGTGCAGGCTCAGCGACCGGCCGGCCAGGGGCAGGCTGCCCCGGGCGCCCAGATCCAGGCCCCAGCCCAGGCCCGGTCCCGCGCTCTCCTGGACGTGTTCGAAGCAGGCGGACACCTGGCCCTGGGGCGCTTCCGCCCGGGCCTGAAAGGCGCGGGTGCGGGACAGCCAGCTGCCCTGCTCCACGAACAGGCCCAGTCCGCCCTCCAGCGTGGCCAGGCCCAGGCGTGCGGCCCAGTCGGCGGACAGGGGCCGGCTCCAAGCCAGCCGCAGCCGTTGCAGGACCTCGCCCCCCAGGTCCGCCTGCCGCACCACCAGCGCCCGGGTGGGATCGTTGCCCAGCAGCACGGTCTCCAGCAGACCCACGTCCAGTTGCTGGGAAGCGCTGGCCAGATGCTCCAGCGCGACGCCCAACCGGCTCCCGTCCGGCCGGTTCCAGGCGCCCTCCAGCAGCACCAGCCGGGCCTCGGCACGCGTCGTCAGCGCGGATCCGAGCTCCGCCAGCAACTCGCGCTTGTCCCGTTCCTCCAGCCGCCGACCGGCATAGCGGTTCCAGAGGGCCGTGGAGAGGCGGTCGTCGCGCAGGGAGCCAGCGGCGTTCCAGCCCAGACTGAAGGCGCCAGCTCCGGGCGGCAGCACGGGAGTCAGGAAGAGGGCGCCGGCCAGGGGTTCCTGCAGGCGCGAGGCGCCGGGCAGCACGCCCGCCCGGGCCGGCAGGGTCGCGAGCAGCAGCAGGACCATTCCCAAGACGAGGAAAACGCGGTGGTGGCTCATTCGCCCCCCCCCACATTCACGTCCACCAGGACCTGGATCCGCGCCCGCAGGGCCAGCCACTGATCGGCGTGGATCTCCACCATCCCGGCGCCGTGTTGCGCCTCGAACTCGTACCAGAGGATCCAGGGCCCGCCGCGCAGCACGTCCAGAACCGCATCAGCCAGCTCCAACTCCACCTGGCTGAGCACGGGCTCCGCCCGGCTGCCGTCCCAGCCGGCCGCGTCGATCTCCAGTTCGAACAGCGGCACGCGCGTCCCGTCAACGGCGGCGGCCACCCAGCCGCGCACCGTGCCGCCCGCCGGCAGGCGGTTCTCCACCTCGCCCAGCAGCCGGATCTGCTCAGCCTCTTCCGGAAGGGAATCCTCGTGGCGCTCGGGCAGGCTCTGCCAGTGCAAGCCGTTCACGCGGGCCCGGGCGGGCAGGCTGAGGGCGCTGAGGCCCACGCGGCTCTCGCTCCGCAGGTGCACGACACTGCCCGCCGGCATGCGGTAATCGCCCTCCAGCCCCAGATGGCGTGGCATGCGCGCGATCAGCCGGTCGGCGCCGCCCAGTTGCAGCAGGGTGTCGGCGGCCTGCAGGTCCACGTCGGAGATGAAGAGCGTGTCGGGCAGACCCAGCCGGCTGTCCGCAGCCCGCAGCTCGAAGTGGCCCAGCAGGGCGGGCCCGTCCTGATTCTCCAAGTGCAGGCGCAACTCCAGGCCGGCCAGATCCAGCGCCGCCAACTCCACGGGCCAGTCCTCCACCGGCGTCTCGGAGGCTGCAAAGGGCACGCGCAGGTCCTGCAGGAACCAGCCCTCGAACTCCGCCAGCTCCAGCGGCTCCACCTGCAGATCCAGCAGCAGGGCGTCCCGGGCGTGCACGGTCACCAGGCCGGCGCTGGCCGAGGTCCGGCCCTGGCCCAGCACGTCCAACCAGTCCAGGCCGCCGGCGTCCTCCACCCACAGGGAACCCGGCTCCTCCAGCGTCTGGGCCGTGCCCAGGGCGGGGACGGTCAGCGACAGGTTCAACCTATCGCCGGCGCCCGTGCGCAGCTGGGGCAGATCCAGCTCCAGTTCCAGGGGCACGGGCAGCTCGCTTTCGGCGCTCAGACGCAGGCGGGCCGGCGCCGTGCGTGCGCTCAGGATGCGCAGGCGCGAGGCCGTCCAGGCGGAATCGCTCCAGACCAGCTCCAGTTCGGGCAGCCGGGCGCGGGCGGAGTCCGCCAGGCCCATGGTCTGGGTCAGGGTCAGGGTCAGGGCGCCGTTCTCGATCAGGGCCGGCGCCGCCATGGGCAAATGGCGGGCCCGCAGTCGCAGGTGGCTGGCCCGGGTAAGCAGGCCGCTGAAGAGCAGACTGGACGGCAGAGCCTGCTCGGGCGGCAGGCCGCCGGCGGGCTCCCAGTGCGTCAGCCCCAACCGCTGGTCCTGGGCGTTGAGCAGTTCCACCTCCAACCACTGCAGGGAAAAGGGCCAGTGGTGGAGCAGGTCCAGGCGGAACCGAGCCTGGGAATAGGCCACCCAGTCCAGCTCGGACCAGTCGGGCAGAGTCACCACCTGGCTGAATTCCGCCTGCCCCGTAATCTGGGTCTGCTGGTCCACCCAGGCGGCGTACTGCGGCCAGACCTCCGTGAAGGGCAGCGCCAGTGGCACGGTACCCAGCCCGCGCAGATCCAGGGGTCCCAGCTCCAGCCGCAGGGTCTGGTGCACGCCCTCCCAGCCCAGGCTGTCGCCCAGCCGCGCGTAGCTGACCTCCAGCTCCTGGCGGAACACCAGCAGCGAATCGCCCTCCAGCAGGGTGTTGGGATTCTCGAGGATGCGCGCGACGCGCAGAGTCTCGGGCTGGGCCTCCACGGTCAGGGCCGTGGTCCAGGAGGTGCCGGACGGGTCCTTCAGGGCGCAGGAGACCCAGCAGAGCAGCAGAAGGAAGAGCGGGAGACGGGTACTGGGGCTCGAGCGCAGACGCATGCCAACTCCCCGGTTTGGGGGAAACAAACCGCCCGCGGCCCCGCAGGACCGCGGGCGTCGGGGTTTAGTAGCGATAATGGGCCGGCTTGTAGGGTCCGTCCACGGGAATGCCCAGATAGGCTGCCTGGGCCGGGGTCAGTGTGGTGAGGGTGACGCCCAGGTGCGCCAAGTGCAGGCGGGCCACTTCCTCGTCCAGCTTCTTGGGCAGCATGTAGACGCCCAGCGCGTGGTCCTCGCGGGCCAGGGCCAACTGGGCCAGGGTCTGGTTCGTGAAGGAGTTGGACATGACGAAACTGGGGTGGCCCGTGGCGCAGCCCAGGTTCACCAGTCGGCCCTCCGCCAGCAGGTAGATGCCGTGGCCGTCGGGGAATTCGTAGCGATCCACCTGTGGCTTGATGTTGACCTTGCGGACGCCCGGCAGGGCCTCCAGGTCGGCCACCTGGATCTCGTTGTCGAAGTGCCCGATGTTGCAAACGATGGCTTGGTCCTTCATACCCGACATGTGCTGGGCCGTGATGATGCCCAGGTTGCCCGTGGCAGTGACGAAGATGTCCGCCTCGGGCAGGGCCTTCTCCACCGTCGTGACCTCGTAGCCCTCCATGGCGGCCTGCAGGGCGCAGATCGGGTCGATCTCGGTGATCAGCACGCGCGCGCCGAAACCGCGCATGGACTGGGCGCAGCCCTTGCCCACGTCGCCATAGCCGCAGACCAGCACGGTTTTGCCGGCCACCATCACATCCGTGGCGCGCTTGATGCCGTCGGCCAGACTCTCGCGGCAGCCGTAGAGGTTGTCGAACTTGGACTTGGTGACGCTGTCGTTCACGTTGTAGGCCGGGAAGAGCAGCTTGCCCTCCTCCAGCAGCTGGTAGAGCCGGTGCACGCCCGTGGTGGTCTCCTCGGAGACACCGCGGATGCCCGCGGCCATGCGCGTCCAGCGCGCGGAGTCCTCGGCGTGGGCCAGCTTGAGATCCGCCGTCAGCGCGCGCTCGTCATCGCTGCCCGCCGGCCACTCGGGCCAGCCCTGGCCGGCCGCCAGGCTCTTCTCGGCCTGGACGCCGCGATGGACCATCACCGTGGCGTCGCCGCCGTCGTCGACGATCTGGGTGGGTCCCTGACCCGTGGGAAACGTCAGGGCCTGGCGCGTGCACCACCAGTACTCCACCAGCGATTCGCCCTTCCAGGCGTAGACAGGGATGCCCGCGGCGGCGATGGCCGCGGCGGCGTGGTCCTGGGTGCTGAAGATGTTGCAGCTGGCCCAGCGCACGTCGGCGCCCAGGGCCTTGAGGGTTTCGATCAGGACGGCGGTCTGCACGGTCATGTGCAGGCTGCCCGTGATCCGCTGGCCCTTGAGGGGCTGGGCGGGTCCATACTGGTGACGCACGGCCATCAACCCGGGCATCTCCTTTTCGGCGATCTCGATCTCCCGGCGCCCGAAGGCGGCCAGGCTCAGATCCGCGACTTTGTAGTCGTTCATCTGGGTCCCTTCATCCTCATTCAGGTACACGTCTTGATCAGCCCGGCCCGGATCTATTGCCAGCCGCGGCGTCAGCGCCCCAACTTCTTCAGCAGGCCGGCGTCCAGTTGTTCCCAGGGGAACTCGGCACGGCCGAAGTGGCCATAGGCCGAGGTCTCCGTGTAGATCGGGCTGAGCAGTCCCAGGCGCTCGATCATCGCCGCCGGGCGCAGGTCGAAGTGCTTGCGCACCAGCTTCACCAGTTGGTCGTCGGAGACCGCGCCCGTCCCGAAGCTGTTCACGTCGATGGAGACGGGCTGGGCCATGCCGATGGCATAGGCCACCTGGATCTCGCAGCGCTCCACCAGACCGGCCTTCACCAGGTGTTTGGCCACCCAGCGACAGGCGTAGGCTGCGCTGCGATCCACCTTGCTGGGGTCCTTGCCCGAGAAGGCGCCGCCGCCGTGGCGGCCCATGCCGCCATAAGTGTCGACGATGATCTTGCGGCCGGTCAGGCCGGCGTCGCCGTAGGGACCGCCGATGACGAACTTGCCCGTGGGGTTGACCAGAATCTTCATTTTGCGGTCGCGCAGGTTGGCGGGGATCACCGGGTCGATGACGTCGCGGATGATCTCCTCGCGCACCTGAGCCAGCACCTCCTCGTCGAAGCGCTGCCACTTGGCCTTGGCGCCCGCCGGGGGCAGCTTGCGGCCCAGGCCTTCACTGTGCTGGGTGCTGACCACCACCGTCTCCACCATCTTCGGGCGGCCGTCCTCGTAACGCACACTGACCTGGGTCTTGCCATCGGGTAGCACCCAGGGCAGCAGGCCTTCCTTGCGCACCGTGGCCAGACGCCGGGCCAGCCGGTGGGCCAAATCGATGGGCATGGGCATCAGGCTGTCGGTCTCGTTGGACGCGTAGCCGAACATCAGGCCCTGGTCGCCCGCGCCCTGCTCCAGGTTCAGGCCGCTGCCTTCGTTCACACCCTGGGCGATGTCCGCGCTCTGCGTGCTGATGCACAGTTCGACCTGGGCTGTTGCGGCGTCCATGCCCCAGGCCTGGTCCGTGTAGCCGGTTTCCGCGGCGGCTTGGCGGGCGATGGCTTCGTAGTCCGGAGTCAGGCCTTTCTTGATCACCTTCTTGTCCAGGCTGATCTCGCCGCCCACCACCAGCCGCGTGTAGTCCGCAAACCCCTTCACGAAGGTCTCGCAGGCCACACGGGCGTGGGGATCGCGGGCCAGACAGGCGTCCAGGATGCTATCGCTGATCCGGTCGCACAACTTGTCCGGATGACCCTCGGTCACACTCTCACTGGTGAACAGATGTCCCATGCAGCGTCCTTTCTACGTTGACGGCGAAGTCGCCTAGCCGTCTACTTCCGTGTTGTCCGAGAGGTGCAAGGCGCGGGCGGGCTGACGCACCAGCGCGTCGCGGCCCAGCACGGCGTCCTTGAGCACCACTCCCTGCAGATGCACGCCTTCGCAGAGAAGCGAATCCTCCACCACGGCGTCGCGAATATCCGCCCCGTCCCCCACGCTGACGTTGGGTCCCACGATGGAGCGCGAGAGGCGCACGCCCTCGCCCACGTGGACGGGGGGAATCAACAGGCTGTCCCCCAGCCGCACGGCCTCGCGCCGGTGATCCAACCGGTTGAGGTAGTGGCGGTTGGTCTCCAGCAGGGTGTCCTTCTTGCCGCAATCGTACCAGCCCTCGATGCCCCAGGGTTCGAAAACATGGCCTAGGTCGATCATCTGTTGCAGGGCGTCGGTGATCTGGTACTCGCTGCGGGTGCGGATGTCGTCGCGGATCATCCGCTCCAGCACCCCGTGCAAGGCCCCGCCATCCTTGATGTTGTACAGTCCGATGAGCGCCAAGTTGCTGCGCGGCTCCGCCGGTTTCTCCACCAGCCGGACAATCAGGCCCTGGCTGAGTTCGGCCACGCCGAAACGGCGCGGATCAGCCACTTCCTTCACGCCCAGGACCGAGTGGGGCGCGGCGCGGATGGCCGCGATGTCCGCCTCGAAGAGCGTGTCGCCCAGGATGATGAACACCTCCTGGTCGCCGGGCTGCAGGCCCAGATAGATCGCATGGCCCAGGCCCAGCATCTCGCCCTGGTGTACGAAGCTCAGTTTCAGCTGTTGATAGTGCTGGCGGACATGGGCTTCAATCTCGGTGCCCAGCCAGCCCACAATGAACACAGCCTCCTCCAGGCCCGCCTCAACAAGCGGGTCAAGAATCCAATTGATCATCGGGCGGTCGGCGATGGGAATGAGGGCCTTGGGATAGGTGTGGGCCAGGGGCCGCAGGCGCGTACCCTTGCCCGCCACGGGGAGAATGGCTTTCACCACGCGTCCTTCCAGTTGTCCAACCTTGCGCGGCCGGTGCCGGAGGTCCGGCGGAACTCTGCCGCTGACCGAGCACGCTGCGCGTGAAAATATCGACATTTCAGCCTGCTTAGAAAACGCACCTCGGGCCAATCCGCCCCCGGCCGGGCGCTTTTCAGCGGGATGTCGGAACGGGACGCGGGAGGAACGGGATGAATCGAACACAGGAAGCCGCCGGCGCGCCCCGCCCGGAGCCCCAGGTTCGCGTGGACAAGTGGCTGCAGGTGGCCCGGATCTTCAAGACCCGAACCCAGTCCGGCGAGGCCATCGACGCCGGGCACGTGAAGCTGGACGGCACGCGGGTCAAGGCCGGGCACGTGCTCAAGAAGGGCGAGGTGCTGGAAGTTACCAAGGGCACGCGCCGGCTCTTTCTGACAGTGGTGGGTCTGGCCGAGAAGCCCATCGCCGCGGAGCTGGCCCGAGAACTCTACACCGTGCGCGAGGAGACGGATCGCCTGGAGTCCCTGACGCCCGAGCAGCGTGAAACGGTCAAGCTGATGAAGCTGATGGACCGGGCCGCGCAGGCCTCGCGCAAGGGCCAGGGCCGACCTACCAAGAAAGACCGGCGAAGTATTGAGAAGTAGGGCCTTGCGCAGGCCATGCGAACTTGGATCCGCTGCATACCCGGCGTGTGCCGGGAATCCTAGTTTTCCACCTTTCTGCTTGCGCCCATTGCTGTCCCATTTCACTGCAGAGCCAAT
>DYSB01000139.1 GCA_020726405.1 Acetofilamentum sp. | reverse complement strand
AAGGCTTGGGTGGACCGGGACTGGGCGCTGAAGAACGGCCTGGTGGGCTACGTCAAGAGCGTGGATCAGGTCAAGCAGTTCCAGGACCGGGTCGGCACGCGTCCGCTGCTGGTGAAAGCCAAGAGCGTCAAGGGCGAGCAGAAGGCCGACATGATCATCGCGGACAAGGACGGCAAGATCCTGCACGCTTTAAGTGAGAACCTCATGTTCCTCACGGAGTGTCGCGTGCTGGTGGTGGTGGACTAGCGGACAGGAGCGGGAAGATGAAGTCACTGCGCTTCCTGGGCGGCCTGGGCTGCCTGTTGGGTTGCCTGATCCTGGCGAGCCTGCAGGGCTGCGCCAAGGCCCCCCTCAATTCGGAATCCCTGCTGGATACGCCCCAGACCCACGTGGACCAGGGCCTGCGCCTGCTGGACCGCGGCGAGCTGGACGGCGCCCGGGCGGAATTCGACCGGGCCCTGGGCCTGGATCCCAAATACTACATGGCCCATGCGGCCAAGGCCCTGCTGCTGGCCGAGACCCCGGAAGGTGGCAAGGTGGCCCTGAAGACGGCGCGCGAGGCTGTGGACATGGCGGACAACCGCTGGCAGGCCTGGATGATCCAGGCCCGCGTACTGTCCCGCGTGCAGCCCGAGGACTGGTACAAAGACAGCCAGAAGAGCCTGGAGAAGGCGGCCGAGCTGGGCGCGCCGGCCGAGCAGGTCAGTTACTGGCGGGGTCGCACGGCGATGGCGAACCTGGATTTCCAGACCGCGGTGTCGGAGTTCGGCGTGGTGGTCTCCAAACGTGGGGACTGGTCGGCGCCCGCCGACAAGGCCATGGCCACCTGCAACACCATCCTGCGGGCCAAGCCGGGTACGCGGGTCAGCTCCAAGATCGCGCTGGTGGAAAAAATCGACCGGGCGGACATGGCCGTCCTGCTGGTGGAAGAGCTGAAACTGCCCGAAGTGATGGACAAGCGCAAGCAGCCCGCAACTGCCAGCTTCAGCGCCCCAGACGCCAAGACCGTCGAGGCCGAGCACTTGAGCCCGGCGGACATCCAGAGCCACTGGGCCAAGAGCTGGATCGAGGACGTGCTGCGCGTCAACGGCATGGGCCTGGGCGCGGCCGGCGCCTTCGAGCCGGAGGCGACCCTGAGCCGCAGCGAGTTCGCCATGATCGTCACGGACATCCTCGTGGCGGTGAGCGGGGATCCCAAACTGGCCACCGCCCATTTCGGCGAGACCAGCATGTTTCCCGACCTGAATTCCAGCCACCCGTCCTACAACGCCGCCGCTCTCTGCGCGTCGCGTGGCATCCTGCAGGCGGACCTGGGTTCGGGCAATTTCCAGCCCACGGGCAGCGTGTCCGGCGCGGAGGCCCTGCTGGGGATCCGCCAGTTCCAGAACATCCTGCGCCAGAGCTTCTAATTCGGTAGCAGTCCAGGGTCGGCTGATTCCCAGCCGGCCATCAGGGGAGGCGGCATGATTCGATCGCGGCGGGTGTGGCAGGGCGGGGTCTGTGCCGGAATCTGCCTGATGCTGGGAAACTGTGCCGGCCCCGGGGGTTCGGGAGGCAAGCCCGACCCGGCGACGGGGACAGCTTCCGACTGGGACCAGCCGGCGCGCCGGTTGACGGACTCCAGTTCCGACCAACTGGCGCCCGCCTTTTCCGCCGACGGCCGGGCCCTGATCTACCAGAACAACAGCGACGGCAACTGGGAACTCTACTTCCTGGACCTGGCCGACGGACGCCCCCAGCGGATCACGGACAGCCCGGAGGCCGAGGAGGATCCCAGCTGGTCGCCGGATGGACGCTGGATTCTCTGCACGGTCCACGTGCCCACCCTGGACGCGGATCCACCGCGGGAAATCCTGCTGCTGGACCGCGAAGGCAAACAAGGCCGGATCCTGGCGGCGCACGGTGCCGACGACTGGTTCCCGCGCTTCGATCCGGACGGCCGCTCGGTGATTTTCCTCTCGGACCGCGTGGACGAACGGCGGGATCTGGCGGACGAGGAGCGCCAGTGCGCGCTGTTCCGCGTCAACCTGGAGGACGGCGGCCTGACCCAGCTCAGCGAGCCGGGCCGGCTAGGCTCGCCCGTGCCGGGAGCGCGGGGCGTGGCCCTGCGTCTGGGTCCGCACAGTCTGGGCTGGTTGGGTACCCAAGGATTGGAGACGTCCCTGGTGGACAGTAGCCTGACTTTGGGGCATCCCGACTGGCACGAGAACAAGGGCTGGGCCGTGGCCACGCTGCAGCCGGAGCAGGGCGGCCAGCTGGGTCTGCGCGGAAACACGGCGACCGGCTGGACACTGCTCGCGCTGGAGGGACGCGAAGCGGACATGTCGCCGGTCTGGTCGCCGGATGGCGCCGGGCTGGCCTTCGCGGGCCGCAGCAACGGTCAATGGGACTTGTACCTGCGCGGCACGGCAGGAGTCGTGCCCAAGCCCTGATCGAGCGGCCCCTTCCCCTGCAAGGGGGAAGGTCGGAATGGGGGTTTTCCGTGTCCCTGTCATCTGCTGATATCCCATGTTTTCCATCTTTCTGCTTGCGCCAGAAAGGTGGAGCCAAAGAGACGATTTTTCTCAGCGGCCGTAACTAGGCGGCCTCACGGCTGCCGTCAGACAGACGGCCGAGCAGCGCAATTCCTGATGCCGTGTAGGCGGTTCGCCTGACGGCTTCACCTATTTTCTGGTTTAGGCCCTCGGCCTTCACCTCACATGAAACCATCCGTCTTCGAGCCTTAAAGTCTCCCGATTACGTAGCATCGTCAGCGTCTGAAGCTGTGGACACGCCCATGGACACGTGCTGAAGACCCGGCCCTTGGCCCAATGCGCCCGTTGTCTGTGTCTCTGTTCGGTCCAAGACGGCCGCACTCTACTTCGCATAAGATGTATTATGTAAACTAAGAAGCAGGGAGCGCACCAGCTCAGGCCGAGCCAGCGTAGATCCAAGCCTGCCTGATGTTCGACCGACAAGCCCTGGATCGCGCGCGTCCTATTCTCTCCTTTCGATGGCCCGGGTCTGACCATCAAGGTCAGATCCTGATCGTGATCCGCTTTCCCATCAAGGCACCGTACTTCCCGGATTTTGCGCGCAGGTCGAGGAAGTCCGGCGCCGTCGTGGTGACTTCCACCGTCCAACTGTACCTTGGAGCCGCACCACCCACTGATCAGGATGGACACGCGCATGAGTCCCAGCCTTCCGCCGGCCACGCTGCCCCTGAGTCAACGTCTGCTGCGCCTGGCCATCGTGCTGTTCCTGTTTTTCGTCTCAATTGAATGGATGGCGGAATCCTTCAAACTCTTCGGTTCGGGCCTGACGGTACAGCTACTGAAACTCACCAGCAATCCCTTCACGGCCCTGTTCGTGGGGATCCTGACCACTAGCATCGTCCAGAGCAGTTCGGCCACCACCAGCATGGTCGTGGCCCTGGTGGCGGCCGGTAGCCTTCAACTGCCCCTGGCGGTTCCGATCATCATGGGCGCCAACATCGGCACGTCCATCACCAACACCCTGGTCTCGCTGGCGCATATCAACCGCTCGGCTGAATTCCGGCGCGCCTTTGCTGCGTCCACGGTCCATGACATCTTCAATCTGCTGTGCATCCTGCTGTTCTTTCCCCTGGAACTAGCCACGGGTGTGTTCAGCCGGTCCGGCCTCTGGTTGGCCCAGGGCTTGGACGGTATGCACGGGCTGGCCCTGATGAGTCCCTTGAAGCTGGTCATTCACCCGGTGGCCGGCGGAATGATCACCCAGCTGGAATCCATCCTGCCGGCCGACACGTGGTGGCATCCCCACGCCTGGCTCTCGCTGTCCCTGGCCATGATCCTGCTGTTCGGGAGCATCTTGTTCCTGACGAACATCCTGAAGAGCCTGGCCCTGCACAAGGCGGAGACCTGGTTCGAGGACCGCCTGTTCAGGTCCACCTCTCGCTCCTTTCTGATCGGACTGGTCCTGACCTTGGCCGTTCAATCCAGTTCGGTGACCACCAGCTTGATCGTGCCCATGGCCGGGGCGGGCCTGCTGAGCCTGCGCCAGATCTATCCCTACACGCTGGGCGCCAACATCGGCACCACCATCACGGCCCTGCTGGCGGCCCTGGCCACCCAGAGTCCGCTGGCCCTGGCCATCGCGCTGGTTCACACGCTGTTCAACGCGGCCGGCACGGTGGTCTTCCTGCCGCTGCGCGCGGTGCCCATCTATCTGGCCACCCGTCTGGCTGATGTCTCCATGCGCAGCCGGGTGATTCCCTTCGCCTATGTTCTGACCGTGTTTTTCCTGATTCCCATCGCCTTCGTTTTTCTTCTGGAGTAGGAGAGTTTCATGCTGCAGGGCTTTCTCAACCTGTTCAACAAGGACAGCCTGCTGGACCAGGCGCTGAGAGACACCGACACCATGCTGCAGCAGGTGGAGGCCATGGTCCGGGTGGCCCGCCAGGCCCTGCGCGAGACCGACAAAGCGCCCCGGGACCTGGACATCTCCGGGATGGATCAGGTGGTCAACCGCTACGAATCCGAGGTGCGCCGCAAGGTGTTCACCCACCTGTCCGTGATGGGCACGGAGCAAGTCTACCCCTCGCTGGTGCTGGTGAGCATCATCATCGACGTGGAGCGGGTGGGCGACTACGCCAAGAACATCGTGGAGCTGGCGCGCGAGCATGAGCCGCAACTCAAGGGCGGTCCCTTCGAGGAGGAACTGCAGCGCATCGAGGAACACGTGCTGGACCGTCTCCTGCCCCAGGGCCGGCAGGCTTTCCAACAGAACGCCGAGCAGAGCGCGGCCGCGCTGATCGCCGAATTGTACTGGATCAACCCGGCCTGCGACCGGATCGCCAACATCCTGGTGGCGGGCAAGCAGGCTGTTCCGTTGGATCCCTGCACCCAGGTGACGCTGGCCCTCTACGTGCGCTATCTCAAACGGATCAACTCGCATTGGTTGAACATCCTCACCAGCGTGGTGAATCCCTTCGACCGGATCGGCTTCCGGCGCGCGCCCCAGGACTGATTCCAGTTGCTCGACGGGCAAAGTCCGGGGCGATAGCTTGACATTCGCCGCCTGCGGCGCTAAGTTTCGGGCCTTGTTTTTGACCCAGCCAGGGTCTGGACGCCACTTTAGCTCAGATGGTAGAGCTCGCGACTGAAAATCGCGGTGTCCCCGGTTCGATTCCGGGAGGTGGCATGAAACGGGGGGCCCGCGCCCCCCGTTTTCGGTTTGATTCCCAGTATCCCTCGCGCCCCACTCTCCGTCAGCGCCGCCGCCCGCGCGTCCAGTGTCCATCCCAGCGGAGAGGCGCAGCCAGTCCCGTCCACCACTGGCCGCCCCGGGCCTGCACCTGCCGGGCAAACAGGGCCCGCAGGAGGCGCTCGGCCAGCTTTTGCTCCGCCGGGCCGGGTGCGGCGCCCGCGGCCAGCGCTGGCAGGGGGCAGGCCGCCAGTGTGAGGCCCACGCTGCTTCCCTGCAGTTCCTCGCGCAGCGCCAGTGCGTACTGCTGCAGTGCCGCGCACGACGCCGCCTGCAGGGCCCGGCAGCGCAGCGCTCCCGGTACTGGACGTGGCACGGCCAGCAGGATGTAGCCGTTGTCCTCACTCAGCATGTGGGCCAGAATTCCACTGCGCAGCAGTTCGTCCAAGGCGCTGAAATTGGCTTCCAGCACGCGCCGGGCCTGAGGCAGGGACGCGGTCAGGGTCCTCTCCTCCAGACTCTCGGCCGCCAGGAACAGCAGCAGGTCCGGCTTGGCGCCGGCCAGGGCCAGGAAGCGCAACAGGTCCTGGCGTCCCGCGCTGCGAGCCAGATCGGCCTGAAAGAGCTGGACGTGGACCATGACGGAGCCCAGGCTTTCCCGCAGCGCAAGCAGGCCCTCGCCGTCCGCATCCACCAACAGCAGATCCGTGTCCCGGGTGGCGAGCGCGGCCACCAGAGCGCGGGCCAGTGGGGTCCCGATTCCCAGTACCAGAGCGAGCGGACGGACGCGCGGATGAGTGGTGTTCATGGGGGAAACGTAACACAAGCCGGGGCCGCGAGCCCGTCAGGCTGCATGTCTGTGAGGTATATTGCGGCATGAACATCCCACTGCCTACCGCGGCCCGTTCCACGACTCGATCCGGTCGCCTCCTGGCGGCCTTGCTGCGGGCCGGAGTGCCCGTGCTGCTTGCGCTACCCACGGTTCTCGAGGCTCGCAGCACACTGCGCCTGTGGGGTCAGGTCCAGCACCAGGCGGCCGGCGTGGCCGGCGCCCAGGTGATCGTGGCCGGCCGCGACACCTGCCGCTGCGATGAGTACGGCAACTACAGCTTCGCCGATCTGCCGGCGGGTCCGCTGCAGCTGCGGGTCAGCGCCCCGGGATACGCGCCCCTGCGCCAGCGCCTCTGGCTGCGCAAGGAGGCCTTCCTGACCCTGGGCCTGCAGCTCGAGCGCCATCTGACGGAGGGCTTCGCCGCCGACAGCCTGCTGTTGCCCGGCGCGGGGCTGGCCGCGCCGCGTGATCTGGATCGCAACGGGCGCGAGGACGCCGCGGGCTGGCAACCCCTGACCCAGCCCGTTCAGGTGCTGCAGGACGGGCTGCCACAGGAGGATCCCTGGGGCGGACTCTGGCTGGAGGCGGACACGGCGCCCACGCCGACGGGCGGGCGGGCCGCCGGCTGGCAGCCCCTGGGGCTGGAGGGCTTCTTCTCCAACCGGGTTCTGACGGGCTGGCGCCAGGCCAGGCCCCGCGCGGAGGGCACGGCGGTCTGGCTGGAGCGGCCCCAGGCAGGAGCCCTAGCGGCGGGCGGCCAGACTCGTTTGCGGCTGGGTCTCTGGCACGAACTGCACGTAGGGGCCCGGCTGGGGAAGGCGAGCGGGCAGGCACCCGAGCTGGGACGCGGGCAGAGCGAGGCGCAGGCGGCTGTGGAGCATCGCTGGCTGGCGGCGCGTCACCTGCTGCTGGGTCAGACCCTGCGGCTGGGCCGGCTGGAACGCCGCCGCCTGAGCACGGAGCTGCCCCGACTCTGGCTGCCGCTAGCCTCGCTGGAATCCCTGGCGGAGGCCGAACTACGCCAGCGCCAGCTCTCCTGGCAGGGCCGGGCCACTTGGCTGCCTGACGGCGGGGGCACAGGCGAGCTGCTGCTCTGGTGGCGGGAGCGCCGACAGGAGACCCAGGGTCTGGAGCTGGACCGCCCCACCCACCGCCTGTTGGACACGGGCGACCTGCCCGAGCGGGCCTGGTTCGATACCCGGCGCTCCGAACGCCGCCGCGCCCTGGGCCTGCGCGCCGCGCTGGAGCAGGCGCATGCGCGCGGCCTGCTCCAGGGGGCCATCGGCGTGGAATCCCAGCAGCGCGGGGTGGACGCCGCACTGGGAGCCAATCCGCTGCTGCCGGGCGGACGCGATCCCTGGTTGGAGACGGACGAGGACTACCTGCTGCTGGAAGCACGCCTGCGGGATCGCTGGGACTGGACGCCACGCGTCTCCATCGAGGCCTGCCTGGACCTGCGCTATCACTTCTATGAATTGCAGCGGCGGCCCGTGGGATTGTTCCAGTTGAGCGACGTGCCCGACGCAGCCTTCAACCAGGATCTGCTGGCCCTGGAGCCGCGCCTGGCCCTGTTGCTGCGCCCGGGGAGCTGGAACCTGGACCTGGCCTGGCAACGGCGGATCAGCATGGCCGGCCCGGGGGGCGCCTGGGATCTGGGGCGCAGCCCCGACCGGCTCTGGGATCTGCCGCTGGTGGCCGCCAGCGGCTCCGAGGGCGAGCTGGAAACCCTGCTACCCGCGGTCCAGCTGGACGAGGTGGCCTTGCGTGGCCAACGCCCGCTGAGCCGGGCCATTCGCCTCAAGCTGGGTTTCTGGGGGCGCAGCTGGCACAACCTGCCGTTGGCGGGCTGGACGCCGCGCGCATCCACACTGGACCTGGCCCAATTGCTGCGACCGCTTAATGCCCTGCAGGCCGGGCTGGAGGCCGGCCTGCGCCTGGAGGGCCGGGCCGGCCACGGCAGTCTGGAAGGCCGCTGGAACCGGCTGCGGGCGGAAGGCCGGCGCTGGCGGCCACTGGCGGACACCAGCCTGTGGGTGGGTCAGGAAGCCGTCCTGCGCCGCCTGCCCGGGGAAGCGGCCTGGTCGGCGCGACTGGAGGCTGGCACGCGTCTATGCCTGAGTCGGGCCGGTTGGAGCCTGGCGCCGGGGTTCCAGGTGAGCGCCATGGGCGCGCGCGACCCGGAGAACCAGGCCGGCTGGACGCCCGAGCTGCCCGCCGCCGCTTGGCTGGACGCCGACCTGCGACTGGGGCATGCGCGCTACCCCGGCTGGTCGCTGGCTC
>DYSB01000138.1 GCA_020726405.1 Acetofilamentum sp. | reverse complement strand
CTGCTGGACGGGGACGGCGATCCCAACCCCGCCGTCGGCGACCAGAGCCACGGCACGCACACGGCGGGCACGGCGGCCTGTGTCACGGACAACGGCACGGGCCTGGCCTGTCCGGCCTGGAATGCCCGCCTGCTGGCTGTGCGCGCCGGCCACCAGAGCACGGTGAGCCGCGGCGTGGAAGGAATCTGGTACGCGGCCCAGGCCGGCGCGCGGATCATCAGCTGCTCCTGGGGCGGCGACAGCCGTTCCACCTACGAGGACGAAGTGATCCAGGCCGCCCGCGCCCTGGGCGCCCTGGTGGTGGCCTCGGCGGGCAACGACGGCACGGAGCGCCTGCACTATCCGGGCGCTTACGACGGCGTGCTCTGCGTGGCGGCCTCCACGCCCGAGGACACGCGCCTGGCGGGCAGCCAGGTGGGTTGGTGGGTGGACCTCTGCGCCCCGGGCAGCGCCATCCTCTCCAGTGTGATCGGCGGGGGCTACGGGCTGAAGAGCGGCACGTCCATGGCCACGCCGCTGGCGGCCAGCCTTTGTGCCTTGGCCTCCAGCCGCTTCCCGGGCGAGAGCGGCGACCAGCTGCGCGAGCGCGTCAAGGCGGGCTGCGACAACGTGGACGAGCAGAACCCCGGCCTGGAGGGCAAGTTGGGCAGCGGGCGGCTCAACTCCTGGCGCACGCTCAGCCAGTCGCCGCGAGCTGTCCAACTGGAGGGCTTCGACGTGGCGGACGCCAACGCGGACGGCGTGGCCGAGCCCGGCGAGGCCGTCCAGGTCCGGCTGCGGGTCCGGTCGCTGCTGGGCTCCTTCGGCAGCCTGCAGGCCGTCTGCTTCCTGCAAGCCGGCGAGGGCACGCTCCAGGACGGCCTGATCCAGCTGGGCGGACTGGCCCCGGGCCAGCTGGCGGAACCGGCGGACGCCTTCTCCCTGATCCTGGCCAGCGGGCTGGAACCCGGCCAGGACCTGCGCCTGCACCTGCTCTTCACGGCGGAGGGCGGCTTCAGCCAGGGCGCGGACCTGCTGCTGCGCGTGGCGCCCACCTACGTCACCCACGACAATTCCCGCCTGCAGCTCAGCGTGGGCGGCGCGGGCGTGCAGGGCTACTACGACTTCGAGCAGGACCAGGCCGTGGGCGACGGCCTGCGCTGGCCCCCCGGCTCACCCTCGCACCTCTACCACGGCAGTCTGCTGCTGGCCGCGGCGGGCGGCAGCGTGGCACACAACGCCACCATGATCCCCGGCGATCCGGCGGAGCTGATCAGCCTGCCCGGCGGCGAGATTCGCCGCGAGGAGGACGCCGGCACACTGCACAGCGAGGCGGAGTTCGCGGCCACGGGTCTGGCGGGTCTGCGCGTGCGCCAGGACGTCCACAGCTGGCCGGACGCGGACTGGGTCCTCCTGCGCTGGACGCTGCAGAACACGGGCAGCCAGCCCCTGAACAGCCTGCAGCCAGGCCTCTGGCTGGACCTGGACATCGCCGGCAGCTACAACAACGATACGGGCGGCTGGGACAGTCAGACCGGCACGGGCTGGATCACCGATGCCGGTGGTCTGCGGGTGGGCGCGCGCTGGCTCTCCGAGGCGGCCTGGGCCTACCGGCTCTGCCACTGGAGCGAGTGGTCTGGCTTCGGGCTGGAGGACGGCGAACTCTTCGGCTGGTTGAACGCCGGTTTCGGGCAGACCGCCACGGAAACCCCCGCCGACCAGCAGATCCTGCTGGGCGCCGCGCCGCTGGATCTGGCGCCCGGACAGCAGCGCGAGCTGGCCCTGGTACTCTGCGCAGGCCCCAGCCTGGAGGCCCTGCGCACGGCGGGCCAGGCGGCGCTCGACCAGTGGGAGGCCCTCGATCTGGCGGAGGAGCCCACGCCCGTGCGGCCCGACGGCCTGGGGCTGGGCGTGGCGCCCAATCCCTTCAATCCGGACACACGCTTCCACGTGACCCTGCCGCGGCCGGGCGCGCTGGGCTGGCGCGTCTACGATCTGCGGGGCCGGCTGGTGCTGGAGGGCCGGCGCGAGGCGCTGCCGGCGGGGCCCTGGACGGAGCGGCTGGCCCTGTCAGGGCAGGCGAGTGGACTGTATCTTCTGGTGGTGGAACAGGGCCCGCTCCAAGAGGCGGAGCGCCTGCTGCTGATTCGCTGAGTGTGTTGCGGAGGTGGGTCATGATCGGCACGGGACGGGTTGGCGCGGTGCTTCTCCTGCTGGGGATGGCCGGAAGTGCGGGAGCCGTGGAGCTGCGGGGCATCCTGCAGGGAAAGCGCGTGGTCCGGGCCGACGAATCCCCGCTGCTGATCCCCGCCACGCTGACGGTGCCTGCGGGCGCCAGCCTCTGGCTGGAACCCGGCGTGAATGTGCGCCTGGGCGAGGGCGCCTGCCTGGTGGTGGAGGGCGAACTCCACGCGCTGGGCGAGAAGCGGGCCCCCATCCGCTTCGAGCCCCAGGTCGAGGGCCAGCGCTGGGGCAACATCAAGATTCTGGGCGACAAGGACCTGCCCTGCTACGACGGCGACGGCCGCTACCTGGACGACTCCGGCGGCAGCCGCC
The DNA here is from genome assembly GCA_020726405.1 of Acetofilamentum sp. Lineage (GTDB taxonomy): Bacteria > CAIWAD01 > CAIWAD01 > CAIWAD01 > CAIWAD01 > CAIWAD01. The sequence goes on along the minus strand of DYSB01000138.1, from coordinate 5,826 downwards.
TGCTGTTCTGCGAATTCCGCTCCGGCGGCCAGGTGGTGGACGACCAGTACGACGGCGGCGCCGTCTACCTGAACGGCAGCGCGCCCATCATCCGCGACTGCCTCTTCCTGGGCAACAAGGCCGATCGCGGCGGCGCCCTGGTGGCCTACAATTTCGCCACCCCGCTGATCGAGTCCTGCACGTTCGAGGGCAACGAGTCGCTGCTGGACGACGGCGGCGCGCTCTACTGCTTCTTCTACAGCGACGCCCAGATCCTGCGCAACTTCATCGTGCAGAACCACTCCGCGCGCCACGCGGGCGGCCTCTACATCTCGGTCTCCAATCCGCTGGTGAAGGAAAACGCCTTCATCGACAACTCCTGCGTGGGCTGGGGCGGCGCCATCTACGTCTCCTCGTCCAGCCCGCACATCCTGGACAACGCGCTCTACGAGGCCACGGCGGAGGACCGCTCGACGGGCCTGGTCTTCCAGACTGACTGCCGGCCGGAGGTGAAAGGCAACAGCTTGCAGTCCGGCGGTGTCGAAGTCTACGGCCTGAACCTGGCCGAGGACCTGGACCTCTCCGGCAACTGGTGGGGCACCACCGACGAGTTCCTCGTGCAGGGCAAGGTCCAGCAGCGGGGCCGTGGCCAGGACCGCAAGCTGGTCACCGCCCCCTGGCGTGACCGCCCGGTGGCCAACCTGCTCACCCAGCCGGTGGAGATTCTCAGCCTGCACGCCATGGGCGACCGCAGCTGGGCCGACACCCTGGCCTTCGACCTGTGCGACCAGGCCGTGGCCCGCATCCAGATCGGCGCCGTGGACCGCAACCGCTATGCGCTGGACCAGACCAGCGCCGAAGTGCGCGTGCTCGAACGGCCCGAGGAAGCCCTCACGCTGATCTTCCTGGAGACCGAGAAGGCCAGCGGAATCTTCCGCGCGCGCCTGGCCCTCAACCGCAGCGAGGAGGACACGCCTCGGCTGGACGTGCGGGTGGGCGAGCACGTGCTCTTCACCTCCACGGCCAACCGCGAACTCAAGCGCCACTACCGCGTGGACGAGGCGCGGCCCGTGGTGCATCAGCTGGCCGTGCTCTCCGATCCCGACCCCACGCACCTGGTGGCGGACACCCTGCGGCTGGGCTGGCAGTACTTCAGCCTGCTGGGCGTCGACCAGCAGGCCTGGCAGCTCCAGGTGGCCTCGGATTCCAGTTTCACCCCGGCGGACCGCTGGGATTCCGGCCCGCGTCCGGGCGCGGCCCAACTGCGCAGCCTGAGCTACCAGGGGAAACCGCTGGCGGACGGCGAGCGCTACTTCGTGCGCCTGCGCGTCCAGGGCGGCGGCGCCTGGAGTGCCTGGAAGCGCTTTGTGATCCGCAGCGACAACGCCCAGACCACCCTGCGGTTGAACTCCCTGCCCAACGTACCCGTCCTGCTGGAGCCGGCGGAGAACGCCCTCTTGGCCACCCTGCGGCCCCCGGTCAAGGCCGGGCCCGTCCGCGATCGGGAAGGCGACCCGGTGGGCTATGAGTTCCAGCTGGCCCAGGACGAGTTCTTCCAGCACGTGCTGGCCGCCACGAATCCCGCCGACTGGCGCGAGGCGGCCTGGACGCTGGAGCGCGACCTGGAGGACGACGGCGGCTACTGGGTGCGTGTGCGTGTCAGCGACGGCTTCGAGGCCGGCGATTGGAGCGCACCACGCCGCTTCTACCTGAACCCCGTCGAGGAGGCCCCGGCGCCCTTCGACCTGGTCGGCCCCGCGGGCACCAGCGCCGACCTGCAGCCCGAGTTCAGCTGGGCCGCGGCGGCGGATCCGGATCCACTCTCCAGCGTGGACTACACGCTGCTGCTCAGCGCCAGCGAGGACCTGCGCGAACCCCGGCGCGTGCCGGTCGGCGCGGGTCTGGTTCTGCGCCTGAAGGACGAGTTCCCCAACCGCGTGCCACTCTGGTGGGCCGTGGAGGCCAAGGACAACAGCGGGCGCACCACGCGCAGCCGGGCCGCTTTGCGCCTGCTGCCGGACTCCACGCCCTCCACACCTGTGATTCTCTTCCCCACCGGGGGCGAGGAGGCCCGGGCCGTCCAGTCGCCGCGCTTCACGCCCAGCCAGGATCCCTGGCCCCAGGACCGCCTGGTCTATGAGATCCAGGCCGTGGCCCAGGGCGGCGAGTTCGCCAAGCCGCTCTTCCACCTGAAGAACCTGCCGGGCCCAGACCTGGCCAGCCAGACGCTGGAGGCCTGGAGCGAGAGCCGGCTATTGGCAGAGGACAAGGCCCACAGCTGGCGCCTGCGCGCGCTGGACAACCATGGCGTGGCCTCCGAGTGGTCGGAGCCCGCCTCCTTCTGGTACAACCGCTCCAACAGCGCACCGGGCCCCGTGGTCCTGCAGGCGCCGGCGGACGGCAGCCTGCAACGCCAGGAACCCACCCTCAGCTGGAGCCCGGCGACGGATCCGGATCACAGCGATCCCGCCGCCAGCCTGTCCTATGTCGTGCAGCTCTCAGAGGACGCGAATTTCCAAGGCCGTCTGCTGGAGGAGCGCCTGACGGGCCGCACGGAGTGGCTGCCCGCGGGCCAAGTCGCCGACAACTCGCGCTGGTTCTGGCGCGTGCAGGCTCTGGATGACGAGGGGAGCGCCAGCGGCTGGAGCACGGCGCGCAGTTTCGTGCTCAACCGGGCGGACGAGGCCCCCACCGGACTGGCCTGGCTGGAGCCCGCCGAGGGCGCCCGGCTCTTCAAATTGGACCAGATCGAACTGGCCTGGCAGGCTGCGACGGATCCCGACGTGGATGCCCGGCTGAGCTACTCGTGGCAGCTGCTCGCCGCCGCCCAGCCCGCCCAGGTGCTGGCCCAGGGGCAGACGGCCGAAACCCGCGCCACGGCCAAGGCGGCCCTCGCCAGCCGCACCGACTACCTGTTGAAAGTCAGCGTCAAGGATGAGACCGGACTGGAGGCCAGCCTGCCCGCCCGCCGGGTGAGCGTGGATAGCCATCCCAGCGCGCCGCTTCCCCAGATGGAGAAGGACGAGCTGGGCTTGACCGATCTGCTGAGCTGGGCGGCCGCCCAGGATCCGGACCCCGCCGACCGCCTGAGCTACCGCGTGGAGATCCAGGATGCGGCGGGCAAGGCCCTGGCCCAGGCGCCGGGTCTGACCGCCACCCAGCTGGCTCTCAACCGCCTGCCGGGCGTGGAGCGTCTGCCCGAGGATCAGGAGCTGCGCTGGACCGTCACGGCGCGCGATCCCCACGGGCTGGAATCCACCTCGACCGCGGGTCGCTTCTGGTTCAACCGAGTCAACAATGCTCCCGGTGCGCCGGTTTTCGCCGTCGAACTGGGGAAGGGCGGGGCCCTGCGCACGGACCGGCCCAGCCTGGCCTTCACGCCGGGCACGGATCCCGACCACAGCGATCCGCCCGCCAGCCTCTGGCACGAACTCCAGGTGGCCGCGCAGCCGAGTTTCCAAAATGCCGCCACCCAGCGCGTTTCGGCCGGGGAGACGGCGGTGAGCGGCCTGGCCCTGGGCGACAACGCCCGCTGGCACCTGCGCCTGCGCTGCCTGGACGACCAGGGCTCCCCCAGTCCGTGGAGTGCGCCGCTGGTCCTGGCCGTCAATTTGAAGGACGAGCCGCCCGCCGTGCCGCAGCTGGGCACACCCGGCGCTGGCCAGAAGCTCTATGACCTGACGGGCGTGCAGGTGGCCTGGAGCGCCTGCAGCGATCCCGACCTGGACGCAGAGGTGCGCTACCGCGTCACCCTCGAAGACGGCAACGGCACCCTGCTGCAGAAGAAGGAGACGCCGGAGACCGCGCTACGGCTCACGCAGACCCTGCAGAACGACCAGGAGCTGCGCCTGACGGTGACGGCCCTGGACGAGAGCGGGCTCGAGGCCGCCTCGCTGCCCCTGCGCTTCACAGTGGACAGCCGGCCGGGCTCTGTCAGCCTGAGCGGACGTGCCGGCCAGGTGCTGGGCTCCGCCGACGCGCTGGCCTGGACCGAGGCCGCGGATCCCGATCCCGCGGATCGGCTGGTCTACGAGCTGGGCTGGTCCAGCACGCGCGCGTTCAGCGACGGTGCCGTGAAGGACGTGCCGGGTTTGCGCCTGCCCCTGGCGCAGCTCAGCGGCCTGCCGGAGAATGGCGAGGTCTGGTTCCGCGTGCGCGCCCGGGATCCCCACGGCCTGACAGGTCCCTGGTCGGAGAGCTGGAACGGCGTGTGGGACGCCGTGAACGAGGCGCCGCGCTGGAGCGGCCGCCTGACTCCGGCGGGCGGTGTGCAGAGCGCGCCCGTGGTGCTGGGCTGGGAAGCGCCCCAGGATCCCGACCGCCGTCCCCAGCGTCTGCAGGTGGAGCTGAACAGCGCGGCGGATGCGGGCTTCCAGGAGGCTGCGCTGACCCAGAAAGTGGACGCGGCGACAGCTTCGGCCCCGCTGGCGCTGAAGGAGAACGGCCGACGCTTCGTGCGCGCCCGGGTGGTGGACCAGGATGGCAAGAGCAGCGACTGGTCGCCCGTGGAGGAGTACGTCTTGAACGCCCGGGCCGAGGCGCCGGGCACACCTGGCGGACTCACGCCCAAGGACGGCAGCCAGTTGCCCCAGGGTTCGGTGACCTTCCGCTGGACGGAAGCCCGCGATCCCGATCCGGGCGAGACGGCCAGCCACGAGCTGGTGCTGGAAGGCCCCGCCGGCGAGCGTAGGGTGCCGGTGTCCGGCGGCACGGCCAGCGTGGAGCTGGAAGCTGGCGTCTGGCGCTGGAGCGTGCTGGCCAGCGATCCCGGCGGCCAGCAGACCCGCTCGGCCGTGCAGCGACTGACTGTCCAGGCACCACCCCCGCCGCCGCCGCCCGTGCGGCCCTGAGCCGCGCCTGACCTGATCTCTTGACGGGCCGACGGAAATTCCGCCGGCCCGTTTTCGTTGCTGCAACCCCGGCCCCGTCGCGGCCGTTCGGCCCCCTCCAAAGGAGAAGGGAGCGGGACCATGGCCAGACGACAGACCGCCGTGCAGCAGGGGATGCTGGACGGGATGGAATGCTGCCGGCGCCGGGGCCACCGGGGCGAGGAACTGGCCGCCGAGTGGCTGGAGGCGCGTGGCTTCCGGATCCTGAAACGCAACCTGCGGCGCCGTCAGATGGGCGAGGTGGACCTGCTGGCCGAGCTGGGCGGCGTCCTGCACGTGGTGGAGGTGAAGTGCGGGCGCGGGCCGCTGGACCTGCTGCTGGAACGCGTGGACGAGCGCAAGCTGCGCCTGCTGCTCAAGACCCTGGCCCGCTCCGGCTGGCTGGAGGGCGGCCCCGGCCGGCCGGCCCATTGCCGTGTGGACGTGCTGCTCGTGCAACTGGGCTCCGAGGGTCCGCACATCCGCTTCCTGGAGGATCTCTGTCCGCCGGAGCTGCGCTGGGAGGGCGGGGCGGATGTCTGAGTCCCGGCTGGAGCGCCTGCCCCGCGTGCACGCCTGGCTACTGGGCGGGACGCTGGCCGGAGCGCTGCTCTGGCGCGTGCTGCCCGCCCCGCCGCCCTGGATCTGGCTGGCGCTGCCCGGTCTGCTGGCGGCCCCCAACCTGCGACGCGGCGCGGGCAGCCTGCGGCTCGGCCTGGCCCTGCTCCTGCTCTTTTGGCTGACCCACGGCACGTCCCGGGGGGACTCGCGTCCCCCGGCCGGCGCGCCCGATCCGCGGGCCGATGGGTCCCGGAGCGCGGCCCTGCTGCTGCGCCCGCTGGCCGACGGCAGCGAATCCCTGAGCGAGCTGCGCCGGCAGTCGGAGGACGGGCCGCCCCTGCGCCGGCCACTGGTCTGCGCGGCCTGGGCCCGGCAGGACTCCGGCTGGCAGGCCCTGCCCGGGCGGTTGGAGGTCTGG
>DYSB01000137.1 GCA_020726405.1 Acetofilamentum sp. | reverse complement strand
CACCAGGGCCAGGCTGCCCAGCACCACCACGCCCAGCGGCAGGTCGCGGTCCGTGCGCTCGCTGACGGCCTTGGCCTGGCCGCGGCCGGCCAGCAGATCCTTCATCCCTGCGCCGAAGGCCGCCGCCAGCATGGGCAGGACTTTCAACATGCTGAGGATGCCGCCCGTGGCCACGGCGCCGGCGCCGATGTAGAGCACGTAGGCGTTGCGGATTTGGTGCGGGTCCATGTCGCGGATCAGCTCCTGGGCGGGGAAGAGTGGCGCGCCCAGCCCCTCGCCGAAGATCTTGATGGCCGGGATCAGCACCAAGTAGGCCAGCACGCCGCCCGCGCACATGATGCCCGCGATGCGCGGCCCGATGATGTAGCCCACGCCCAGCAGCTCGGGGGCGTGCTCGAGGCCCAGGCTGCCGCCCTTGAAGAAGCCCAGCAGGCGCTCGGGCACGGTCTTGAAGACGCGCAGCCCGCCGTCGCCGGCCAGCAGCTTGCCCAGGAAACCCAGCCCGAACCCCGTAAAGACCGTGCGCGCGTTGGTGCCGCCCTGCTCGCCGACGATCAGCACCTCGGCGCAGGCCGTGCCCTCGGGGTAGGCCAGTTTGCCGTGCTCCTTGACGATCAGCCCGCGGCGCAGCGGAATCATCAGCAGGATCCCGAGCAGGCCGCCCAGCACGGCCACGGTCATGATCCGCCAGAGGTCCATGTCGTAGCCCAGCACCAGCAGGGCGGGCATGGTCACGGCCACGCCGAAGGCGATGGATTCCCCCGCCGAGCCCGTGGTCTGCACCATGTTGTTCTCGAGGATCGAGGCCGGGCGCGCGCCGAAGGCCCGGGAGAACCAGCGGAAGATCGAGATGCTCATCACCGCGATGGGGATCGAGGCGCTGATGGTCATGCCGATGCGCAGGGCCAGGTAGAGGCTGGCCGCTCCGAAAATGATGCCCAGCAGCACACCGAGCAGCAGGGGCAACAGACCCAACTCGGGCACGATCCTGCCGGCGGGGATGTAGGGGGAATGGACGGGCGGGGCCTGGGGCTCGGACATGGCACGCTCCTTGATCCGTGACACACGGGACGGGACCGGCGGCGTCCGCCGGCGCAACCGCCCCAACATACCACCTGGGCCGGGCAGGATGCGCTGCCGGTCCGGGTTCCCGATCATGGTGTCAAGCCGGAGGATGACGTCGATGAAGACCCTGTGCGAGTGGACCAAGAAAGAGCTGGAGAAGGACCGCAAGGAGTTGTTCGAGCTGGTGGCCAAGCCCACCCACGTCTGCCGTTCCTGCGGACGCGCCGCGGCGGACAAGGACGCCCTGTGCAAGCCGCTGAAGATCAAGACGGCGAAGCCGGAGGCCTAAGCCGGGCCGGCGCGATTGGTTGCTAGAACTTGGTGCCTTGTTGCAGATCGGCCAGTGTGTGTTCGTAGATCATCTTGCGCACACCGAGCAGTTGCGGTTCCCAGAGGTGGTGCATGCAGCAGGGGTTCTGCTCGTCGCACTGCGGGTAGCCCATCACGCAGCGATTATAGTTCTCCAGCCCCTCCACCACGTCGACGATCTGGTAGATGTAGATCTCTTCCGGCGGTCGGGCGATGCGGTAGCCGCCCTTCTTGCCCTGGGTGCTCTGCAGCAGGCCGGCCTGGCTGAGCTGGGTCATCAGGCGGGCCAGGTACTTGTAGGGAATCACCAGGGTCTTGGAGAGCTGGGCCACGGAGACGGCTTCGTCCGAGCGGCGGGCCAGGTAGGACATCACGCGGATGGCGTATTCGGTGGTTTTGGAGAGGCGCATGGGTGTCCGGGGGCTGCTGTGTCCGTGGATGGTCCCGCCCGCGCGGCGGCCGGATCCACGGCGCGTCAACCTAACAGTTCCGGCCCGGCCGACCCCAGCTCAGCCGGCCGGACTCCCACGGGCGAGGCCCCGTCCCGCGGCCTTGCGGTTGCTACATTTTAACTGGGAGCCCGGATGGCCCGGCGCTCCACAATAGTTTGCATCCTGTGAGGGCCTGCGGAATGGGGCGTTGCGAACCGGTGGTGAATCTGGAGCTGGCCCGCGGGCACGGGCTGACGGACGAGGAGTTCGGACGAATCCGCGAGCTGCTGGGCCGGGATCCCAGCTGGTCCGAGCTGGGCGTCTACAGTGTGATGTGGTCCGAGCACTGCTCCTACAAGAACTCCATCGCGCAGCTCAAGACCCTGCCCCGCTCCGGCGGCCGTCTGCTGGTCGATGCCGGCGCGGAGAACGCGGGTTTGGTGGACATCGGCGACGGCCTGGCCGTGGCCTTCAAGATCGAATCCCACAACCACCCCAGCGCCGTGGAGCCCTACCAGGGGGCGGCCACGGGCGTGGGCGGCATCATGCGCGACATCTTCACCATGGGCGCGCGGCCGATCTGCAGCCTGAACTCGCTGCGTTTCCCGGCGCTCACCCATGACACCACGCGCTGGTTGATGGACGGCATCGTGCGCGGGATCGGCGACTACGGCAATTGCCTGGGCGTGCCCACGGTGGGCGGCGAGGTGCAATTCGACGCCTCCTACAACGGCAACCCGCTGGTCAACGCCATGACCGTGGGCATCGTGCGCCACGACCAGACGGCCAGCGCCACGGCGGCGGGACCGGGCAACCCGGTCTTCCTGGTGGGGGCCTCCACCGGGCGGGATGGCATCCACGGGGCCACCTTCGCCAGCGTCGAGCTGTCCCAGGAGTCGGAGGAGAAGCGCTCCAGCGTCCAGGTCGGCGATCCCTTTTCCGAGAAACTGCTGATCGAGGCAACGCTGGAGATGATCCAGTCCGGCGACCTCGTGGGCATCCAGGACATGGGCGCGGCAGGGATCACCTGCTCGTGCAGCGAGATGAGCGCCAAGGGCGGGGCGGGCATCCGGATCGAGATTGATCAGGTGCCCCAGCGCGAGAGTGGGATGACGGCCTACGACGTGCTGCTCTCCGAATCCCAGGAACGCATGCTGGTGGTGGTGAAGGCCGGGCGCGAGGAGACCGTGCGGCGGATCTGCGCCCGCTGGGACATCCACTGCGCGCACATCGGCGCGGTGACGGACACGGGGCGCTTCCAGGTCACGCACCACGGCGAGACCGTGGTGGACGTGCCGGCGGAATCGCTGGTGCTGGGCGGCGGCGCGCCGGTTTATCAGCGCGAGTGGCGCGAGCCGGAGGAGTTCCGCCGCCACCACGAGCGTGACTTGTCCGGCGTCGCGGAGGTGGAGGATTTGAACGAGGAGCTGAAGGCCCTGCTGGCCCATGAGAACGTCTGCAGCCGGCGCTGGCTCTACCGCCAGTACGACCACATGATCGGCACGGCGACGGAGATCCGCCCGGGCGGCGACGCGGCCGTGGTGCGCGTGAAGGGCACGGACAAGCGCCTGGCGGTGACTACGGACTGCAACGGCCGGCTGGTGCGGCTGGACCCGCGGATGGGCGCGCGCGCGGCGGTGGCCGAGGCGGCGCGCAACATCGCCTGCAGCGGGGCCGCGCCGCTGGCGATCACCAACTGCCTGAACTTCGGCAACCCCTACGATCCGGAGATCTACTGGCAATTCCGCGAGGCCATCGCCGGGATGGGCGAGGCCTGCCGGGCCTTCGACACGCCGGTCACCGGCGGCAACGTGAGCTTCTACAACGAGAGCCCGCACGGCGCCGTGCACCCCACCCCCGTGATCGGGATGGTGGGCCTGCTGGAGGGCCGCGAGCCCGTGCCCAGCGCCTTCCGCGGACCGGACGAGCTGGTGCTGCTGGCCGGGCGGCCCGGCCGCGAGCTGGGCGGCAGCCTGTACCTGGAGCGCCGGCTGGGCGAGCAGACCGGGGCCGTGCCCGCCGTGGACCTGGCGCTGGAGCGCGCCCTGCAGGCCTTCCTGGTGGAGGCCGCGGGCCGGGGCCTGCTGCGCAGCGCGCACGACGTCTCCGAGGGCGGGTTGGCGGTCTGTCTGGCGGAGGCCTGCCTGCTGGAGGCCGGTCGAACTCTCGGCTGCCTGGTGGACCTGGGGCCGGAGGCCGAGTCCCAACCCGAGCGCCTGCTCTTCGCCGAGACGCCGGGCCTGGTGGTCCTGAGCGCGCGGCCCGAGCACCGCGAGGAACTGGTCAAGCTGGCTCGCCTGCACTCCCTGCCCATGGCCGAGATCGGCAGCACGGGCGGCGACCGCCTGCTGGTGGAAGGCCTGCTGGACCTGCCGGTGGACGAGCTGGCCGAGCTGTGGTGGACGAGTCTGGAGCGGCGGCTGGAGGCCTGAGTCATGGGAACGCCTCCCATTCAGCCGCCGGAGCTGGAGCCGGATTCCGGCCCGGCCACCGACCCGCCACCGCAAGGTCGGCGGCGCTGGCGCGTGTGGCGCACGCTCCTCATTTCCCTGGCCCTCTTCTTGCTGGCGGTGGGGCTGATCGGCCAGTACTTCCTCCAGGACGCGCGGCTGGCCCGCCTGCTGCGCGAGCAGCTGAGCGCGGCACTTCAAACCTCTGTCGACCTGCAAGTGCGACGCAGCGGTTGGCACCGCTTCGAGGTGCTGGAGCTGGCCATCGGCGGCGACTCCCGGACCCCGCCCTTCCTGCAGATCGAGCGCCTGGGCGTCTATCCCCGTCCCGGGCGGCTGTGGGACAAGCGCCTGCATCTGGATTCCCTGGTCGTGCAGGGCCTGCGGGTCAATCTGAGCTGGCAGGACAGCCTGCTCCTGCCCGCCTGGCTGGGCCTGGACGACAGCACGGCCGTGGAGGACAACAGCGGTACGGACCCGCTGGAGTACCTGCGCCTGCTGGCGGACAAGGGCTGGCGGGTGGATTCCACGCGCATCATCCTGCGCGATCTGCGGGTGGGCCTGAGCGGCCAGCAGGGCGGCCGGCCGCTGGATCTGGACAGCCCGCCCCTGGGTCTCACCCTCAGACTGCCCGAGCTGGACCCCGCCGCCCTGCGCGCTCTGGCGCAGGGGGAGCTTCCGCCCCGTGTGCTGGCCTCCATGCTGCTGGCCTGGTCCGGCGACTGGCGCGAGCGCGCTTCAGGCTCAGGCACAGAGACGGGCGCAGGCCTGCGGCCGCTGCCCCTGCCGCCGGACACGCGCGAGACTCTGCGGCTGGCGGGCCTGGAACTGGAGCGGAGTCCGGAGATCCTCCAGGGTCTGGACTTAAGCGCCGAGCTGGTCCGGGACACTCTGCGGCTGGGCGTGCAGCTGGAGGCCCGACCCCGGGATCTGGCGCTGCGCTGGGAATCCCGCCGCCTGCCCCTGCCCACCTACCTGCTCACCCGGCTGGAACTGACCTGGCCCGTGCGCGAGAATCCGCTCCAGGCCCAGCTGGGCTTCGAGCTGGAGCTGAGCGGCCCCGGCCTTGCCACTACGGCTCGGGCCACGGCCCGGCTGGTGCAACAGAGTCCGGGCTGGAGCCTGCGGGCGGACTGGAGCCAAAGCCTGAAGTCGCGGCTGGCCGAGCTGGATCCCCTGGGCCGGGCGCTGGAGCTGCCCGCCCTGGGTGGCGATCTGGCCCTGGACTTGACAGGCAGTCTACAGCTGGAAGTTGACTCCACTCTGAGCGGCGGGACAGGCCGCTACCGCGAGACGCTGGTAGCGACGGCCGGTCGGCTGGAGCTGCCTGAATCCGGCCTGGCGGTGGTGGACCTGCAGATCAAACAGACTCTGCGGGCGGACCTGGATCTGGCGGATCCCCTGCCCAGTCAGCCCGAGCTGGACTTGACGGGACGGGTGGGCCGGCTTGAGCTGGGACTCGCGCCGCTGGACGATCCGCGCGATCTGGATCTCGCCCTGCACATCCGCGGCCGCGGGTCCCGGGACAGCCTCGACCTGACCGGCGAGCTGAGCATGGCCCACTGGCAACAGGGCCGGCTGGACCTGAGCCTGAGCGGCCGGCTGCCCAGTCTGACGGAATGGAGCGAGGACTGCCAGAGCTGGCTGGATCAGCCCGAGCGCTTCCAGCAGCTACCGCTGGTGCTGGACCTGGAGACCAGCCAGCTCAGTCTGGATGGACTGGATGCGTCGCTGGCAGGCGGCCTGCGCACCTCGGCCCAAGTGCGCTGCGGTCAGGGCCTCGACTTCTGGCTGGAGGCTGTGCCGGGCGGCCTGCAGGTGAACGCGGCGGGCCAGCGGCTGGACGTGCCCCTGCACCGCCTGCTGCTGGAGGGCCACGCCTGGCTGGGCCCGCTGGACAATCCCATTCCCTGGCCGGACACGCTTGTTGTAGAGTTGCGCCCGGATCCCCTCCCGCCCATGACCCTGCAGCTGGGTCGCCAGGGCCAGCAGGCACGCCTGCTGCAGTCCTGGAAGGGCTTCGACCTGCCCCGGCTGCTGGCCATGTTGCCGCCGGCCTGGCAGCCGGCCGACGTGGACCTCAAAACAGGCAGGGCCTTCCTGGAGTGTGACCTGCTGCTGGGCGCCGACGGTCTGCCGCTGGGCGGCACGGCGGGCCTGGGCGTCAACGGAGTGCGGGCCGAGGTGCCGGGCTACGGCGTCGAGGAGTTGGAACTGCGGCTGGACCTGGCCCTGGACAGCCTGGGCGTGGACTACGTGCTGGCGGGCGCCGGCGAGGCGCTCAACATGCACGATCCCGTCTGGAGCTGGGAGGGCCTCAGCCTGGCGGGCTCGGGCCGCGTGCAGGCGCCCCTGACCCGCATTCTGGCGGATAGCCTTTGGCTGGAGCCGGGCCGCGGCGGAGCCTGGCCGGCGGACCTCACTCTCGAACTGGGCCTGCGCTCGCTCAACCTGAGCGCCCAGCTCACGGCCAGCCTGGCGGACTGGCGCAATCAGCGGCCCGACGAGGCCCGGCTGGTGCTGTTCATGGGCGGTGCGGGCCAGCTGCGGCCCTGGCCCGGGCTGCGGCTGACGGGCAAGCTGGGGCTGGAGGAGAGCTTCACCAACCTGGGCCAGGGGCGCTACCACACCCGCGGCCGTCTGCACGCCCGGCTGGATTCCCTGGCCTGGCAGGGCTCGGCCGCTTTGGAAGAGCTGGCACTTGACCTGCCCTTCGAGCAGGTGCTGACCCTTGAACCCGTCTTCGGGCTGGAGTCCGACCGCCGGCGCAGCCCGCTGGACTGGTCGGGCCTGCGGGCCTGGGACCGGCGCCAGCCGGAGTTCGAAGAGCGGAGTGTGGCCCGCCGGGAGGGGCGCGACGGCGAGGGCTGGGCCCTGCACGTGGCCAAGGCCCGCTACGACAACTGGTCACTGGAGGCCCTGATGGTGGACCTGCGGCCGGGCCAGGGCCGGCTGGACATCCCCGAATTCCGCTTCAACCTGTTCGGCGGCGGCGTGCGCGGCTCGGCGGCCGTGGTGGGCCTGGATAGCACGCGCTACGCGCTGGACTGCGCGCTGATCGGCCTGGACAGCCGCTACTTCGAATTCGGCGACCGGCTGGGCGGCGGCAAGGGTCGCAAGGGTCGCAAAGGCGGACTCGTGCACGCGGTGCTGAACCTGGAGGGGCAGGGGCTGGACCTGCAGGCCCTGGATCAACTGCGCGGCCAGCTGCGCATGCCGGACCTGGATCGCGAGGTGACCCTCAACCTATTGCGCGCGCTGGACGCCCAGGGCGTGGACCCCAGCATCGGGCGGATCCGCCGGCTGCTGGAGCTGCCGGGCTTCCGCTACCGCGTGGAGCGCGTGGAGTTCGACGTGGCCCATGGCTTCGCCCGGCCGCGCGTGTCCCTGCGCAAGAGTCCCTTTTCGCCGCTGCCCGATGTGGCCATCCCCATGAGCCCGCTGCCGCTGGGTTTCATGGTGCGCAATTTCGCCCTGGCGGGCGAGGAGACCCCGTGAGACATTTGTTTTGGCTGACCCTGCTCTATGGCCTGCTCTGCGGCGCCTGTTCGCTGCAGGCCCCGGAAATCAAGGTGACGGGCGAACGCTCCCTGCTGGAGAAGCAGGTGCTGGGCTCCTATCAGAGTTTCAGCCGCGATCAGTGGATGGTCACGTCCCTGCGCGGCCTGCCCGACAGCCTGGCCCCGGAGGACGAGCGCGAGAACCTGCTCAAGGCCATCCGCCGCCGACGCTTCAACCAGGACGACCGCCTACGTCTGCTGGCCGCGGGTTGGCTGGGCGAGGGGCTGGACGGCCGGCTGAGCTTGCGCGGGGAGGCGGCCCCGGCACCCGAGGAGGCGGAGCTGCGCGAGCGCGTGCTGCGCCAGGAGAACCTGGACCGCGAGGCCCTGCTGGGCCGCCTGCAGCGCCTCTATCCCGGCCAGGAAGCGGCCGAGCTGGCTGCCATCTTCGCCGCCATCCAGCGGGACGAGGCCCCCAAGGGCGCCTGGTTGCAGCGCATGGACGGAGGCTGGGAGCGCAAATGAGCGCCCGTCCTGCTCCCGTCAGTCTGAACGTACTGGCAGGCCTGCTGCTGGCAGCCGGCCTGCTCCTGTCCGCCGCGCGGCCCCTGGCGGCGGCTC
>DYSB01000136.1 GCA_020726405.1 Acetofilamentum sp. | reverse complement strand
GGTTCCGGCTTGTGGTCTGCGCCAGTTGCTCGAACACCGCATTGGCCTCACGCGACTCGCGCGCGCCGCGCGTGCTCAACAAGGTGATGCTTTGCGAATCGGCCCGCAACGCCTCGGTCTGGCCCTGCACCCCGACGATGCCGCGCACGAAGGTCTCCAGGCTTTCGCCCATGGCGCCGATGCGCTCGGTCTGCTCCTTCGCATGCCTTTGCGCGTCCTGCGTGGCGGTGCGCGCCTCGAAGCTGATGCGCGCAATGCCGTAGGCCACGCCGGTGGCGTTGTGCGTGGTGGTGTCCACCAGATGCGTGACCAGGGCGAGGAATTCGTCCAGGCCCGCGCCGCAGCCTTGGGGAGCCGCTTGCCGCAGGTCGACCGGGCGCTGGGTGAGCAAGTGCTGCAGAAATTCCGCCGGGGAGGTGCTGCTGGGTTCTGCTGGCGACGTTGTGGGCGTGGTATCCATCGGTCAATCCGCTTGAATGAAAAAACGGGCGCGTTCAGGCGTGCGCGGCAATCGCCTTGCGGATGGTCTGCGCCAACTCGTCGGCGACGAACTTCGCCACATAGGCATCGGCGCCCACGCTGCGGGCATGGTCTTCATTGGCCGAGCCCGACAGCGAGGAGTGGATGACCACCGGAATGTTCTTGAAACGCTCGTCCTGCTTGATGTGGCGGGTGAGGGTGAAGCCGTCCATCTCGGGCATTTCCAGGTCGGTGAGCACGAGCTGCACTTTGTCTTCGACTCGCTTGCCTTCGGCGCGGGCCTCGTTTGCCAGGGTTTGCAGACGCTCCCAGGCTTCCTTGCCGGTCTTGGTGCTGACGAAAGGCGCGTGCAATGCCTGCAAGGCCTTCTCGATCTGCGTGCGGGCCACGAAGGAGTCGTCGGCCGTGAGAATGACCGCGCCGGGCTTGAGCCCCAGCGCCGGGCCCATATTGTGGGTGTCTTTCACCTCATGCACGCGCGAGGGCAGCACATCGCGCAGCACCTTTTCCACGTCGAGCACCAGCGCCAGCCGGGTGGTCTGATCGTCTTCCAGCCGGGCGATGCTGGTGACCATGCCGCCCACCGCATTGGCCTCGGCCGACAGCACCTTGCTCCACTCCAGCCGCACAATTTCTTCAACCTCTTCCACCGCGAAGCCCTGCACCGAGCGCTCGTACTCGGTGACGACCAGAATGTTCAGCCCGGTCTTGGGCACGCAGCCGACCACGGCCGGCAGGTCGATGACGGGGATGATCTGGCCGCGGATATTGGCCACCCCCAGCACATGCTTGGGCGCGCCGGGCATGACGGTGACCTGCGGCATCACCAGCGCCTCGCGCACCTTGAACACATTGATGCCGAACAGCTCGCGCCGCGACGATTGCGGCTCTTCGCCAAGGCGAAACAGCAGCAGCTCGAATTTGTTGGTGCCAGCGAGATTGGAGCGTTCGTCGACTTCTTGCAATACGGAGGAATTCATGGTGGGTGTCCTGTGGGCTGCAATGTATGAATCAGGGAATCTGGCGCATCAGCGCTTCCAGACGGTCGGTGATGGTGTCGCTCAAGGCTTCGAGCCGGGTGGCCAGCTCGGTGGTGCGCGCGGTGTTGTCGGTGCGGATGGCTTCGACCAGTGCCTGGCCGGTGCGGTGCACGTCCTGGTGGACGGAATCGACGCCGACAAAGCCCGCGTCGCTGCCGAAGTAGCCCGCGCCGGCGCCGAAATACCACTTGCCGAAGAAGCAGCCGTGGAAGTTCGACACATCCATGTCCACCTTCTCCTGCTTCTGCGCTGCGGTGAGCAGCTGGCCGATCCACTGGTAGTGCATGGCCAGCGAGACGCGCAGGGTGACGGCGGCATCGGGCCACTTCGACACGGCGGTGACGCCGGTCTTGAGCTGCTCGCGCGAGCTGCGGATGAGGGTCATCATGGCCTCGAAGCGTTGCACCAGCACCTGCATCAGCGCGGCGGCCTGTTCGGCACCCTGGCGCTGGCGGTCGGCGTCGCTGACCAGTTGGCGCATCAGCCCGGTCTGCTCGGCGGTGACGGTGCGTACCTTGCCGAGCATGCTCTTGACCTCAACCAGCGTTTCGCCGGTATCGGTAACCAGCGCGCCAACGCGCTGCACCCGTTGCACCGAGCGTGCCATATCAGTGCCGACGTCGGACGACTGGTCGCGCAGGCTGTGGGTGAGGTCTTCGATTTCGTGGGTGATGCGGGCGGTCTTGCGCGCCAAGTTGCGCACCTCGTCGGCGACCACGGCAAAGCCGCGCCCGTGTTCGCCGGCTCTAGCGGCCTCGATGGCGGCGTTCAGCGCCAGCAGATTGGTCTGCGAGGCGATTTCGCTGATGCCCGCAGTCAGCGCTTCCACTGAGCGAACCGCATCGACAAAGCCGGTGAGCTTGGTTTCGGTGCTTTCGATGAAGCGCGACACATCGGCCACTTCTTCGAGGGTGGTTGTGATGGCTTTTTCACTGTGCTCGACTGAGGTATGGGTGGCTTCCACGCCGCTCTGCAGATCGTCGAGCTGGGTTTGCGCGGTGTGGGTTTGCAGCGCGGCGCTTTGCAGCCGTGCCGCCATATCGCCCACCCGCTGCGACAGGCCGTGAATGTCGTGGTCAAAGCCGGCGGTGCGGCTTTCGGCGAACGCGAGCGACTGGGTGGTGGTGCGCAGCGCGTCCACGCCGTGCAGCAACATCTGCCGCACGCCGCCGAGCTTCTGCGCCCAATCGTCGGCATCGATCAGGTCGATGTCGCGCAGCTTGCCGTCACCGTGGCCGCTGAGCAGGTCGAGCACGGCTTGCAGCACCCGCTCGCGGTCTTCGCGCACGCGCTCCAGCAGTCCGCCTGAGGGGACTTGAGCGGGGATTTGAGCGCCTGCGTTGATCGACGTTTGTTTTTTCTCACGGCCACCCTCCCCACCCCAACCCTCCCCACCCTGTGGAGAGGGAGTCTGGTCGTCTCCTCCTCCACGCAGTGGGGGAGGTTGGGTGTTTTCTCCTCCTCCACGCAGTGGGGGAGGTTGGGAGGGGGAGGATGCGTCTGCATCCACGATGGCGGCCATGTCGGGGCTGTCGGGTTCCACTGACTGTCTCCGGTTGTCGGGTTGGGCAGGGCTTCAGCCCGCCTTGCTCTGCGACTCGATGGCTTCGCTCAGCACTTGCAGGCGGCCGACGATCAGATCTTCCTGATCGCTGAGTGAGCTGGAAAGACGCGCCACCTGATCGCGCTGACCGCTGTGCACGGCCTCGAGCAGTTGCTTCGCGGTGGCGTGAATCTGCGCATGCGGCGCTTCGAGCGCGCGGAAGGCGGAGAGGCCGCCAAACGTCGCCAAGCCCTGGCTGTCGTACCACTTGCCCAGGCGGCAGTTGTGGTGGTCGCTGACTTCCGTGGGCGGCATGGCCTGTTTGTCCTTTGCGGCTTCGAAAAGGATTTGAATGACAAAGTCTTTGTGATCTTCCTGCGCCGACTGCAGCATCATGCGCGTGGCGTTGGTCTGCATTTTGCTGACCTGATTGTTCATGCGCACCACGACCGACTGCACCAGATCGAGTTCCTTGCCCGAGCTGGCGCTGGTGGCGGCGATGTCGTGGGCCTGCTGGCCGATGGCGGTGGTATTGGCTTCGACCTCGGCGGTGGCTGCCTGCACCCGGCGGGCGAGGTTGCGCACCTCGTCGGCCACCACGGCGAAGCCGCGGCCATGCTCGCCGGCGCGAGCGGCCTCGATGGCGGCGTTGAGCGCGAGCAGATTGGTCTGGTAGGAAATTTCGCGGATATTGCGCACGATGGCGCTGATGGCGTTGACCTGCTCCTGAAGTTGCGCCACCGCCATGCCGTTGCCGGTAATGGCGCGGCCCACATTGCCGATGGCGGTATCGACCGAGGTCATGGACTGGCCGATGTCTCCCGCAGCGCTGTTGAGGGTGCTGACCACTTCCTTGAGGCGGTCGCTCACAGCGCTGACGTCTTTCATGTGCGACACATCGCGCCAGCTGGCGTGAAACGCGATGACCTGCCCGGCGGGGTCGCGCACCGCGACAAAAATGAGCGCGAAGATCACCTTGCCCACGGCCATTTCCTGCACATGCTTGTCCAGGCTGCCGTCGGCCAGTCGGCGCAGGATGGCGCGGATGCGCTCCGGGTCTTTGTGGAACTGGTGAATGGAGTGGTGCAGGGCGTTGCGCACATCGGCGCCGCGATGGGTGGCGTTGATGGCGCCGTTGAGGGTGGCGTGAAACCGATCCATGGTTTCGCGCGCGGTGCGGTTCATGTAGAACACGCCGTTTTCCATGGCGGCGTCGGCCTCGGCCAGCATTTCCAGGCTGTCGAGCGGCTCTAAGGCTTGTTGCAGATAGTGGAGGGCGGTGGCGTCCATGATGCGTGCGAAAGAGAGATTGGGGGATGGGATAGGGTGCGGGCTTACTCGACGGCCGAGCCGACCTTGAGCGCGTCGAACCAGTCAATGAAGCGCTTGACGTTTTCGCCGGTGTAGATCGCGCCGTGCTGCGGGGCGAGAAAGTCGATGTCCATCTTCGAGACACGCTCGCACCAGTTGCGCTTGGCGGCCATCGACGGCATCCAGCGCTTGTGGAAATACTCGGCGGACTTGATGTGCTCGTCGAACGCGGCGGGTGATTCGATGTTGCGGCGATCGACGAAGGGCGCATGGCCCGCGGGCAGCAGCGCCGCGCCCACATCGCCGCAGAACAGCACCTTGGCGAAGGCGTCATAGACGTGGAAGTTCGCCGAGGAATGCAGGTAATGTGCAGGGACGAACTGCAGCCGGGCGGAGCCCAGAGTCATTTCGCCGCCTTCATCGGGAATGTCGCGCAAATCGGCATCGAGCGCGCCGTAATGGCGGATGAAGCCGCTCCACAGCTTGGGCACATACCAGGCGATGGTGGGGCTGCAGGCGTTCCACAGCGGCAGGCTGGAGGCGATGTCGGGGTCTTGATGGCTGACGAAGGCGGCTTTGAGCGAGCCGGGCGGGGCGACTTCGACCAGGGCGCTGAACACCTGCGGGAAGATCTCGAATCCGCCCGGATCGAGGATCAGGGTCTGCTCGTCCACGCTCAGGGCATAGACGTTGGAGTCGATGACGCGGCGCTCGTCCTGGTCATAAATAATGTTCCAGTGGTGGTTGCCCTGGCTGAAAAATTGCAGAGATTTCATTCGATGATCCTTTCAATTTGTTCGCGGTAGGTGCGCAGCAGGTCTTGCACGCCGGTGACGGAGCGGTCCATTTCCAGCGAGACCTGCGCCAGCGGCGCGTTGATCGCGCCTTTCAGCGCCGCTTCGATGCGGCCGTTGACCACCACATAGTCGAGCTCGGCAATGACGGACTGAAAGCGGTCGAGCGCGGTATTGAGCGCCAGACCGGCGCGGCGGCTGCCCGCGGCGTGGCGGTCGTGCATGTCGGCGTGCTGGCGCATGCGCTCGGCCAGCGAGGGGCAATGCGCGGCGGCGGCGTTGTGGATGTGGCGCAGGCTCTCCATCTGCTGCACGTCGCGCAGGGTTTCCATGAAGTGCAGCATCAGCGGGTTGATGAGCTTTTGCACCTGCTCGGCGGAGGTCTGCATGGCCTGCGCGCCTTCGCGGAAGGCTTGGGCCACTACGCCATATCCGGCGAGTTCTTTGCCGTGGCGCTTGACCAGCACCTGGGCGTTGAGCGCCTTGCGGTCGATTTCGCGCAGGCGTTTTTTCAGCGCGCCCTGAAAGGCGTAGGTGGCGTCGGCCACGGCGATGAAGTCGCGGCGCAGGGTGTCGAGAGATTGGTTGTCCATGATGGGTCAGTGGGTCAGCTCTTGCGTTGCACCCGGGCCAGCGCGGCGCCGTCGAGAATGAGCACCACCTCGCCGTTGCCCGAGATGGTGGCGCCCTGGTAGAGGGTGTCGTTGGTGGAGATGTCCAGCGGCTTGACCACCGAGTCTTCGGTGCCCATGGCCTCGGAAACCACCAGCAGCCCCTGCTCGATGAGAATGCCTTCGCTCTGGTCTTTGTGCAGATCGATCGGGCGGTCTTGCAGCAAAGCCCCCAGGTCGATGTAGGGCACGACGCGGTTGCCATCGACCTGCGCCATGAGCCGACCGGAGATGGAGTGCACCTGCTCGGGGTCGATGGCGAGCAGGTTTTCGATGGCCGCCACCGGCAGGGCGTAGGTTTCGCGCCGCAGCCGGAAATACAGCACCGGCAGCACGGCCATGGTCAGCGGCAACTCCAGCGTGAGGGTGCTGCCCTTGCCCAGCGTGGTGTCGATGTCGATGCGGCCGCGCAGCGAGGTGACGGTGGAACGCACCACGTCCATGCCCACTCCGCGGCCGGAAAGTTCGCTGACCTGTTCCTTGGTGGAAAAGCCGGGTAGGAAGATGAGTTCGAGCATCTCGCGTTCGGACAGCCGCGCGGCCTCCTGCGCGGTGATGACGCCTTTGGAGATGGCGTGCTGCATGATTTTTTGTGCGTTCATGCCGCGGCCATCGTCGCCCACCAGAATCTGCACCTTGTCGCCCAGATGGCGGGCGAGCACGCGCAGCACGGCCTCCTCGGGCTTGCCTGCCTGACGGCGTACATCAGGCTCTTCGATGCCGTGGTCGAGGGCGTTGCGCACCAGATGGATGAGCGGGCCAGAGAGTGCATCGACCACGGTCTTGTCGATCTCCACGTCTTCGCCTTCGAGGTCGAGGCGCACCTTTTTGCCCAAGCTGCGCGAGGCGTCGCGCACCACGCGCGGCAGGCTTTGGAACAGGCGCTTGCACGGCTGCATGCGCAAGCGCATGACGGTGTTCTGCAGATCGTTGACCGCGAGATCGGTTTCGCGTGCCAGCCGGGCCAGGGTTTCGTCTTCCTGCGCCAGACGGCCCACGGCGGCGCTGAGTCGGTTGCGCAGCAGCACCAGCTCGCCAACCTGATTCATCGCTTGGTCGAGCCGGGTGGAATCGACGCGGATGGAGGTTTCTTCGGCGGCGGCGCCGTTGCTGTTGGCGCTTCTTGGCGCCGGGGCGTGCGCTTCGGGCTTCGCCGCAGCAGCAGGCGCTTGGCCGGGGGCGTGGCCTGCACCGTGAATCTGGTCGAGCACGTGCTCGAACTCGTCCTGGGTGATCTCGTTAGCGGTACGGCTGGCCGGCGCCGCAACGGCGACCGCAGGTGCGGCGCCGGGCGCCTGGCCGGCGCCATAGAGGCCGTCGAGCACGCGCTCGAATTCGTCTTGGGTGATGGAGCCGCCGTTTGCGGCGGAGCCGCCGGGTTCGGCGTCGGCGGTGCGCCGTTCGGCAAAGAGCCCGGTGCTGCCGCTGTTGCGCTCGGTCTGCGTGACCCAGAGGCCTTGCTGCGCGGTCTCGGCCTGGGGGGCGGGACTGGGCGACTTGGCCGCGACGGGCAGCGCGGGCGTTTCGCCGCGGGCGAAAGTCTGGATGTCTGCGCCCAATGCGGCCGGGCCGGGGGGTGGATTTTCACCACGCGCCATGTCGTCGAGCATGGAGGTGATGACATCGGTGGCGCGCAGGATGGCGTCGATCATCGGCGCGGTGGCGCGCAGTTTGCCGCTGCGCATCTTGTCGAACAGGTCTTCGAGATGGTGGCACCAGTCCACCATGTTCTGCGCTTCGAGAAAACCGGCGCCGCCCTTGAGGGTGTGGAAGGCGCGGAAGATGGCGCCGAGCGCGTCGCTGTCGTCGGGCTGGGATTCCAGCCGCAGCAACTGGTCTTGGGCCTGGCTCAGCAGCTCGCGCGACTCAGCGAGAAATTCCAGCAGGATGTCGTTGTCCATGATGGTGGGCGGAAGGTTTCAGATGCCGAGGTCGCGCAGCAGGGCGTCCACGTCATCCTGGGCAAAGGAGGGCCCGGCGTAGGCGGGAACCCCGTTGAGCGGCGCAGCGCTGTCGGTCGCCGGGGCCGGCGCCTCGGCAGTGGCCGCCGGTTCGAGATGCGGGCCGAGTTGTTCGACGGCAGCACGGATGCGCTGCTCCACCGCCTGCAGCAGATGGATGGTTTTTTTCAGCCGCTGCCCGGCAAGATCCTGCCCCTGCTGGCTGGCGAGAATGGTGTGGAACTGTTGTTCGAGGCGGTCGAGGCGCTCGTCGATGAAACCGCCATGCGTGGCGCGGATGGCAGCGATTTCGGTGAAGCCGTTCTCCACCGCTTCGAGCGTGGCCATGGCCTGGGTCTCGGTCAGGCGCAGCGCTTCTTCGAGCGGATGGCTGGCCTCGGGCAGATCGCCGGAGGCGGCCATGATGCGGCGCACGCCTTCGTGCAGCAGGGCGTCTGCCTCGGTGAGCTTGTGCAGCGCAAGGGTGGAGGCCCCCACGCTCGCTGAGGCTTGCTGCCCCCCGAGGGGGGCATCCCCACCCCGGCCATCCCCACAAGTGGGGAGGGAGCAATCACTCCTCCCCCACGGCGTGGGGGAGGTTGG
>DYSB01000135.1 GCA_020726405.1 Acetofilamentum sp. | reverse complement strand
TGTTCGGGCGCCTGAGCCACCTACCGTAAAGTGAAGGCCTGCAACGTGCCTACACAATGCGCCCCGGGGCCGACCCCCGGGGCGCATTGTTTTAGAAAAGAATGGGACCGGGATGGGACCGGGGGCAAAAAGAAAGGGTCCCGCGAGGCGGAACCCTTTGATCATCAAGTGGGCCCAGAGGGACTTGAACCCCCGACCAAATGATTATGAGTCATCCGCTCTAACCGACTGAGCTATGGGCCCGGCAGCAGCGGAGCGGGCGATCACCCTGTCTGCTGCGGCGGGAAAAAGTACGCAGGAACGGGCGGCTGGAAAACGGGCCGGCCAAAAAAGGTGCCCAGCCGGAAGCACTCGCGCGGGGAAGCGCCGGGCCGGCAAATCCCGAAGAATTGCGGCGGAACCCCCATCGCGGCGACGACACAGACCGGCTCCGCCGAGCGGGCGCACCCGGCACTCCCTGCGCGTCGGGGGGTGCCAAATCCGTCATCAGTCGCTTCCGGAAGCAGCTTTGATGCCGGGAGAAATTATTGTCATACAACATGTTCGAGTATTGGCGGCCCTGTCCAACTTCACGGGGACTTTTTTCCAATCTGTTGTCCGACCCCTTGCGATGTCCAGGTTGAGATGCTACTCTGGCGGCTCATTTTTCAAGCCAAGTTCGACCAACATGCGAGGTGCTGAATGACCTGCAAGTCCTGCGGACGGGAGATCAAGGAAAGCGATAACAAGTACAGGTCTGTGCAGCGTGGGTTGGAAGGCGATTATCATTGGACGTGCTTCATCAAGGTGTGTCGGGAAGTCAATCGAATCGGCGGTCAGATCCTGGAGAACAACATCCAGTCCACCGGCAACCTGCACGTAAACACACCCATCGAGATGTTCTGATTCCTAAGGGGGGCGCGGCCCCCCTTTTCATGTCCCCCATTCCATCATGAGCGCTACGGCGACCGATCCCACCCTGCTTCAGCAACTCGAGCCCGGCTGCGCCGGAGAGCCCGCGGCCCGGGCGGCCTGCGCGGCCTTGTGCGCCCATTACGAGAACTTCAGCCTGGCCTCGATTTTCCTGCCCGGGCGGCTGCGGCCGGCGCTGCAGGCCATCTACGCTTTCGCCCGCTTCTCCGACGACCTGGCCGACGAGCCGCTGGGCGGCTTGGCCGGCGCGGAGCTGCGCGCGGCCCGGCGCTCCCGTTTGACCCACTGGCTGGCCCTACTGGACGGACTGCCGGGCACGGCCGAGCGCCATCCCATTTTGTTTGCGCTGAACCTGGCCGCGGCGCGGCACGGCCTGCCGCTGACGGAGTGCCGCCGGCTGCTGCTGGCCTTCCTGGCGGATCAGGAGCCGCCGGACTATCCCGACGATCAGGCGGTGCTGGATTATTGCCGCAACAGCGCGGCGCCGGTGGGACGCCTGCTGCTGGCCTTGAACGGGATGCGGCCGGAGGGACCGGACTATCGGCGGCTGGCACCGCTGGCGGACGCGGTCTGCGCCGGCTTGCAGTTGGCCAATTTCTGGCAGGACCTCTCCCGCGATTTGCCGGCAGGCAGGCTCTACGTGCCGCGGAGCCGGCTTGAGCGCCACGGTTTGCCCGCGGATCCCGCGCGCCTGTTGGCCGCCGGCCCGGCCGTCGCCCCGCTGCTGGCCGAGCTGTCGGAGTGGACGCTGGAGCTGCTGGCGGCCGCCGGACCGCTCACCCGCGATCTGCCCTGGCGCTTCGCCCTCGAGGTACGCATGTTCGCCGGCGGCGGAGTTTGCGTGACCCGGCGCAGCGCGGCCCTGGGCGCGCGCCTGCTCCGCGTGCGTCCGCAGGTTGGCCGCGGCGCCAAGCTCGCCATTGCCCTGGGCGCCCTCTGGCCCGCGCCGCCCTCCCGGCGGAGCCAAAGCGCCATCTTGCGGCCATGACGGAATCCCGATCCCCACGCCTGCCCGAGCCGCCCGCCGTGGACCTGCGCCAGGCCCACGCCTTCTGCACGCTGTTCGCCAAGGTCAACGCGCGGCACTTCTACTACGCCTTCCGTTTCATGCCCGGCCGCCAGCGGCAGGCCATCCACGCGGTCTACGCTTTCTGCCAGAAGGCCGACCAGTTGATGGACCTCGAACCCGACCCGCAGGAGAAGCGCCTGCGCCTGCAGGAGCGTCGCCTGGAACTGGACTGGCTGGAGGAGCTGCTGGCCGGCCGGAGCCAACGCCTGCCCGCGGATCCGATCCTGCTGGCCCTGCTGGACACGCTGGGCCGCACGCCCATTCCGCTGGAGCTGTTTCGCGCCCTGCTGGACGGGCTGGAGATGGATCTGGAGCCGCGGCGCTACGCCACACAGGAAGAACTGGAGCGTTACTGCTGGCACGTGGCTTCAACCGTCGGGCGGATGGTCATCGTGATCCTCGGCAGCCGGGATCCCGCCGGCCCGGCCTTCGCCGACCGCCTGGGCGTGGCCATGCAACTGACCAACATGGCGCGCGACGTGCTGGAGGACAGCCGGGAAGGTCGCGTCTACCTGCCACTGGACCTGCTGGCCCGCCATGGCCTGACCGTGGCCGACGTCCATGCCCACCGCTTCACGCCCGCCCTGCAGACTGCCCTGCGCGAGTTTTGCGATCTGGCCGAACGACGCTACGACGAAGCGCTGGCCCTGCTGCCCACCGGTGAGCAGCGCCGGCTCAAGACGGCCCTGGTGATGGCCGGCCTCTACCGGCCCATCCTGGCCGAGCTGCGCCAGCGCAACTACAACGTCTTCCTGGGCAAAGTGGGCTATCCCATCTGGCGGAAACTGCTGATCGCCGTGCGGATCCTGCTCTCGTGACCACCCTGCGCGCGGACGTGGCCATCGCCGGAGCCGGGTTGGCGGGACTGGGCCTGGCTCTGGATCTGGCCCAGCAGGGCCGCCGCGTGATTCTGCTCGAACGGCGTAAACTGCCCGGCGGGGCGGTCTTCAGCCTGCCCGGTGCAAACGGTGCTGAC
This sequence comes from Acetofilamentum sp., assembly GCA_020726405.1. Classification (GTDB taxonomy): domain Bacteria; phylum CAIWAD01; class CAIWAD01; order CAIWAD01; family CAIWAD01; genus CAIWAD01. The sequence goes on along the minus strand of DYSB01000135.1, from coordinate 5,450 downwards.
AACTCCATCCACCTCTTCCTGGCCGCTTTCACGCGCTGCCGTGCCCGCCTGGAGCAGTTGGGCTCCCGGCCGCTCCGGGAGCTGGACGCCATCTGCCACGTGGCGCTGGCCGGCCGGCGGCTGGCCCTGCCCCTGGGCGCGGGTCGCCTGCACACGCTGCGCGAACTGACCCGGCTGCGGCATCCGCTGGGGAGCGGGCTGGAACTGGTGGCGGGGCTGGCGCGCCTGGGAAGCTCGCGGCCCCGACCCGGCGAGACGGCGGGCGCCTGGCTGGAGCGGCGGGGGCTGCCGCGCCAGCGACTGGCCGGGCTGTTTTGGCAGGAATGGGGACTGTCGGTCTTCAACGCACCGCTGGAATTGGTGGACGCGGGCCTGTTCCGTCGCACCCTGCTGAGGCTGTTCCGCGATCCGCGGAGTCATCGGCCCCTGCTGGCGGACTGTTCGCTGGCCGACTTGTGGGTCAAACCCTTTGCGCAGGCGCTGGAGCGCGCGGGCGTCCGCCTGCTGACCGGTACGGCGCTGCGCGGCGTGGAGCGCGGTCCAAGTGGCATCCATGCCCTGCTGGCGGAGGGCCTGCGCGTGGAAGCGCCGCATGTGGTCTGGGCCGGTCCGCCCGAGGGCCTGGCGCAAGTGGCGGGTCTGGCCGACTGCCAACCTGCGCTGCCGCCACGTCAGGCGGGACGGCACATCGTCAACCTGCGGCTGCCCTGCGCCCCCGGGCTGCGCCTGGACCGGCTAACGGGCTGGTTCGGACAGCCTTTCCAGTGGATCTTCGCCGGCGGCGATGGTTGGCTGACCCTGGTGGGCAGCGGCTGGGCCGACGAGGACCTGGCGCAACGCGCCAATCTGTTGCCGCGATTACCCGGCTGGCTGGCCGCGCACGGGCTGGCGGCTGCCGGCCCACCCCGTTGGATTATCCAGCGCCATGCCACGGCCCTGCAGTCGCCGGACTTCGAGGCCGCCCGTCCACCGGCCCGCCCGCAGGATCCGGCCGCGCCCGCCAACCTGTTCTTCTGCGGTGCCTGGCTGGACACGGGCCTGCCCCTCAGCATGGAGTCCGCGCTGGCCGGCGCCGAGCTTACTTTGCAAGCCTTGCAGTTTGATTGAAACGCCAGCGACACCACCTTGTCAGTGGGGGATCCCGGAGGTTCAACATGAAACGCCTACTCTTCTTGCTCGCGACCCTGCTGCTGGTGTTTTCGGTGCAGGCCGCGGATTACGCCTTTCTGGGAATCGTGCCGGAGAAATCGGTGAAGGTCAAGGAAGCCGGTTTCTCCGGCACCGGTTTGCTGCTTCGGCAGGTGGTGGCCAAGGGTCCGGCGGCGGAAGCCGGTCTGCGGGCCGGCGACGTGCTGATCACTTTCAACGGCAAGCCGGTCGAGGATGGCGACGACCTCACATTCTTCCTGCGCCAGGCCCGGCCCGGCGAGAAGGCCACACTGGAATGGCTGCGCAACCAGACGCGTCAGAAGGGCGTTGTGCGGCTGGGATCCCGCAACGAACCCGACCTGAAACGCAGTGTGACCGTGGACGTGGGCAGCGGATTGGCCAACACGGCCTTCCTGGGCATTGGGACCCTGGCCGTCAACGACAACCTGCTGCAGCATTTCGGCGTGAAGGACGGCCACGGCATCCTGATCGACGCCATCATGAAGGGCTCGCCGGCGGAGAAGACGGGGCTGCGGGTGGGCGACGTCCTGGTGGACCTGGACGGTCATGCGGTGGACAGCCCGGGCCGTCTGCGTCGCCTGATGGAGGACTACCGGCCCGGCACCAAGGTTCGGCTGCGCCTGGTGCGCGACCGACAGATCCTGAGCGTGGACATCGTATTTGGTGATCGGGACAGTTCGGAGCTGGGCGAACCCGGCGAGGAACTGCCCCAGATTCCCGAGTACCCAGGCATGCCGCACCTTCCCGGTCTGCCCCAGGTGCAGGAACTGAAGAATGTGGGCACCTTCCCGGGCCGTGCCGCCATCGATTCGACCCTGAACCTGATGCGGCACCTGGTGGGGACGCCCTTGGCCATGCTGGAGAGATGATGCGAGTTCGGATGACCATTCAACGCGCGCCCGGAGCCCTGCTGCGGGCGCTTCTGTTGTCCCTGCTGACCGCCACAGTGGGCAGCGCCCAGACGGTGCCCAGCCTGGACGCCACGCGCACCTGGAGCTTCCAGGACCTCTACGAGCTGGGCCAGCAGCGCAATTCGGACCTGCTGCAGAGCCACTTGGCGGTGGATGGACTGCGCTGGGAACGTCTGGCGGCCTACGGCGCCCTGCTGCCGAAAGTGACGGCGGGCCTGGACTACGGGCGCTCTGAGCGCACGCTGACGACTTACGAGGATCCCAACGGCGAGATCCGCGAGCAGCCTGAGCAAACCATCCGCGCCACCAGCAGCAATCTCAGCCTGGGCCTCAGCCAGCGCCTGTTCGCCGGCTTCGCCAACACCGCAGGGCTGCGTCGCGCCCTGCTGGCCGAGGCGGACGTGACCGGCGCCGACCGGCAGCAGCTCAAACAGCTCCGCCACGATCTGCGCAAGGCAGCCCACGCCGTGCTGGCCGCCCGCGGGCAGCTGGAGACGGAGCAGACCCTGCTAGAGGAGCGCGGCCGCCAGCTCGAGTTGGCGCGCGTGCGCCTGCAGGTGGGCAAGGGCACCGATTTGGACGTACTGCAGATGGAGATCGACGTGGGCCGCCAGCAGGTCAGCGTGGAGGCTTCCAACCGGAGCCTGCACAGCGCCTGGGACAAACTCGCTCTACTGCTGGGCGCCGAACCGGGACCTCCCGGCCAACTGGACATGGAATTCACGATCTTCGAGCCCACCTGGCTGGAAGAGACGTTGGTGACGCAGGCCCTGGAGAACCGCGAGGATCTGGCCAGCGGCCGGCGCATCCAGGAACAGCGACATCTGCAGACGGTGGAGGCCCGCGCGGGCTTCCTGCCCACCCTGGATCTGCGTCTGAGCCATTCGCGGAGCGAGCAGCGCTCGGGCTACGAGGCCTGGGAGCCTTATCCCGCCAACTACGGCAACAGCGCCTCGCTCTCGCTGGCGCTGCCCGTCTTCCAGGGTTTTTCCACCACCAACGCCTGGCAGAGCAGCCGCATCCAGGAGCGCCGCCAGGCCCTGGTCCTGGATCAACTGGAGCGCCAGGTACGCGCCGAGATCCGCGAGGCCCTGGCCAGCGTGAAGTCCGCCTGGGCACAGAGCCGTTACACCGAATCCAACCTGGAACTCTCCCGTCGCAGCCTGGGCCTGGAGCGCGAACGCTACCGGCTGGGACTCTCCAGCCTGCTGCAGGTGCAGAGCGCCGAGGCCACCTGGCGCCAGGCGGAGAACGAGAACCTGACCCAGCGCCTGACCTTTCGCGACCGGCTGGCGGAACTCGAACTGGCCGTGGGCGCGACCATCGGCACGCCGTGAGGGTTATCAGCGAGTGAACCTTCCAGCCGAGGCGGCCCGTTGCAGCCTCGGCTGGACCTTTTTCCTACCTTCCGCGGCCACGGAATCAAGTCAGCGGTCCCACCATGCCGGTTTGCCTGGCCATCGACACCAGTACGCGTCACACCGGGCTTGCCCTGCAGGCCGGGGGTGCGCTGGAGCTGCGCCGCTTCTCAGCGCAGCGCAACGCCGGGGAGCTGCTGCTGCCTGCCATCCACGAGCTGCTGGCCGCTTGCGGCTTGGGTCCGCAGGAGCTGGACGTGATCGTGCTGGCCAACGGGCCGGGCTCCTTCACCGGCCTGCGCATCGGGCTGGCCACGGCCAAGGGGCTGGCCTTCGGCGGCCGGGCCGCGCTGGTGCCCATCTCAACCTTGGAAGTCCTGGCCTGGCAGGCTCCCACGCGGCAGGGACACGTGTTTCCCCTGATGGACGCCCGGCGCGGCGAGGTGTTCAGCGCCTGTTGGCGCCGGCAGGGCGAGAGCCTGCCGCCTGTCAGCGAAGTGCGGCGCGTGCCCATTCCCGAACTGCTGGCCTCCCTGCCCGCCGACGCGTTGCTGCTGGGCCCCAGCCTGCTGGAGCAGCGCGCGGCCTTCCTGGACGCGGAACGGCATCCGCAACTGGCCGAGGATCCGGATTGCCAGCTGGCCCTGCCCTGGCTGCTGCGGCTGGGTGAGCGGCGCTGGGAACGCCAGGGCGGCGAGGATCCGGACAGCCTGGAGCCCGATTACCTGTTCGATTTTCAGCCCACTCCCGGAAAGGTCCGCGCATGAATGAGGTGCTGAGCATCGTGCTGCCCGGCTGGCGGGATCTGCTGGACATCGCCATCGTGGGCGTGCTGTTCTACCAGGTCTGGCGCCTGATGCGCGGCACGCGCGCCGTGCCCATGTTCCTGGGCCTGCTGCTGATCCTCTTCACCTACGTGGTGGTGCAGGTGATGGAATTGGATCTGATCTCGCTGATTTTCAAGGAATTTGCCACGGTCTGGGCCGTGGCCATCGTCATCCTCTTCCAGCCCGAGCTGCGCCGCTTCCTGATCCACTTCGGCAACAGTCCGCTGCTCAGCCGCCTCTTTCCCATGCGCCCCACCCTGGTGGTGGAGGAGATCGCCAAGGCGGCGGGCGACCTGAGCCGCCGTCAGTATGGCGGCTTGTTCGTGATCACGCGGGAAGTGGGCATCCGGGCCGTGATGGAGACTGGCGTCCGCCTGCAGGCGGAAGTCTCCAAGGAGCTGCTGATCTCGATTTTCTTCCCGCGCACGCCGCTGCACGACGGAGCGGTGGTGATCACCGGCAGCCTGCTGCAGGCGGCCAAGTGCATCCTGCCCCTCAGCACCGCGCCCATGGAGGGCCTGGGCAACCTGGGCACCCGGCATCGCGCCGCCTTGGGGATTACCGAGGAATCCGACGCGGTGGTGGTGGTGGTGTCGGAGGAGACCGGCCAGATCCGGTTGGCCATGGGTGGCAAGCTGACCCTGATCCGCGACGAGGTCCAGTTGGCGGATGCCCTGCGGCGCGCCTTCAGCAAGGATGCCCGCCCGGGCGATGTGCCGGAGGAATCCGCCTCCGCCGCCTGAGTCCCGCCGGGTTCAGGTTCGGGCTGGGCGTGGCAGCGTGAAGGGCCCCTGCACCCAATCCCCCCGCAGCATCAGCCAGGACGGTCCGTCGTGTTCGAAGAGCCGGGGGACGGCCTGCGCGTGGGGGCAGAACCGGTCGGGAGCGAAGGCCAGCTCCACCTGGCGGCAGGTGCCGGGCAGACGGGACCAGAGCTGCTCCCAATCCGGCAGCCGCGGGGCCACCACGTCGAAGAGACGCAGCAAGTCGCCCTCCTCCTCCAGGCAGAGCAGACAATCCAACTCCTCGCAGTACCAGAGCGGGCGGCGTCCCTCGTTGAACAGGAAGACGGCCTGCTCCGGGCCCATGCCCACCACCTGCGAGACCGGCTCGCGGGTTGCCAGCAGCCTCAGATACAAGCCCACGACGTCTTCCAGCTTCTCGACGAACTTCGGATCACGAGA
>DYSB01000134.1 GCA_020726405.1 Acetofilamentum sp. | reverse complement strand
GGCTGGTTCGCCCGCCGGGATCCCTTCGCCTTCACGCGCGGCGACAAGCTGGAGCTGGCGGAGAACGGCGACGGTTGGCTGGAATCCACTTTCCCGCCGCTGGTCTTCCACCAGTCCCGCGCGGGTCTGACCTTCACGGCCGCCGTGGGCGTGGAGCGCCTGCGCGCCTGGAATCTGCGGCAGAAGGCCCTGCTCTCCGATCTGCTGGCGGCCCGGGACATTCCCCACCTGGGACGGGGGCCGGAGTTCGGCGCGTTCCTCACACTGCCCTGCCCCGACCCGCAGGAGTTGGTGGGGCGGCTCAAGCGCGCCGGGCTGAATACCGATGCGCGCTCCGCCGGCGTGCGGCTCTGCCCGGATCTGCTGACCACGGATGGGGAGTTGGAGCAGGCCGCGGAGCTGGTGGCCGCCTGCCGCTGAGGCGGGTCAGCGCAGCACAGTGAGCATGACGGCGGCGCCGCGGGCGGGATCGCCGAGCAGCAGCGGACCGTTGGCCGCGGGCGGCAGCACGAGAGCCCAGGGACCTGGGCCGGGGCCGGGGGGCGTCCAGAGCGCCAGGCGCTGGCCCAGCAGATTGCGGATCTCCAGCGGATAGGAGGCCGCGGCAAACTCCAGCTGGCGCCGGGAGCCGCCCGGATTGGGCCAGACTCGCAGCGGCGTGGCGGCGTTTGACCACGCCAGCCAGCCCAGTCCGGCCCGCGGCTGGGTCCCTGCATTCACCAACAGCAGCCAGTCCTGATCCGACACGGCCAGTCGCGCGGAATCCGCCCAGGCGACGGGTTGTTCCGCAGTTTCCGCCAAGTGATACAAGCCCAGTCCGGCGGCCCGCAGGCGGCCCGCATCGCCCAGCGCCAGGGCCTCCCAGGCCAGTCCCTCCAGTTCCTGCGCCTCCGCCGGGATTCCGCCCGCGCGGGTCAGGCCGGGGAAGGTTGAGCGCATAGGCGCCGGCTGGCCGGCCAACTCGGGCACGCGCCAGGCCCGCTCGGCATCTCCCGCGCGCAGCAATTCCGTGAGACAGGCCGCCAGTTCATCCGCTGGCGGGGCTTGCAGGCTGTCCAGCAGCCGGGGCCAGCAGTCGCCGGTCAGCGCGCCGAATTGCAGGGCCGCGCGGCAGGGTGACCAGTCCGCCTCCTCGGCCAGCAGGAACTTCAGCACGGCGCCGGCGCCGTACTCGCGCAGGCCGCCCGTGTAAGTGAGCGGCCGTTGCAGGTCGGTCAACAGCGCCGGCAGATAGCGCGCCGCCCAGTCGTCATGGTCGGGGAAGACCTGATCCTCGGCCCAGACCGCGCTGGACTCGTAGAAGGCCAGGTTGCGCAGGTCCGCGCCCCAGGCGAATTGCAGGGCGTGGAAAAATTCGTGGGCGCAGGTCACGTCCAGCAGCTCGCCGGGGTCGCCGCCCCAGCGCTCCGGTTGGTGGTCGAGCTGGATCCAGCTCAGCCCGCTGGTGCCGTCCTGCTCGAAGGGCAGGGTGGTGGCGCCGGGCGTGTCCTGCCGTACCACCAGCACGGGATAGCGCGCGCGCGGACCCAGCGGGGCGTCCCAGGCGCCGGGCAAGGACAGGTAGTGGGCGCGCGCCGCCTGCAGCGCGGCCAGGATCCGGGGCACGTGTTCGACGGCCAAGGCCGAGTCGCCGCTGGAGTTCCAGTGCAATTCGAAGTAGCCGTCGGAGCCAGGTGTGACATGCTGGAAAGCCTCGTCGATTTGCGCGTCCTTGTCGGGCGGGGCGGAGAGCAGGCAGGCGGCACTTGCAGAGGAGGCGAGCAGGGCCGGCAGGCTGGGCAATGCGCAGCGCATCCACCCGCCGGCGGGTCGCGCACGCTTCAGGCGCCGGGCAGGGAGTTCGGGCACGTCCACCAAGGCCTCCAGCGGGACTGCTCGCCGCCTACTTCAGGAAGGTCACACGCCGCAGTAGTTGTGCCGCGCGTCCGTCTGCCCCGGTGCTGACCATCCGCACCAAGTAGACACCCGAGGCCAGCCGGCTGAAATCCAGCGGGTAGGCGTTGGCGCCCGGGTGCAGCAGCCAAGGCCCGGCGCTGAGCACGCGCTGGCCCAGCAGGTTGTAGACGGTGACTTCCAGGCGTCCGGCGGCCGCCGCTTGCCAGCGGATTTGCGTCAACGGATTGAAGGGATTGGGCGCCAGCACCACCTCGTCCTCGTGCGGACGCGGCGACGCGGGCGGCGCAGGTGTGCCCGGCAGGGCATCGGCCACCGTCAACAGGATGATGTTGTCCAGCGCCGCGCCGTAGGACCAGTTGCCCTGGTAGCGGAAGGCCAGGCGCAAGCTGTCCGTGCCGGCCAGGCTCGACAGGTCCAGGCTGCGCGTCTCCCAGACTTCGCCGTCGGCGGGCCGGGCCAGGGTGCGCCAACCCGTGCCGGCGCTGTCCGCCAGGATTTGCAACGTGTCACCGGCGCCGGACCGGTAGTACTGGTCCCAGGCCAGCAGCAGGCCCCGCGACTCGTCGCCTTCCCGCGTGTGTGACACATCCAGCCACGGACTGAGCAGCCAGGCGTCCTGGACCAGCGGGAGTCCGTCCGCCGTGAAGCGGCCGCGCGCGTCACTGTTCACGCAGGCGAACCAGCCGTGGGCCGGCACAGTGAAGTTGGCCGAGCTGCAGGTCTGCGCACGCTGCCAGGAGAGCGTGTCCGTGCTGCCCGCCTGCAGGCCCCAGTCCGCCGTCAACTCGTTCTCGAAATCCTGGTGTAGGTCCAGCCGGGCGGCCGAATCCGGCGACCAGAAGGCGATGGTGAACGGGATGGTGACAGTGAGCAGGTCGCCGGCCGATAGGTGGAACAGATCGAACTCCAGGGTGTCCAGGTAGGTGCCGTGGAAGCGCAGCGTGTCCAGCTCCCCCGTGTCCAGGGTGTCCACGTAGAAGGAGCGGACGCCGAAATCGATGTGCAGGCTGTCCTGGCTGCCCACGCTGTCGGGGTCCAGCTTCCAGAGGTAAAGCGTGCTGTCCACGTCCCAGCGGAGGTCCGAGCCGGCCCGGCGGGCCTTGGAGCGCAGGAAAGGGGGCTGCGGCCGCCGGTGGATCACCATGGCCAGGCTGTCCGCCGCGTCCAGGTTCCAGATCCGGAAGGGCCTCATGGCAAGGGAGTCACACGGCACCAGCCCGAAGTCGAAGCGCCGGTACTCATCCTCCAGCTGCCAGCGCTGGCCCGGCAGCGTCACCGTGGAGAAGCCCGTGGCGTCGTCCACCAACAGCACGAAGCGGTCCTGTGACACATTGCGCACGGCGAAGTACCACACGCCCCCGCTGCCGATGGGCAGTTCCTCGGTGAATTCCTGCCAGGTGACGGAGACCTCGCTGAAGCGTTCGAGCAACTGGAACTCGTCCAGGTGATCGGCCAGCTCCCCGGGCGGCAGGGCGACGTCCCGCTGCAGGGCGAGGAATTCCACTGTCTCCGGGTAGTTCGGGTCCTGGCTGCGGTACCAGATTTTGAAGAAGCGCCGCGCCGAGTCTGGTTCCATGGGCGGCGAGATCAGCCAGTCGTCGTTGGCCTCGCCATCGTCCCGGTAACGGCTGCCCAGCGCCCAATTCCCCGCATGGGGCGAATAGTACTGCGCTGTGCCCAGCCGGCCCCAGGAGTCGCCGAAGCCGTCGCGATCCACCACGGTCCAGGCGATGCGCCAGGATTCGGACTCGAAGCCCTCGCTGAGCAGGACGTCCACGGCCCGCCCGTCGCCCTTGTCCACCACGGCCGCCCGGGCCCCCAGCCAGGCCAGGAGCAGCAGCAGAACCAGAACCAGTCCCGCCCTTCCTGTGACACGCTTCATGCGCCGTTCCCCCGGACCAGCAGCGAGCAGTCGAAGGCCCGGGCGCTGTGGGTCAGGGCGCCCACGGAGACCAGATCCACGCCGGCCCGCGCCAGCGCGGCCAGCCGGTCCCCTTGTATGCCGCCGCTGACTTCCAGGCGGGCCCGGCCGGCGGCCAGGGCCACCGCGGGGGCGATCTGCTCCGCGCTGAAGTTGTCCAGCATGATCCAGTCCACTCCCAATTCCAGGGCCTGCCGCAGCTCGTCCAGCGTCTCCACTTCCAGTTCCAGGGCCATCTCCGGCCGGCCCGCGGCGGCGCGCTGGGCGCGCGCGGCCTCCACGGCCCGGGCCAGTCCGCCAGCCGCGCGAATGTGGTTCTCTTTGATCAAGTACATGTCATGCAGACCCAGGCGGTGGTTGCCCGCGCCGCCGGCCCGCACGGCCAGTTTCTCCAGCCGCCGCCAGCCCGGTGTGGTTTTGCGCGTGTCCAGCACCTGCAGGCGCGGACCTGCCAGGGCCACCAGGGCGGCCGCGGCGCTGGCCACGCCGGAGAGGCGCTGCAGGAAGTTGAGCGCCGTGCGCTCCCCGGCCAGGATGGCCCGCAGGGATCCGTCCAGCTCCACCAGCTGCTGGCCGGCCGTCACCGGATCGCCATCCTCCACCAGGCAATGGATTGCCAGGGGTGCGTCTTCGGCCACGCGCTCGAAGACCTCCCGGACGATGGGCAAGCCGCAGACCACGCCGGCTTGGCGCGCTTCGATCCAGGCAGAGCCGGTCCGGCCGGCGGGCACGCACGCGTTGCCCGTGACGTCGCCGGACAACCAGGGCGGTCCGCTGCGCCCCAGATCTTCCTCCAGGGCCAGGGGAATCAGCGCTTCCGCCGCCTCCAGCCAGGGATTCGTGATGGTCGTCATGCCGCAGCCCTTCCTCGCTCCGCCGCTCCACCCGTTCTCAGGGTTTTTCCGTGCCCAGCCGCTCCAGCTCCGCGGCGGCGCGTAGTCCGTGGCCCGAACCCGCGCCGTGGCGCTGGACGATCTGCCGCAAGGTCTCACGGGCCTCGCCCGGCCGGCCCAGCGCTTCCCAGCAGCGCGTCGCGGCGAACATGGCGCTGGCGTCCCAGTCCAGGCGCGAGGCGTCCTTCAAGTGCGGCACCTTCTGGTACTCCAGAATGGCGCCCGGCAGATCGCCCTCGCTCTCCGCCACTTCACCCAGCCGGTATTGGATCTCCGCCGCGCACGTCTCGTCGGCCTCGGCCTGCAGGGAACGCAGCGCGGCCCGCGCCGTGGCCGTCTCCCCCGCCCGGGCCAGCAGTTCACCCAGCTCCAGCCGCCGGGTCAGCGCGCCGCGGGCCTGGGCATGCTCCGTCACATAGCGCTCCAGCGCCTGACGCCGGACCAAGGGCCGCCGCAGGCGCTCAGCACCATCGATCAAGCGACCCAAGGCAGCCTCGCGCTGGAGCGGCGCACTCAGTTCCACCGCCCGCTCCAGGCTGGCCAGCGCCTGGGTTGTGTCACCCGCAGCCTCGGCCAATTCCGCGCGCAGCGCAGCCGCGCCCGCCCGCTCCGGCGCGCGGGGCCAGCGCTTCTCCAGCACGACCAGCGCCTTCAGGCTGGCCGCATCCTTGCCCTGGGCCTGCAGGGCCCGGGCGACGCCCAACTGGGCCGCGGAGGCCTGGGGCGTCTTGTCCAGCTTGCCCGCTACCTGGCCGAACGCCTTCTCCGCCTCGGCGGGCTGGTCACGCTCCAGCAGTCCCAGACCCAGGGCCAGACCCACCGCGGCCTTCACCGTGTCCTCGCTGACCCGGCTGTTGTTCTCCTTCAGCAGCCGCTGCAACTCCTGGCGGCTGGATTTCTCCCGGCCCGCACGGGCCAGGGACTTGATCCACTGGGTGCGCAGGGACAGGTCGGCGGACTTGGCCGGGCGCAGGCTCTCCAGCAGGATCAGCGCCTCCGCGTTCCGGCCGGTCCCGCTCTCCAGCGCGGCCAGCAGGCGCACGGCGCCGCCCGCGGCGGGCGTGCCGGGAAAGACGGTGGTCAAGGTTCGACAGGCTCGCCGGGCGTCTTCGTCCCGTCCGTCGCTGTGGAAACTGCGTGCCACGCGCAGCAGCAAGCGCGAGGCCAGCGCCGTGTCCGCCAATACCGGGCCGCCCAGCGCGCGGAACCAGGCGCGGCGAGCCTCGGCGCGCTCGCCTATCTGCTCCAGGCCCTGGGCCAGCTCGTCCAACAGGCGCGGATCCGGCGGCGGAGCGCCGGGCAGGGGCACGCGCCGGGCCTCGTCCTCGGCCAGCAGACGCCGGCAGATGGCCAGCGAGACCTCCGGGCGGCCGGCCCTGCGCTCCAGCACAGCGATCTTCCGCTGCAGGCCGGCGGAGACCGGATGCCAGGCCCAGTCCTCCGTGGCGTGAGACAACACGAAATCCCGCACGAGGCTGTCGGCGCGTTCGTCCAGGGCCAGATTGCGCGCGGCCACCAGCGCGGCGGGATCCTCGACGGACTCGCGCAGAATGCGCAACCAGTCCTGGCGTGCGGATTCCTTGTCGCCCAGTGTCTCACGGCAGAGCGAACGGGCCAGCAGGCGACCGGGGTCGGGCTCGCGCAGACTGTCCGCCCACTGCAGGGCCTTGCGCGCGCAGTCCGCCTGGGACTGGGCACTGCCGCCTTCGGCGCCGATGGCTTCGCGCAGTCCGTTCCACTGGTCCAGCAGCTCGCCCGCCAGCGAAGCGGAATCGCACTGTCCGGCGCGACGCAGGCCCTCAAGCAGGGTGATCCGCTCCCGGCGCTGCTCCGGGCTGGGCGTGGATTCGGCGGACCACAGGGCGCGCAGGGCCGGCAGACCCCAGGGCGAACGGGCCAGCAGGCGGTCCTCGGCCTCCCACTCCTCGCGGGCCTCGTCCAGGCGGTTCAGCTCCACCAGCGCGGCCAGCCGGCCCATCCGGGCCTCGGCCTGCTGATTGCCCTCCGCCGTCTCGGGCAGCGAGCTGAAAGTGCGCAGTGCCTCCTGGGGCGACTGCAGTTCGCGCAGTTGCAGCCAGCCGATCTCCAGTGCGGCCCGCGGATTGCGCTCCGCGCCCGTCTGGCGCAGATCTTTGAGCCAGCGCTCCAGCTCGGTCTTGCGCGCCCGGGGCCGGGCCCGTTGCTGGTCCAGGCTGTCCACTTCCGCCCGCAGCGGCGAGACGGGCCAGCGCTCCTGGAAGATGCGCGCCAGCTCCACCGCGCGGCTCCAGTCGGAGCCGGCCACGGCCAGCCGCACACGCAGCAGGCCCCGGCGATCCGCCTGCAGCGGGTCGCCGCGCTGGGCCTCCAGCAGTCGGGCCGCCTCCGGAAGCAGGCCCTGCCGCAGCAGGATCTCGGCCAGCTCTGTGGCTTCCGGGTGATCCGGCTCCACGTGCCGACTCAGTTCGCCCACGCGCTCCCAGGCCACGCTGGGCAGGCCGCTCTGGTCCTGCTCGCGGGCCAGGTCCAGCAGGCCCACGGCCAACAGCCGGGCGGAGTCATGAGTCAGGCTGGGGGCGGCGGAAAGGGAGTCCAACGCCGCAGTGAAGCGCTCCACAGCCTGGGCACCCGCACCGGCCCGCGCCAGCGCCAGGCCGCGCCGCAGCAGCACGGCGGGCGTCTGCCGCGCGCAGGCGGCCCAGGCACCCTCGGCCTCCAGCTCCGCACCCTGCAGCACCAGCGCGTCGCCCAGCAGCAGGCGCAGGCTGTCGCGCACGGCGGGAGTGTCGAAGGCCGCATCCTCCTGCTCCAGTTCGTAGCGCAGACCGCGCTCGGCCTCCAGCAGGCGACCCAATTCCAGCCGGCGTGTGGCCAGGGCCAGCCAGAGCCGGCCGCGCAGGGGATCATCCTCGTACTGGGCCTCGGCCTGCACCAGCAGGGCCAGCGCGTCCTCGCCCTGTTGGTTCTCCACCAGCAGGCGGTCCAATTCCAGCAGGGCACGCAGCTGGCCGGCGCCCGGCGCAGACTCCCGCAGCACCCGGTCCAGCAACTGCCGGGCTTCCGCGGCGTGTCCCTGTTCCACCAGCAGCAGGGCCCAGCGGCGCCGCGCCTCCAGCCCCAGGTCGCTCTCGGAATCCAGTTCGGCGGCCAGGCGCAGCAGTTCCTCCCGCGCGGCCAGTTCGCTGCGCGGCGTGCTCTCCTCGGCCTTGAGCAAGCCCTGCACGGCTTCCGGACTGCCCGGGTGCTGCTGGGCCAGCCGGCGCCACTGCTTGACGGCCTCGCCGGCGCGACCCAACCGGGCCAGACACTCGCCCGCGGCCAGCTGGGCGGCGGGAGCCAGGGGCGAGGAGGAGTGGCGCTGCACCAACGACTGGAATGCGCCCAGGGCCTCGGCCGGCCGCTGCAGGGCCAGCCAGGCGCGGCCCTCGAGATCGAGGATCAGGTCGCCGGCCTGGGAGGAGGGAAAGCGTTCGCGGAACTGCCGGCACTGGGCCACCACCAGTTCGTGACGGCCCTCGGCGGCGAACTGGCGGGTGTGGACAGCCTCGCGTTCTTCGGCCCAACTGGCGGCCGTCGCGGGGCGGAGCCCGGCCAGCACGGCAATCAACAGAATGAGGATCCGGTTCATGCGGGTCATGGGATTCCAGTCATGATTACGCCAAGAATGTGGCAAGGAAAGGCGGGATTCAGGGTGCCAGACTGGTGCCAGAGCGGTGCCAG